>NZ_JBEYZF010000007.1:0-341192 GCF_040645915.1 Nonomuraea sp. NPDC046570 | reverse complement strand
GCAGAAGTGACGGAGGTAGCCCCGGCCTTTGGCCCAGCGCACCGGGGTGAGCACCAGCGCGGTGACGATGTCCTGCAGCAGTTCCCGCTTGCGCGAGTGTGCTGGGTCGTCATCCTCCCATGCGGTGGCCAGCGCGTCGGCCTGGTGCTGGGGCAGGCGGGCCCGCCGATCGTGGCGGGCGGGATCCAGCGCGGTGGTCAGCCGGTCGAAGGCCCGGTAGAAGCGGCGAGAAGAGGCGAGCACCTGGTGGATGTCTTCGGGGTTGATGTCGGGCAGGCCGAGCCGGTGGCGTGCGGCGGCGGTCAGGCAGAACGCGGCGATCCGCCAGGCCTCGACGAGCGTGGCCTTGCCGGTGTGGTTGATGGACAGCAGCAGGCAGGTCAGCACCGCGGCGATGGGCAGCCCGGGCGGGCCGGGCCTCGGGCCGAGTTCGGCGTTGATCAGCGGCATGATGCCGGAGTCGTCCAGCAGCCGGGCGTAGTGGCTTACGACGGCGTCGGGGATCTGTGCCGTCTGCTTGGCGGGTGGCCGGGGTCGGGTGGCTCGGGCTCGGGTGGTGCGCGGCGGCCAAGCGCGTGGCTTCGCCGTACTCAATGGGCCTGTTCGTCGGGCCTGCCGCGCAGCAGCGCGACTGCGGTGGGCTCGTCCAAGGCGGGGACGAGATGTTGGTAGCGGGCCAGCGCGGAGGTGCTCATTCCGGCCGCGGCGGCCACCACTCCCAGGTCGATCCGGGCGCTCAGCAGTTCGACGATCCAGGAGGAGCGCAGCCGGCGCACCGACAGGGCGGGCAGGCCGCCGGTCGGGGTGTGGCGGGCCGTCCAGGAGCTGAACAGGTTCTTGGCGTGCCGGGCGGCGCGCCCGGGCCGGAACACGAACCGGTCGTCAGGTTGATCGGCGGCGTAGGCCAGGATGTCCTCCCAGGCGGCGCGGCAGACGATCAACCGGTCTGTGCCGGGGACGGTGACCACGATCGCGCCGGAGTCCAGGATGCGCAGATGCCCGGTGCGGACGGCGGCCACCTCCCCAGAGGTCAGACCGCAGCCGAAGGCGAGCGCCATCAACGCCAGAGCGTCGGTGCGAGCCTGGCCGGGCAGGCGTTCGGCCCAGCCGCGAAGGCGGCCGAGCTGGGCCGGCGAGTACGGCGGGCTGACCTTCTTGGGGACTGTCATCGGCGGCGGCGCTTGTTCGCCGCGTTCCAGCCAGGCCAGCGTGGCGCGCATGTGCCGCAGCCAGCTGCGGTAGGTCTGCGCCGAACTCGGGGTCAGGTCGGTGCAGCCGGTCAGGACGAACGCGTCGATCGTCTCGTGCCGCAGCCACACTTCCGGGTCATCGGGCAGGCCGGAGCGGTGACACCACACGGCCAGCCGGGTGGTCGCGGTGAGCAGCCGTTGCACCCGGTAGGGGGAGCGCTCAGCGCTGGCGGCGACCAGCATCCGCACGTGCCCGGCAATCTGTTCCCATTCCGGCGGAGCCTGCTGCGGCCGGTAGCCGGTGATCTTCGTCGAGGTTTCCGCGTCGAGGGTCACACCCCATCCATACCGGCAGAACAACCTGCCGTTACGGAGGGCGACGACATCTACCGAAAGGAGTCGTTTGTCATGGTCGGAGGACGCGGGCGTTCCCGCTCTCCCCGGGAGTTGGCCGACGACCCGGAGAACTGGCCCCACGCGGATCTGTCCGGCCATCCGGCCGCCGCCGTCGTCCAGGCCATCGCAGCGGCTTTGCAAGCAGTGATGGCTGAGCGGGGGCTGAGTTTCCGCCGGCTGGCCGAGGTCAGTGGGGTGAACCGGCAGACGGTCAATGACGTGGTCGTCGGGCGTTGCTGGCCGGATGTGGCCACCATCGCCCAGCTGGAGGCCGGCCTGGCCGTCCGGCTGTGGCCCGCTTCGCCCACCGGGACTGGCGGAAGCTGACCCGCGCCGGACCCCTTCTCTCCCTGGTGAGGGCATCGTCGATCCTTCCCGCGCCTGCCCTGCCGATCCGCAGGGCAGGCGAAATCCAGGCTCGACGCCTCCCCAAGAGGACCCATTCGAGTTACTCTCGGGAGTGCGCGAGACACTGTCAGTTAGAACCTGGAGGGTGCTCACGCAACCTCGGGTGCCGCCGAGGGCCTAATCTCGGCGGCACCCTGCTCGTCCGGCCCGGCGCCCGTGACTGTCGTTGTTGGGCGCCTGACCTGCGATGTGGCTGTTGCTCTATGCCTCGTCGTTGGCGACTCCCTCTGGCGCGTGGCCATTGATGCCCGCGGCGATGGAAAACAGGCCCGGTTCGTGCTGGGTCAGCCAGCCCAGTGCCGTAAGCCGCTTGAGCCGTGCCCGGGTGGTCTCCACCCGTCCCCGCACGTCGGGCTCGCCCAGCGCTTGAGCCACTTCTTTGGCACGCATCGTCCGTCCGGAACTCGCCATGATCACAACGACCCGCTGGTCGAGCCCGGCGACCGGTTTCGGCGCCGGTGCGGCTTTCTCCGGTGAGGCGTGCGTCGGGGCGTCAGGCGTGCCGCCAGAAGGCGCTTGCTCGGGCCGGGGATGCCCGGCCAGCATCGGCGTGACTATCCTTCGGGCGGTGGCCAGGTCGCTCAGCCGCTCTTCCAGGGCGGCCACCTGCTCACGCAGCGACTCAAGCTGCCCGCGGACGGACTCCTCATCCGCAGCCAGCTGCTCCAGCAGCGATGCTTCGCCCAACGTCATGCCCGACCTCCACGTACTGGCGCCGTGCGTAACCTGCAAGAATCTGCGACTGCACAGAGTCACACAGTGCCTGCAAACCGTAACTGTAGATGGCTTTGCGGCTCGCGTGAAGAGACACATCTGCAACAGGCCCCTCACAGCCGAGCACAGCTCTCCCTTTGCGGCTACAGACCCGCCGGATGGCTCGACAACCACTCACTATGCGCCGCCCTGAGGCGATCCCTCGCTGCAGAGTCTTGGAGAGCGCAGTCCGCTCCGCCGTCGTAAGGGTGGTAGATCCGGCTCACCCGCAAGTCGGCGATCAAGACGCCTGCCATGACATCATCAGCCACCGCTCTCAGCAGCGGGTCGAGGACGCCCCATCGCCAGTTCTGGCGTGTCACCAGCATATGGGAGTAGCTGGGAAATTCCTCGCCCTCGTCATCCTCTGTGACTGTCATCCACAGACGGGCCCCAGGGTTCAACGACAGCGGCTCTGGATACTCCCGTCAGGACGCCGGGACATCCCTGATCGCGGCGGTGAGCCAGACGGTCAGCCCGATGAGGGCCACGAGGGCAATGCCGATCAGCGCAGGCATGTACCAAGCGGGGCAGAGCACTGCAAGATCGTGATTGTCGTTGCCCCGCCATATCGGACCCACGGGATTGAGGACGGTGGCCACAGCAAGAGTGAGCAGATACATCAGACTGAAGAGCCCGCCCGTCGGCGGAACTTCGTTGTCGGCGAAACGGCGCCTCTGCCGGACACGCAGGGCGATCAGGGCCGCTTCGACGGTGAGGACGAGGGTGTAGCCCAGCGCCACCGATCGCGCCGATGCTATCTCGCTGTCCAGCTCATTCAGCAGCACATAGTTCCAGGGAACGTCATACCAGGGATTGCGTCCCGTCGGGTGGGCGGCGATCTGGATCGCGATCAGGTTCACCGCGGCGTACAGGAAAGGGGTGGCTAGAGCGCACAGCAGGGCAGGGGAGCGTGTCGGGTACCTGAGAGCCATATGGATTCGACGATCGACTCGAGCCTGAAGTTCAGCCCGGGAAACGATCAACGCCATGCTGGGAAGCAATCTTCCGAGGACCTCTTCCGCCCCAGGCTGGCCGTACTCGTGAACACCTCACCAACTCAGGGTCGTTCTTGAAACGGCTGCAGGACAGTTGACGGGATCCCGTCTGATCATCGCGATCAGGCGGGATCTCGTCGTTTCGGGGCTTTCCGAATCGGGTTCGTCCTGGTTTGGGGGCCGCGACCGCCGCGACTCCGTAGAGGAACTGTGCCTCCCCGCGGCCCCCTTGGCCCCATCGCCGGATGCGGCGGTGGCGGTACCTATTTCCTCTGCGGTCATCCTGACGATGAGGAGCGGCCTGTGCTGTATGCCTCCTCTGAGGGCCAAGCCACCGTCATGGCCGACGACCTCCACGAGGCGATCACGCTGATCGCGGCCTTCCCCTTCTGACAAGACCTCGGCCAGGGACTCCCCATCACCGACCTCGAAGCCCAGATGCACGAAGACCACCCCGAATCCAGCGAACGACGCCGACCAAGGCGAGGGTGAAACCCCTACGTGTCCTCTGCAGGGCCTCGTTCAGATCGGTTACCAGGGGTCTGAAGCTGCGCTCTTGCCTCATCAATCTGGCGCATGATGCGCGCGGCACCGCAGGCCTCCGCGGTTGCATACGCTTCCTCTGCCAGCGCCAGCGCGTCGTCCCGGCGGCCCTGTGCCGCAGCGATGTAAATCAGGCCGACCTGATCGGCTGCAACTCCTGCCCAAAGCTCAATCCGCTGGCGCAGCCGTACCGACTCCTCCAACTTCTCCCGTGCACTATCCAACCGGCCCGCGGAATGATCGGCGATGCCTAGGTGACGAAGCACCTCGGATTGGATCCCCAGATCGCCGACTTGTAGCGCTAACTCAAGAGACTGCTCAAACAGAGGGATCGCGGCATCAGCATCGCCCCGGATGACTTGGTGGACGCACCCCACCCAGAACAGCGCCTCGGCTTCTCCGGCTACATCACCGAGCCTCCGGTAGAGGTGTGCCGCACGCTCCATCAAGGCCAGCTCATGGGAATCCTCGCGACGTTCCTCCAGAAACCGCGCATGCAAGATCCGACCCCGAGCCAGCGCGAGATCAGCCTCGACCTTGTCCAACTCTCGCTCTGCCTCAGACAACACGCCGTGGTCACCGGCGAAGACAGCCCGCTCATAGGCCAGCCTGGCCTGCTCGATACGGCCTTCTGCGTGCATCCCGCGTTACCTCGTCCCAACCTTTGGTGACGCTCAAGCTTCGATGTCACAAGCATAATGATCTATGGCATAGGACACATAGGCCGGACACTGCCCGACGGGCACCGGCACGAGGTCCGCTGGCACAGCGCCGACTTCGACCGGCAACTCGACCCCATCGAACAAGGCGCGGCAGGCCGGGGACATCACCACCACCAGCCCGCGAAGCCCTGGTCCAACTCATAGACATCACTAACCACACCGAATCTGTCGCCGCTCACATCGCTACACGCCTCACCACCGGGGTTGATCAGGTGCCCGCTGCGACGTAGGTGTGGTACCCCGTACGAGATCGCCGCCGCTATGGCAACCCATCAACGTCGCTGGGGCATCACCCGCTACGTCGTGCGCGACCCCACCTGGACGCCGCCGAAGAGGTACTCACTCACCTGGCCAGGTCCGTTTGATCGGTACAGGTTCAACGGCTCAGCGGCGCGCTGCACACCATCGCGAATCTGGGAAACGATCATTCGACTGGCGGGAAGCGATCTCTGACCCCTATCGAATCTCCCTCACTCGTGAACGCGCTCCACCATCCACCTGCCGGGGAGGACGACGAAGCCGCTGACATCGTCGCTACGTTTGACGATCTCCAGCGTGAACTGGAGCTTCTCCTTCGCCCAGGTCACGAGCTTGCCCGCGTAGCCGCCGTCGGCCCAGATCAGCGTGACCCCCTCGTGCCAGTCCCGCAGGCGCTCCAGCACTGGCCGGGCGCCGTCGCGGTCCCGCGTCATAGCCGCGGGTGTCGGCGCCCACGGTCTCGGCCGCTCGTAGTGACTGGGAGTTCCACGATCCCCGCGCTGGGCTCGGCTTCGCGTCCTGCGGCCTGGCGGATCTGTTCGCGCAGGTCGTTGTGGACGGCGAGCAGGTCGCCGTCCTGCCACCACCGGGTGAAGATCGCGTGGACGGTGCGCCAGGGCGGGAAGTCGCCGGGCAGGTTGCGCCACTTGCAGCCGTTGTCGACTACGTAGCGGATCGAGTCGACGATCTGGCGGCGGCAGTACTCCTCGGGGCGTCCGCCGTTGCCGTCCAGCCAGCGGGGCCAGGGCATCAGCGGCTTGATGGCCTGCCACTCGGCGTCGCTACCGGAAGGTCACTCTTTGTGAGGGTGGTTTCGCTGGATCTTGACTAGACTCAACGTTGAGTCTACTCTTCGAGTCAGCGATTTCCGAAGAGGACGGTTCATGCAGAACTCCACCATGGGCATCGCCGCGGGCGATGCCACGGCGCGCAGGCGCCACCCTGGCCTGGCCGTGACGGCGGTGGCCTTCGCCTTCTGGATCACAATGGCGGGCACGACCGCGCCGACACCGTTGTATCCCCTCTACGGGGAGGCTTTCGGGTTCTCTCCGTTCACCGTCACGGTGGTGTTCGCCGTGTACGCCATCGGGGTCGTGGCCGGGCTGTTGTTGTTCGGACGGCTGTCGGACCAGATCGGCCGACGGCCCACCCTGGTGACCGCAACCGTGCTGTCGGTGGCCGCGGCCGCGATCTTCCTGGTCACCCAGAACGTCGCGGTACTGCTCGTCGCCCGCATGGTGTCGGGGTTGTCGGCGGCGCTGGTCACCGGCGCCGCCACCGCCGCCCTCACCGAGCTGATCGGGCCGAACGCGCGGGTCCGTCCCGCCACCGTGGCGCTGTTCGCCAACATGGGCGGTCTGGCCTGCGGCACGCTGCTCGCCGGGATCCTGGCCGACCTGGTACCCGAGCCGCTGCGCACTCCATGGGCTGTCCTCGGCGCCCTGGCGGTGCTGGGTCTGCTGGGCGTGGCGACCGTCCAGGAGAGCGCCGTACACCGCTCCGGCTTCACCCTGCGGTTGCAGCCGCTGCACATCCCGGGCGAGATCCGAGCGGTGTTCCTGCGTACGGCCATGGCCGCGGGAGCGGGCTTCGCCGTCCTGGGAGTCCTGACCGCGGTGACCGGCCTGTTCCTTGGCACGCTGCTGCACCAGTCGAGCCACACGCTCACCGGGTTGGTGGTCTTCATCGCGTTCGCGTGCACGGCCCTGGGGCAGCTACTGCTCCGCGTCCTCAACGCCGCCGTCGCCTTGCCCGCCGCCTGTGTGGGCCTGATCGTCGCCGCCGGGCTGATCGCCGTCGCCCTGGCCACGACCTGGCTCATCCCGCTGCTGATCGGCGCTGCGGTGAACGGGCTGGCGACCGGCGTCGCCCTCGGGCAGGGCATCGCGACCATCACCTCCCGCGGCGCTCCCCGATATCGCGGCGCGTCGGTGTCGACCTTCTTCGCCATCCTCTACACGATGCTCGCGGTGCCTGCCATCGGCGTGGGCGTGCTGATCCGCGCGTCCAGCCTGCGCTCGGCAGGAGAGATCTTCAGCGCGGCGGTCGCTGTGCTGGCCCTCGCTGTGCTGCTCAGCCTGATCGGCACCAAGACCGGGCGCGGCGATGCGCCTTGACCCGTGCCAGAATCGGGGCTGCCAGAAGAAACTGAGAGGAGGATGACCATCTCCGCCGAGCGTAACTCCGCGCCCACCTCGGACCAGTCGACAGTGGTGAGCCGGACAGGCCCCAAACGCAGCGAGAGCATCCGGCTCGCGGTGCTCAACGCCGCCGATGACCTGCTGGTGGAACGCGGGTTCGACGGTGTGACCATCGAGAGCATCGCCACCCGGGCCGGGGTCGCCAAGCAGACCCTTTACCGCTGGTGGAAATCCAAGGTCGACATCCTCCTGGACACTCTGATCGGCGACGCTCAGGACGGCCTGGCCTGGCACCTGGGCACCGCCACCGCCGAGGGAGAGCTGAAACTGCAGTTGCGGCGCATCAGCGGCTTCCTCCAGGAACCGGCGGGCCAGGTCCTGCAGGCGCTCCTCGGCCACGCCCAGACCAACCAGAGCACCGCCCAGGCGCTGCGAGAGGGATTCCTCCGTGAGCAGCAGGAGCGAGACCTGGCAGGACTGCGCACCGTGCTAGAGCGCCACACCGGCCGCCCGGTGGATAGACAGACCACCGATGTCCTGCTGAACGTCCTGCTCGGCCCGATCTACTACCAGGCGCTCGTCGTTGGCCGCCCGCCCGATCCGGAACTCCTGGACACCACAGCGCGGCTCGTGCTCGACATGGCGACCAAGACGACCCACGGCTGACTTCGGAATGTCAGACGGCGCAGAGGGGAAGGTTACCGTATGTGATGGCCGTTCCCAAGAGCCTGATGTCGTGATGAAGGGGGCAGGGGTTCGAATCCCTCACCTCCACCTGAAGTTGGCGGGATCCCGTCTGATCACCGAGATCAGGCGGGATCTTGTCGCTTCGGGGGTCTCCGGGCCTGGTTTGGCTGGGCTCGGCTGCTGTCATGTGGTCTCGGCAGCGCCTGTCTCCGGACCCGGCTGGTGGGAGCTAGGACTGGGGGATTCCGGTGTATGCGGGGGCGAAGAACACCAACGCCACCAGGTCCTCGGTGATGTCGTGGAACCGGTGCTCCTCGCGGGCCGGGACGAAGAGCGTGGTGCCGGGGCCGACCTCAATGGTGCGGCCGCCTGAGGTGAAGGAGCCGCGCCCGCTCGTCACAACGTAGATCTCGTCTTCGTTGTGCGGTGACTGCCCGTCCACCGAGCCGGCCGGGAGGGAATACGTCCCGAAGCTGAGCGCGGGCACCTGCAGGTGCTCCGCGTAGTGGGCGGATCCGTCCGCCGCGGGTTCGAACCGGCCGCTGTCGATGATCTCCATGGCCCGCGATCATTTCATGGCGGAACCTTCTGTACGCCTGCGGGTCGAGGAGCGTGGTGTGTTCAGGCGGGTACTTCTGGGCGCCCATCTCCTCGGAGCGGGCTCTGAGCGGTGCCGGATGTGCGGTCTCGCCCCGGTGAGTGCGGTGCCCGGTCATCAGCGGTTCACGACGGCTGTGCCGCAACCTTGGCTCACGATGGCGAGTCGATATGCCGCGGCACACCTTCGATTCCGGTTATTTCCCCTTCGCCGCAGGAGTATGGTCGGCACGCATCAATAATGCGATTTGCGGTTTAAATCCTGATAGGCCCTTCGGGATTTGAAGCGCGGTCTCCGCAACGGTGGACTTTCCGGAACATGGCGGTGAGCGCCAAAAACCCAAGCGGACAAGAGAGAACTCGTCACAGAGCGAACTGTGTCACTGCTGGTCGCGCGCGGATCGTGACCATGTCGCCTGACGAGCCTGGCCGCCGCCACGTCCGCACCGACCCAAGCAGCCGAAACGGCCCGCCCGGAAGAACCGGTGGGCCGTCATGAGCGATGCGGGCCAGGTGTTCCACACGCGCCGCGCCGCTTCGCGCCGAGGCGGCAACATTCAGAGGCCAGCGTATTTCCCGTCCCCCGTCCCGTACTCAGTATATGTCTCTATTTTGGAAATTTTCGCGAGTTTCCCATTTGCTGTCGCGTGCAATTCATGTATGTTCCTGTCGTCTTTCAAGCGAGGAGTGATGTGACGGTGGGCGAAGAGAAGGCTGTGAATGTCGGTCCGTCGGGTATCGAGGTGGCATACGAGCGCTTCGGTGACCCCCAAGCGCCGCCCGTTCTGCTGATCATGGGTATGGCCGTGCAGATGCTCGGCTGGCCGGAGGGGTTCTGCGCCGAGTTGGTCGCGAATGGCGTGCAGGCGATCCGCTTCGACAACCGCGACATCGGCCTGTCGTCGCACTTCCCCGACGCACCGACGCCCGACGTGCAGGCGGCGCTGGCCGGAGACTGGTCCTCGGCGTCCTACACCCTGTCCGACATGGCGGCCGACGCGGTAGGGCTGCTCGACGTGCTCGGGCTGGACAGCGCCCACATCGTCGGCCTCTCGATGGGCGGTGCGATAGCGCAGACGATGGCGATCGAGCATCCCGGCCGGGTCCGGTCGTTGACGTCGATGATGTCCACCACGGGTGACCTCGCCGTAGGCCAGGCGAAGCCCGAGGCGCTGCGTACGCTGGCGGGGCCGCCGCCCGTGAGCCGCCAGGACGTGATCGACCAGATGGTGAGGGCCGTCCGGGCGCTCGGGTCACCTGAGTTCGAGACCGACGAGGCCGCGGCCGCCGATCGTGCCGGGCGCTCCTACGACCGGGCGCATGATCCGCTCGGTATCGCCCGTCAGGCGGTGGCGTCCCTCGCCTCGGGGGACAGGACGGAGCGGCTTCGGTCGCTGGACGTGCCCACCCTGGTGATCCATGGGGCCGACGACCCGATGTGCGACGTCAGCGGTGGGCGGGCCACCGCGGCTGCCGTCCCTGGGGCTGAATTGGTGGTGTTCGACGGCATGGGCCACGACTTGCCGCGCGCCCTGTGGCCGGAGATCACCTCGCTGATCACGAACCTCGTCCAGCGCGTCGAGGCGGTTCGGCTGACCACCGAATCAGCGCACCGGTGAACCGGTCTGATGCTGCGACTATCCAACGGAAATTCGTGAGGAGGCCAGCGACTGCTGCACGGAGGTGATCAGCTTGTCGCTGGCATCCAGCGCCGCATGCTTGCCTGTCGTCGGGTCGGTGTTGGCGCTCTGGGCGAGGACCACGCCGAGCACCAGGCGCGTTTTACCGCCCACTCGGGCCTTGGCGGCCCACATCAGGTTGCCGCCCGCCGCCGTGCCTGACCCGGTCTCGATGCCGATCACGCCAGGCTTGTCCAGCAGGGTGTTGGTGTTGGGGATCACGCGCGAATCGCCTGGCACCGTCGTCTGGGTCGTGGCGACGATCTGGCGGAACACCTTGTTCTTCATCGCCTGCCGGGCCAGCGTCAACTGGTCGGTCGCCGTACTCACGGTGGAGTCCTCGTTGCCGCTGGCTCCGGTGTAGACGGTGTCGGCCATGCCGAGGTCGGCGGCGGCGGCGTTCATCTTCCTCACGAACGCCTCCTCTGATCCGGCGTCCCATCGGGCGAGCAGCCGGGCGACGTTGTTGCCGGAGGGGACCATCATCAGGTCCAGCAACTCGCGCTGCGACAGCCTCTGTCCCGCTCGGACGGGCGCGGTGGACTCCCGCTGCGACAGTGACTCCCGTGCGGCGGCCGCGTCGACCTCGATGAGCGGGCCCGGCGCTCCGGGCTGGAGCGGATGACTGTTCAGGATCACGTAGGCCGTCATGACTTTGGTGACGCTGGCGATGGGCACCGGTTCCATCGTGCCGCTCGTGCCGAGGCTGCCCAGACCGGCCACTTCGATGGCGGCCTGTCCTTCGCTGGGCCACGGCAGTGACAGGTTGATGACCGGTCGGGGTGGTGCGGGCCGGTCGGCACCGCGGGCTGAGCCGAGGCAACCGGACACGCAGGCGACGGCTACGACGGCGACCACGGCGGCGACGCGGGCTCGCAGTGGTGCGCGGGGGAGGTCACGGCGGGCGAAGCGCATGGGAATGGCACCTCCACAGGTGGTCCGTCACGCCAGGAACGGCGCATGTCAGCCACCATGGGCTGTACGGATGTCCGCTCTGTGGAGGTGGCGCATCGGCCGCCGCTTGGCTGTGTATCGCGCCTGTATCACTCCGGCGGGGTGAGCCGCGCCGCCGCCACCCACGCCTGTGCGCGCTCACCGGTCGGGCCGGAATCGAGTGGTGCGCGGGCGGAACGGTGGACTAGCCTGCCCGTGATATTGGTCACTCCCCGGAGGTACTCATGCAGCAGAGCAAGGTCACGGCCACCGGTTCGACGCGAGAGCGCCGCAGCAGCTAAACAGCGGGCAGGCGCTCCTCGCCTCGAAGCGGTCTCCGACTTCATGACCGTTTCTTTCACTGAGGAGCTCTGTTTTGCGTGCCCTCAAGTCCGCCCGTCTAGGCGCGGACTTCTCCAAGCTGTGGACCGCCTCGGCGGTGTCCAACGTCGGCGACGGCATCACCATGGTGGCGGGACCCCTGCTCGTCGCCTCCCTCACCAGTGAGCCGGCGCTCGTCGCCGGAGCCGCCTTCACCCAGCAACTGCCCTGGCTGATCATCGCCCTGATCAGTGGCGTCTACGTGGACCGGCTCGACCGCCGCCGCCTCGTCGTCGTCGTCAACGTGCTGCGCGGTCTGGCCCTGGCCGTCCTGGCCGTCGCGGTCGCCACCTCGACCGCCTCCGTACCGCTCATCTACCTCGTGTTCTTCCTGCTCGGTGCCGGTGAGACCGTCGCCGACACGGCTTTCTCCGCGATGGTGCCCGCCACCGTCGCACCCGGGCAACTGACCTCGGCCAACTCCCGGATGGTGGCCACGAGCATCCTGGGCAACCAGATCCTGGCCAAACCGCTGGGCGGCTGGCTGTTCGCCGTCGGCGCGGCTCTCCCGTTCGCGGCCGACGCCCTGACCTTCCTCGTCGCGGCGGCGCTGACCTCGGCCGTCCGCATCACCCCGGCCAAGCCGCCGGCGGGCGGCAGCGTACGGGAGGACGTCGCGGCCGGGATCCGCTGGCTGTGGCGGCACCGGCTGCTGCGCACGCTCGCGGTGAGCATGGGCGTGGCCAACGTCGCCTTCTGCGCCGCGTTCGCGATCTTCGCGCTCTACGCGCGGCAGCGGTTGGGGCTGACCGAGGTCGGGTACGGCATGCTGCTCACCACGTTTGGCGTCGGCGGGCTGGCGGGCAGCTTTCTCGCCCCGCGACTGGGGAAACGATTCGGGGCCAGGGCGCTGCTGCGCGGTGGGCTGATCGTCGAGATCATCACGCACGCCGTACTCGCGGCCACGACGGAGCCGCTGGTCGCGGCGGCGATCCTCATCGTCTTCGGCGTGCACAGCGTGAACTGGGGGATCATCGTGGCCACCCAGTTCCAGACGGCGGTGCCGGACGAGCTCCGGGGGCGGGTCGGCAGCGTCTACGCGCTCACTCAAGTGAGCGGCGCCGCGGCCGGATCGCTGCTCGGCGGTCTGATCGCGCAAGCCGCGTCGATCAACACGCCGTTCTGGGTGGCCGCCGCCGCCATGACCGTCGTCGCCGTGGCCGCCTGGCGGCCGCTCCGCGCCGCCTGAGTCCGGGGGAGACGATGATCGCTCTTCCCGCTGAGCCGACCTCGACACACCACCGGCGGATCTCGTCACGCTCTCCTACGTGTTGGGAGAGATGCCGTCGGCCGCCCAGGAGGCGGTCGTCCGGTGGTCGGCCGAACGCGCCGCGACGGTCGTCGTCGTCGAGCCGGGCACACCGGAGGGATACGCCCGCGTCCTCGCCGCCCGCGACCGGCTGATCGGTCTCGGACTGCGCATCGCGGCGCCCTGTCCGCACGCTGGTCCTTGCCCGGTCACGGCGGGGGACTGGTGTCACTTCTCGGCTCGGCTGCCCCGTACCGGGCTTCACCGCAGGCTCAAGGCGGCGGAGTTGGGCTTCGAGGATGACGACACGGCGCCGCCTACCGGGCCGCTCGAAACACGGCATGGGGTGATCCCTGGCCGTAAGGACGAACACCGCCCGCCTCGGGAACGTCAGGCGACCTTGGAGGAGGGGGCCTTCCAGGTGTTGCAGGCGCCGGGGCGGCCGGCCTTGTAGCCCTGGGTGAACCAGTGGAGGCGGTTGGCGGGCTTGCCGTGCCACTTGAATCTGCTGTATTCGCCAGGGGTCTCGGCGGTGAGGGCGGGCTTCCAGTTCTTGGAGGTGCGGCCCAGGGACTTCATGGAGACGGCGCCCAGGCAGTCGGCCTGGAGGTAGAAGCGGTGGGTCTGCTCGTCCAACTGTGCTTCGTCGGCGTCGTTCGGCATCGCCCACCAGGCCTCGCTGATGCCGGTCTGCCCCTGGATCAGCCCGCTGTACGCCCGGGTGACCTCGACGAGGATGGCCAGGTCGTCCTTGGCCTTGATCCAGTCGGCGGCGAGCTGGATCTGGATGGTCTCGCGGCAGGAGGTGGCGAAGGATCCGGCGATGTCCATGCCGGTGCCGCAGGGGCCGTTCTCGTGCTTGGACTTGATGTCGACGCGGGCGGGGACGAAGTCCTTGACGGTCTTGCTCCACGAGGCGTTCAGGCAGCCGACGACCTTGGTGAGGTACTTCGTGGTCGATGCCTTGGAGGTGCCCTTGGTCAGTTCGCACTTGGCCGCGGGGACCTTGGCGGTCTTGTACAGCGCGTTGTGGGTCAGCTCGGGGGCGCCCTTGACGGGGTAGGCGGAGGCGGTGGCCGTACCGGGGATGAGGAGGATGGAGAGCCTGCGACGGTGGCCAGGCTGCGCATGATCATGAGTGGTGATCATATGGGGGTAGGGCATGTCAATCGCAGGCTTTGGCGACGGACTTCTCCATGTTGGTCACCAGTTGGGTGTAGGAGTCGGGGTTGGTCAGTCGTGAGAGCTGCCTCCTGGCGGTGGCGGCGTGTTCGCGGGCCTGGACGCACTGTCTGACGGCCTGTTCGAGCAGCGCCCAGCGCACCTCGTTGTCCACCGCGTGACTCGCCCGGAGGAACGCGCTCGTGCCGGCGGCGAACTCCTGCTTCTCCTCGAACACCTTGCCCGCCCTGGCCATCAGCGCCCGGCCCGCCGCCAGGTCGTCCAGCCCGTAACGGATCTCGGCCTGCTGCCGTACGGCTGCGGTGTACTCCAGGTAGTTGCGGGCGCGTTTGACGGCCTCGTCCAGCATCTCGCGGCCGAGTGCCGTCTCGCCGGAGCGTGACAGTTCCAGGCCCACGGCGTAGTACTCGGTCGCGTTGACCAGGTCCGGGATCTGCTTGATGAGCTCCCCGGCCTGGCGGGTGAGGATCACCCTGTCGGTGTTGAGCACGCTCGCGACCGTCTGCCAGTTGGCCGGGTACTTGGTCTGGAGCTCGGCGTTCTCGCGCTGCAGCCCGGTGATCCGCTGGATCATGTTGGTCAGCCGGTCGCGCTTGGCGGCGTCGTCCGTCCTGCCCGCGTCGACGCGGGAGAGGAACACGGTCAGCACGGTCAGCGCGAGCGCGCCCACCGACACCAGCGTGGTCGTGTCCCGCCACCACGGCTTGTTCCTGCGGGTCTCGGCCGCCTGGAGGGTGTCGATCTCCCGGCCGCGCACCTCGAGCTCCTCCTCCAGCCTGGCCACCGTCGCGCGCAGCGCGGTCAGCTGGTCTCGGGTGGCGGGGATGGGCGGGGGCGGGGGCAGCCGGGTCTCCCTGAACGACTGAGTGTCTCCAGCGTCCATCTCCATAAACGGATTGAAACCCGCGAAAGCCCTCTCGCCAAGCAAACAGTGATATGCCGGAAGCCGCCCGGTCTGCTGGCCGGGCGGCGGGGGCGGGAGCACGTGGTCAGACGAGCGCGTGGGCGGGGCGGCGAACGGGATCATCAGGTCGGCCAGCACCAGGAACGGCGTCCACACCTTCACCCGGCGCTGTACGGCGAGCTGAACGATCAGAGCGAGCTGGGCGACGAAGAACAGCAGCGGGACCGCGTCGTACACCACGATCGAGACCCCCGGCACGGCCTGGACCCGGTCGAAGTACCCGCTCATCGCGGCGTGGTCGGCGGACAGGAAGCCGACCACGATGTCGATGCCGAACTGGGCGACGAGCGCGACGATCCCAGCCATGCCGAGCGAGGCGCTGACGGTGGCGAAGGCGCCGCCGCCCGCCATCCGGCGCAGCTCCTTGCGGGCGAGGCCCGCTCCCTCCTGAGAGTGAGACGGGCGCTCAGGCCCCGTCCTGCCGGGGGAAGACCACCTCGCGCACGATGAGCAGGATCGCCGCGGCCAGCGGGATGGCCAGCAGCGCGCCGATCACGCCGAGCAGCGCGCCGCCGATGAGCGCGCCGATGATCGTCGCGATCGGCGGCACGTCGACGGAGCTCTTCATCACCCGCGGCGCGATCAGGTAGTTCTCGACCTGCTGGTAGACGACGAAGAACACCACGCACCCGAGACCCACGGCGGGCGAGACGAAGAACCCGACCGCCGAGGCGATGACCGCGCCGATGAACGCCCCCACCATCGGGATGAGATCGGTCAACGCCACGATCAGCGCCAGCGCCAGCGCGTACGGCACGCGCAGCATGGACAGGAAGAAGAACGTGCTCAACCCGGCGATCAGCGAGATGATCAGATTGCCCGCGACGTAGCCGCCGATCCGCTGGACGATCGCGTCCCCGAGAAGCTGGGCCCGCTCGCGCCGGGTACGGGGGATCAGCCGGTAGCCGGTCTGCCGCATGGACCGCATCGAGCCGAGGAAGTACAGCGTCAGCACCAGCACGGTGAGCGCGTTGAAGATCGCGCCGATGACGACCTGGCCGAGGCCGAGGATGCCGCCGAACATCTGCGAGCCGAACGCGCCGCTGCCGACGTACTGCACCAGGCGCTCCAGGAGCTGGTAGCGCTGGTCGAGGTCGCGGACGGTGGGGTTGTTCTGGAGCTGCTGGACGTAGGCGGGGATGCGCTGGACGAACTCGGCGGTCTGCTCGGTGAGCGGCGGGACCAGGGCGACGCCGGTGCCGACGAAGACCAGGATCACCCCGGCGAACACCGCCGTGATCGCCCAGGGGCGGGACAGGTTGCGGCGCTGCAGGGCCTCCACCGCCGGGTTCAGGCCGAGCGCGAGGAAGAGCGAGACGAGGATGAGCAGCAGCATGGAGCTGGCCGTGGAGATGGCCTGGACCAGCAGCCAGGCGGTGAGCACGCCGAGCGCGCCGACGAACCCGAACACGAACGGGTTGCCGGTCAGCGGACGCCCGGGCCGCCCGAACGGCAGCCGCTCCGACCCCGCCCGATCGTCGTCATCCGGCTGGGCGCCGGACTTCCGCCGGGCGTCGGCGTCCGGCTGGGGGTTGGCGTCGGGCCGGGGGGTGGCGTCGGGCCGGGGGTTTTCTAAGGCGGAGTGGGGGTCGGACACCCGCCCCCACTTCCCGAAATTTCCGGACCTAGGCCTAACTCAGGCTGACGTACTGCCGAGGCCGCAGGGCGTGAGCGCGCAGCGCCGCCAGCGCCGCCGCCTGGCCCGTTGGCGACAGCCGTACCGGGTCGTGGTCGTCCAGGGCGAGCAGGTCGAGCGCTGACAGGCGGTGGACCAGCGCGGTGAGTGTGCGCGTGACGTCCTCCAGACCGGTCACCGGATGCCAGCCCTCGCCGCCGATCACCTGTGACACCCTGACCGACAGCGCCTGCACGCGCAGGGTGTCGCCGTCGGCCAGCAGCATCAGCGCGGCCTCCCGCGCCGACGCCTCGAACTCGTGCTCGCCCCGCGCCAGCAGCAGCGAGGTGACCGACTCCCAGAGCAGCTCACGCGAGCCGAACAGCCGCCGCCCGGCATCGGTGAGCAGCAGCCGGCTGCCGTCCCGATAGAGCGCTCCCAGTTCGTGCTCGGCCAGTTCGCGCCGGGCGATCGCCTCCGGCGAGGGTGGCAGCCGCAGGGGCACGCCGCCCTCGGAGGCGGCCAGCGCGAGCAGGCCCTGCAGGGCGGGCAGCGGGCGGGCGGGGACGGGCGCGTGCAGCCGTACCTCGAAGGGCTGGGCCAGTTCGCGCCGCGCGGGGCCGCGGCCGAGCACCCAGCGGTTGAGGCGCTCGCCGTGCACGCGGTGCAGCCAGCTGTCGCCGCCCAGCTCGGTGCGCGGCTCGGTGAGCCAGCGCCGGGTCAGTGCCACGGGGTCGGGCGGCGAGCCGGAGACGATGGCCAGTTCCAGGGCCGCGGAGCAGGCGACGTGCGCGCCCAGCTCCTCAGGGCCC
Organism: Nonomuraea sp. NPDC046570; assembly: GCF_040645915.1. Lineage (NCBI taxonomy): Bacteria > Bacillati > Actinomycetota > Actinomycetes > Streptosporangiales > Streptosporangiaceae > Nonomuraea > Nonomuraea sp. NPDC046570. The sequence continues at coordinate 323,684 of NZ_JBEYZF010000007.1, read as the reverse complement.
ATGATCATACTCCAGCGCAGGTCGGGGACGTCGGGTGGGAGGACGCCGGTGGCTTCGAGCGCCTCCTGGTAGGCGGCGCCGCCCGCGTCCTCGCCGTCGCGGGCGTAGGTGCGCAGGATCTGGCTGGTGGTGGGGGAGACGCAGAACGCGGCGTATCGTTCCATTCCGCCGAGCTGGAGCAGGCGCCCGAGGGCCTTCGCCAGCCGGAGGTGGTCGCCCTGAACCTTGACCGGCAGGGTGTACCAGAGGAATTCGCACACGTCGAGCTGAGTGACCGTTTCCAGCGGCTCGCCGCCGGTCAGCCACTCCACGGCGGTTCTGGCCTCGTCGGCGAGGCCAGGATCGGAGCGCTCCAGTTCGATCAGGAGCGCGGCCACGTCCGGTGCAGGCATGCCCCGAAGTCTGCCGTATGGACCCCAGCCCTGACGATGACCGAAACCTGTGCGTATTGGGTCTTGCACGGTGCCTACCCTACGAATGCGCAGCTAAGCGGCGTGTGATCGGGATGTTCAGATCCAGCGCCTGTCCAGGAGCATGCGCGCCTTCCAGTCCACATAGGGGATCACCTCGCCCGCCAGGACGGGGTACAGCCAGCCGAAGTTGATGAGCGCGAGCAGCGCGAACGCGCCGGTGACGGCCGCGCCGACCATCCGGCGCTGGGGGGTGGCATGGGCGGGTCCGATGATCAGCCCGGCCATCAGGGTGATCGCCAGCACCATGAACGGCACCATGGGGATCGCGTAGAACAGGAACATGGTCCGGTTGTCGGCGATGGCCCAGTAGAACCAGGGCAGCCAGCCCACGGCGTAGGCCAGCAGGACGGCGCCGGCTCGCCAGTCGCGGGAGGAGACGTACCAGGCGATCAGCGCGATCAGGGCGACCGCCGCGCCGTACCAGATGACCGGGGTGCCGACGCCCAGCACCGCCTGCGAGCAGTCCCGGACGCCGGGCCCGCAGACGTTCTGGTGGCCCTCGTAGTGGAAGGCGACCGGCCGCAGCAGCAGCGGCCACTCCCACGGCTCGGACTGGTAGGGGTGGGTGCTGGTCAGGCCGCTGTGGAAGCGCAGGACCTGCAGGTGGTAGTCGAACCAGGAGGCCGCCGACTCGGTGACGAAGCGCAGCGGGCCGTCGGCGGTGGCCTGGGCCCAGTTGCGGCCGTAGCCGTACGCGCTGGCGAACCAGCCGGTCCAGCTCGCCACATAGGTCAGCATGGGCGCGACGGCGAGCGCCAGCATCCCCTTGGGCAGGTCCCTGTTCATCATGCCGAGGTACGGCGACCGCATCCCCACGGCCTTGCGCGCGCCCGCGTCCCACAGCAGCGACATGACCGCGAACGCGATCAGGAAGAAGATGCCCGACCACTTGACCGCGCAGGCCGCCCCGAGGCAGACCCCGGCGGCGATCCGCCATGGCCGCAGGCCAAGCGAGGGGCCCTGCTCGGTCAGCGGCGAGGTCTCGTACCAGTCGACCAGCCGGCTCCTGGCCTTGTCCCGGTCGACGACCAGGCAGGCGAAGCCGGCCAGCACCCAGAACATCAGGAAGACGTCCAGCAGCGAGGTGCGCGAGAGCACGAACGCCAGGCCGTCGAGCGCGAGCAGCAGGCCGGCGAAGCAGCCCAGGATGGTCGAGCGGGTCATCCGCCTGGCGAGCCTGGCGATGACCAGGATGGACAGCGTGCCGAAGAGGGCGGAGGCGAAGCGCCAGCCGAACGGGGTCATGCCGAACAGCCACTCGCCGGCCGCGATCATCCACTTGCCGAGCGGCGGGTGCACGACGTAGGAGGCGCACTTGTCGAGCGCGTCGGCGGCGCACGACTGCCAGACGCCGGTCTTGCCGCCGAGCAGCAGCTTGTCCGCGTCCTTGATCGTGGTCCGCTCGACTCCCCAGGTCAGCAGGGAGAAGGCGTCCTTGGCGTAGTAGGTCTCGTCGAAGATGACGGCCTTGGGTGAGCCGAGGTTCCAGAAACGCAGCACCGCGCCGAACGCGGCCACCAGCAGCGGGCCGACCCATCCCCACAGGACACTGCCCGGCATGGGGGGCACCAGCCGGTCGCGGACGGATCGTGCCGTCGGCACCGGAGGCTCGCCCTCCTGCTGCTCGTGGAAGGCCTTGTACGGGAAATCGGTCACGGCCATCCGGACATCGTACGGGCCCCATGCGGGTGCTTACCTGAAAAACACGGCCTATTTAGGGTGCCCGGTCAAGAGGGAGGACAATGGCCGGGTGACAGAACAGGGCAGGTTGGTGCTGGCGGGCGCGCCCATCGGGCAGGCGGGCGACGTCTCGCCTCGGTTGCGCGCGGCGCTGGAGAGCGCCGATGTGGTCGCCGCCGAGGATACCCGGCGCCTGCGCAGGCTGGCGAACGATATCGGCGCCGAGATCGGCGGGCGGGTGGTCTCCTATTACGACCAGAACGAGGCGGCCCGTGCCGTGGAGCTGCTGGAGGCGTTGAAGGACGGCCGCACGGTGCTGATCATCACCGACGCGGGCATGCCGGGCGTCTCCGACCCGGGCTACCGCCTGACCCATCTGGCCGTGGAGGCGGGCGTCACGGTGACCGCGTTGCCGGGGCCGAGCGCGGTCACCACCGCGCTGGCCGTGTCGGGGCTGCCGAGCGACCGCTTCTGCTTCGAGGGCTTCCCGCCCCGCAAGCCGGGCGACCGCGCCAGGCGGCTGGGCGCGCTGGCCGTCGAAGAGCGCACGATGGTCTTCTTCGAGGCGCCGCACCGGCTGGCCACCGCGCTGGCGGCGATGGCCGACGCCTTCGGCGCGGACCGGCCCGCCGCCGTCTGCCGCGAGCTGACCAAGACCTACGAGGAGGTACGCCGCGGCGGTCTCGGCGAGCTGGCCGAGTGGGCGGCCAAGGGCGTGAAGGGCGAGATCACCGTCGTGGTCGCCGGGCACGTGGCCGAGGCGGGCGAGCCCGACCTGGACGAACTGGTCGCCGAGGTGGACCGCCGGGCGGCGGACGGTGAGCCGCGCAAGGCGGCCATCGTGGAGGTGGCCAAGGCGGCCGGCATACCCAAGCGTGACCTCTACGACGCGGTTCACAGAAGAACGCCCACCCCATAAAGTGCGCTCGTGAACAAATCGGGGGTTTCCGGCTTGGTTCCTCCCATGCCGGACGACAGGCTGTGGGGGTGGCTCGGCCCCCTGCTGGTCACGGCATTCGCGGCGTTCCTGCGTTTCTTCCGGCTCGGCGAGCCCCACGCGGTCGTCTTCGACGAAACGTTCTACATCAAGGACGCCTTCTCGCTGCTCACCCACGGCGTGGAGCGCCAGACGCTCGGCGACACCGACAACCCCATCGCCGACCGGATGCTGATAGCCGGCGACCTCGACTTCTGGAAGACGACCTGCCCGCCCGGCGACGACTGCGCCTCCTATGTCGCCCACCCGCCGCTGGGCAAGTGGATGATCGCGGGCGGCGAGTGGCTGTTCGGGATGAACCCGTTCGGCTGGCGCTTCGCCGCCGCCCTGGTGGGCGTGCTGTCGGTGCTGATCCTGGCCAGGGTGGCCCGCCGGATGACCCGCTCGACGCTGCTCGGCTGCCTGGCCGGGCTGCTGCTCGCGCTGGACGGGCTGCACTTCGTGCTGTCGCGCACCTCGCTGCTGGACATCTTCCTGATGTTCTGGGTGCTGGCCGGCTTCGCCTGCCTGGTCGTCGACCGGGACAGGGCCAGGGAACGGCTCGTCGACTGGTACCAGACCTCCTCCGTGTCCGGCTTCGGGCCGTGGCTCGGCGTGCGGCCGTGGCGGATCGCCGCCGGGGTGTGCCTCGGGGCGGCGGTCGCGGTCAAGTGGTCGGGGGTGTTCTTCCTGGCCGCGTTCGCGCTCATGTCCCTGATGTGGGACCTGGGGGCGAGGCGGGCGCTCGGGGTGCGGCAGCCGTTCCGGGGGACGTGGGTGCGGGATCTGCCCGCCGCGCTCGGTGCGCTGGCGGCGGCGCCGGTGGCCGTGTACCTGGTGAGCTGGGCGGGCTGGTTCGCCACGCCGCTCGGCTGGGGGCGCGGCTGGGCGCAGGCCACCTCCGCGGGGCCGGTCTTCTTCGTCGTGGACTCGCTGCGGTCGTGGGTCAACTACCAGAAACAGGTCCTCGGCTTCCATGTCGGCCTGGCCTCGCCGCATCCCTACCAGTCCGAGCCGTGGGAGTGGCCGCTGCTGCAGCGGCCGGTCTCCTTCCACTACGTCAAGGACCTGCCCGCGTCCGCCTGCGGGGCCCCGGAGTGCTCGCAGGCCGTGCTCGGGGTCGGCACGCCCGTGCTCTGGTACGCCGCGGCGCTCGCACTGCTCGGCACCATCGCCTGGTACGTCGCCACCCGGGACTGGCGGGCCGGGGCGGTACTGCTCGCCTACGGGGTGGGGTGGCTGCCCTGGTTCTACTTCGCGCTGGCCGACAACCGCACGATGTACCTGTTCTACATGATCCCCGTGGTGCCGTTCATGGTGCTGGCGGTGGTGCTGATGGCCGGGCTGATCCTGGGCCGGCAGGACGCGCCCCCGGTCCGGCGGGCCGTGGGCGCGGCCGTGGTGGGGGCGCTGACGCTGATCGTGCTGATCAACTTCTGGTGGCTGTCACCGGTGCTGAGCGCCGAGACGATCACGCACGCACAGTGGTGGGCTCGGATGCTGATGAGGAGGTGGGTGTGATCCCGCCCCGCCTGATTCCGTGCCTGAGCGCGATCCCGGCCGCCATGCACGCCAGCGGTACGGCGGGCAGCAGGTAGCGGTAGTCGAACTCGGCCGTCGCCGCGGGCGCCAGGATCAGCCCCACCGCGCCCAGCCACGGCAGGACCACCGGGCCGCCGAGCTTGCGCCAGCGCACGGCGACGCCGTACAGGCCGATCAGCAGGATGCCGCCGAGCATGATGCCGCGCAGGTAGAAGACGTTCTGGTAGGCGCTCATGATGTCGGCCCACGGGTGCACGATGCGGGTCTCGGCCGGACCCTGCTCGTAGGCGAAGGCGTCGGTGTCGGCGCGGCCCTCCAGCGTCGGCCACCTGGGCAGGCGCTTGATCTGGCCGTTCTCGTCCAGGTCGTAGTAGGGCTTGAACTCGTACAGGTCGTAGGTCCTGGCGTCGGGGAAGACCGGCCGGTCCCAGTGGAAGGCGCGGAGGAAGTCGCGCGCCACCACGCCCAGGTAGTCGCCCGGCTGGGAGATGATCGCCCGCTTGGCGAACTGGCTGGCCGTGGTGTTCTTGAACTCGTCGAACTTCTTGCCGCCCCAGGTGTGCAGCGTCTCGCCCCGGCCCTCGCCCCAGAGGAACCACTGGGAGTAGTTCTCCCGCTTCTCGACGGGGTCGGTGATGCACATCAGCGCCAGGTCGAGCTCCTTGCGCGGGTCGATCTTCATCTTGGCGCAGTCGGCGAAGACGGACACCCGCATGTACAGGATCAGGCCGTCACTGTTCGTCATCGCAAAGTTACCAAAATTCGTGGCAAACCATGCCATATAAGACAGCACTGGGATCGCGCACGCCGTCACCACGGCTGCGATCGGCTTCCAGCCGGTGCGCTTGACCAGCAGGTAAACCACGACCAGCGCCAGGATGGGCAGGCCGATCGAGCGGGTCAGCGCGGTGAGCGCGAGCAGCAGGCCGACGACGATGCCCAGCTTCCACGACATCCGCCGGTTCCACAGCACGATCGTGATGACGCCCACGACCAGCAGGGTGAACATCGCGTCCGACATCACCAGCTGCTCAAGCTGGATCTGGTAGGCGTCGAACAGGACCGGCGCGGCGGCCAGCGTGGCCCCCCAGGCGGGCAGCCCGAACTTCCTGCGCAGCAGCACGTAGACCAGCACGGCCGTGGTCAGGCCCATCAGGTGCTGGGTGAACACCACCAGGGTAAAACTGTGGAAGGGCTTGAGCAGCGTCAGCCAGAAGCTGTAACCGTCCGGCCTGATCGCGTGCGGCCTGGGATGCAACGCCACCGAGACGTACTCGTAGGAGTCGTTGAACCACATCGCCGGGCCGTACCCCAGCATGGTGATGACCCGCAGCAACGCGCCCACGGCGAAGGCGGCGGCGAACACGCGATGTCGACGCAGAGAACCCACGACCCGAGCTTTCACGCCAGGGGAGGTGCCGTCCACCTTGGTCATCTCCGCAACGCTCACCATGTTCTAAAGAATGCCAGCCGTTTGGGGGACTTGACCCGACCAGTCCGGGGCACAGGGCATGATGGTTGGCTGGAAGTGTCGTGACCGAAGGGTTGAGACGTGGAACTGACGGTGGTCATGCCCTGCCTCAACGAGGCAGAGACCGTGGAAGTCTGTGTACGCAAGGCTGTGGCGTGCATGGAGGAGCACGGCATCGAGGGCGAGGTCCTGATCGCCGACAACGGCAGCACGGACGGCTCCCAGCAGCTCGCCCGTGACGCCGGCGCCCGTGTGGTGCACGTCGACGCGAAGGGCTACGGCAACGCGCTGATGGGCGGCATCAGGGCCGCGCGCGGCAAGTACATCATCATGGGCGACGCCGACGACTCCTACGACTTCACCGCGCTGCTGCCGTTCGTCGAGCAGCTCCGCGACGGGGCCGAGCTGGTCATGGGCAACCGCTTCAAGGGCGGGATCGCGCCCGGCGCCATGCCGCCGCTGCACCGTTACCTGGGCAACCCGGTGCTCTCCTTCATCGGCCGCCTGTTCTTCCCGAGCGCGATCGGCGACTTCCACTGCGGCCTGCGCGGCTTCAGGCGGGACTCGATCCTGCGCCTCGGCCTGCAGACCGGCGGCATGGAGTTCGCCAGCGAGATGGTGGTCCGCTCGACACTGTCCGGCCTGGACGTGCGCGAGGTGCCGACCACGCTGTCGCCCGATGGCCGGTCCCGCCCGCCGCACCTGCGCTCCTGGCGCGACGGCTGGCGCCATCTGCGCTTCCTGATGCTCTACAGCCCGCGCTGGCTGTTCTTCATCCCCGGCATCGTGCTGATGGTGCTCGGCCTCGTCGTCGGCACCGCGCTGACGTTCGGCCCGGTGGAGATCGGCGAGCTGGCCTTCGACGTGGACACCCTGGTGGGCGCCTCGGCGGCGGTCGTGCTGGGCTTCCAGGCCGTGCTGTTCGCCCTGTTCACCAAGGTGTACGCGGCCGAGGAGGGCTTCCTGCCGGAGTCGCCACGCATCCGCAGGCTCATCGACATCTTCACCCTGGAGAAGGGCCTGGTCGTCGGCGGCCTGCTGGCCCTGGCCGGTCTGGTCGGCCTGGTCATGTCGCTGGTCCACTGGCAAGTGCGCAGCTTCGGCGAGCTTGACCCGCGCGAGTCGCTGCGTATCGTCGTGCCCTCCGCGACCGCGCTCATCATGAGCTTCCAGACCATCTTCGCGGCGCTGTTCATCAGCATCCTGGGCATCCGCCGTACCAAGGAGACGCCGGTCGACGTGGCGGCCAAGGCGGCGGAGGAGGCGGCCGAGGCGGTCAGCCGCGAGGAGACGAACGCCTGATACGGCCGAAGGCACCGCTGACCGGCCGATAGGATTCCGGGCATGGCGAACACATCCGGGGAGTCGGCCTTCTACGTCTCGACGCCGATCTACTACGTCAACGACGCTCCCCATCTCGGCCACGCCTACACGACCGTCGCGGGTGACGTGCTCACGCGCTGGCACCGTCAGCGCGGCGAGCGGGTGTGGTATCTCACCGGCACCGACGAGCACGGCCAGAAGATCATGCGTACCGCCGAGGCGCACGGCGTCTCGCCGCAGGAGTGGTGCGACAAGCTCGTCGAGGAGTCGTGGAAGCCGCTCTGGCGGCACCTGGAGATCGCCAACGACGACTTCATCCGCACCACCGAGAAGCGCCACACCGAGCGGGTCCAGGAGTTCGTCCAGGACCTCTACGACAAGGGCGAGATCTACAAGGGCGGCTACGAGGGCCCCTACTGCGTGGGCTGCGAGGAGTTCAAGACCCCCGGCGAGCTGCTCGACGGCGAGGACGGCGCGAAACTGTGCCCGATCCACAAGCGCCCCGTCGAGTGGCTGCAGGAGGACAACTACTTCTTCAAACTCTCCGAGTACGGCCAGCGCCTGCTCGACTTCTACGACGAGCACCCCGACTTCATCCAGCCCGCCTCCGCGCGCAACGAGGTCCTCCAGTTCGTCCGCCAGGGCCTGCAGGACCTGTCGATCTCCCGCTCCACCTTCGACTGGGGCATCCCGATCCCGTGGGACGACAAGCACGTCATCTACGTGTGGGTCGACGCCCTGCTCAACTACGCCACCGCCGTGGGCTACGGCGCCGACCAGGCCAAGTTCGACGGCACCTGGCCCGCCAACGTCCACCTCGTCGGCAAGGACATCCTGCGCTTCCACGCGGTCATCTGGCCGGCCATGCTCATGGCCAACGGCCTGCCGCTGCCCGGCCGGATCTTCGCCAACGGCTGGCTGATGGTCGGCGGCGAGAAGATGAGCAAGTCCAACCTGACCGGCATCTCGCCGCAGCAGCTCACCGAGCACTTCGGCGTCGACGCCTACCGCTACTACTTCCTGCGGGCGATCCCGTTCGGGCAGGACGGCTCCTTCTCCTGGGAGGACTTCTCCGCCCGCTACACCTCGGAGCTGGCCAACGACTTCGGCAACCTGGCCTCCCGGGTGGCGGCCATGGTCGGCAAGTACTTCGACGGCGCCCTGCCCGAGGCGGCGACCACCGAGCAGGCCATCGCGGACGCGCTGGCCGACACCGTGGCCAGGGCCGACAAGGCGATCGGCGACGACCTCGACTTCGCGGGCGGCCTGGCCGCCGTCTTCGACTTCGTGAAGCTGGTCAATGGCTACCTCAGCGAGCAGGAGCCGTGGAAGGTCGCCAAGGACACCTCGCCCGAGGGTCAGGCGAAGCTGGCGACCATCCTCTACACCGCCGCCGAGTCGCTGCGCGCCGTCGCGGTGCTGCTCAACCCGGTCATGCCGGCCACCAGCGAGAAGCTGTGGGCCTCGCTCGGCGCCGAGGAGCACCTGGGCGCGCTGTCCGACCAGCGGATCGCGGAGGCGAGCTCCTGGGGCCGCCTCCCGGCCGGTGCGCGTATCGTGAAGGGCGACAACCTCTTCCCGCGCCTGGAGAGCTAGTAGTTCGGCAGGGAGACGGCCTCGGCCGTCTTCCGTACCGACCTGGCGATCATCCCCTTGCCGGGCATGTAGGGCATGAGCTTGTACTGCTGGTTGACGAACCAGCTCATGAACCGGTTCTCCGGCACCATCCACTTGCTCACGCCCTCGCCCGACTTCTGGCAGCCGCGCGCGTACTCCCACATCCGCTCCTCGTAGCGGGGGAAGGCGATCCGGTGGTCGCCGCCGGCCGCCTTCAGCTCCCCGGCCAGCACGTACGCGCCGACCACGGCCAGTCCGGTGCCCATGCCGGACAGCGGTGAGGCGCAGTACGCGGCGTCGCCGACCAGCGCCACCCGGCCGCGCGACCAGCGGTCCATGCGCACCTGGCCGACCGAGTCGAAGTAGAAGTCGGACGCCTCCCACATCCGCTCCAGCAGCCGCGGCGTCTCCCAGCCGATCCCGGCGTACGCCTCGGCGAGGATCTTCCGCTGCCCCTCGGTGTCGTGCCGGTCGTAGGACACGGCCGGAGACGGGAAGTAGAACATCGCCTTCGCCTCGCTGTTGCCCCGCGCGCTGTAGACCGACACGATCTTGCCGGGCGTGGAGTAGATCCGCCCGCTGTGGTCGAGGCCGAGGTGGTTGTCGGTGGTGAAGATCGCGCAGTGCAGGCCGAGCCCGGTCACGTACTCCGACTCCGGGCCGAAGGTGAGCGCTCTGACGTTGGAGTGCAGCCCGTCGGCGCCGAGCACCAGATCGAAGCGGCGCGGCGCGGCCCGCTCGAAGGTGACCCGGATCCCCTGGTCGTCCTCGGCCAGGGCGGCGATCGAGTCGTCGAAGAGATACTCGGTCCGGGACTTCGTCGCCCGGTACAGGATGGCGGCCAGGTCGCCGCGGAGGATCTCGACGTCGCCCGCGAACAGGTCGGCGGGCATGCTGGAGAGCTTCTTCCCGGCCTCGTTGACGTACGACGTCGCGCCCATGTTGGTCCTGGCCCGCTGGATCTCCTCCAGCAGGCCCATCCGGCGCAGCACGGTCAGGTGGGCGTCGCCGCGGAAGTCGACGGCGTAGCCGCCGTCGCGCAGGGCCGGAGCCCGTTCGACGATCGTGGTGGCGTAGCCGTACCGGTTCAGCCAGTACGCCAGGGCGGGACCGGCGACGCTCGCGCCGGAGATCAGAATGTTCATGACGCAGAGCCTGGCGGGATGCCCTCACCGCGGGCTCACCACAGCCTCACCGTCATGATGGGCGAGCGGCTGATCACCTCCTCGGACAGGCCGGCCAGGCGTAGCACCTCCTCGTACGAGAGCCGCTCGCCTTCGTCGTGGGCGGCGGCGTAGGCGGACTCGCCCAGGGCGGCGCGGACGGCCGCGCCGACCTCGCTCGCCAGCGTGAGGCCGCGCAGCACGGCCGCCCCGCCGAGCAGCTTCGCCGCGGCGGCGAGCGTACCCCGGGCCAGCTCGATCCCGGCCAGCGCCTCGATCGCCCCGGCCGCCTCCGGCAGCGCGCCGGTGTTCACGGCGGCCTCGGCCGCCCGCAGGTGCAGTTCCCCGGCGGTCACCAGGTCGCCTTCCGCCTCGGCGATCAGGCCCAGCCCGATCAGCGCGCGGCACCTGCTGCCCACGCTGCGCACCCACTGCGGGTCGAACCGATCGAGCGCCTGCTCGTACAGGCGGCGGGCCCCGGCCAGGTCGCCGTGGAGCCGCGCGACGTCGCCGCGCCCGCGCAGCGCGGCGGCCAGGCAGGTGGCCGAGCCGGAGCGGCGGGCCGCCGCCTCGGCCTGCTCGTAGTCGGCGCACGCGCCGTCGAGGTCGTCGCCGAGCCGGTGGTCGCCCCGGTTGCAGAGCAGGTCGGACAGGTCCTCCAGCGCGCCAAGCCGCCCGGTCAGCTCCAGCGCCTCGTCGATCAGCACCCGGGCCTCGGCGCCGTCGCCGCGCATGCCCGCCAGCCAGGACAGCGCGTCCAGGGCCAGCGCGGCGCCCCAGCCGTCACCGAGCGCCCTGAAGCCCTCCAGGGCGAGAGTGAACTCGTGCTCGGCCGCGCCGAAGTCACCGGTGGCCAGGTTCGGGTAGCCCCACACGGCGTGCACGATCGCCCGCTCCCACGGGTCGGCGCTCTCCCGGCCACGCTCGATGATGGCCAGTGCCAGGCGGGGGTCGGCGTCTCCGGCGGTGACCATCGGCCAGAGGATGGTGACCAGCGGATGGCGCCGCGGCCGGTCCGGCGCCTGCGCCATCGCCTCGGCGGCGGCGCGGTGGCGACTCCAGGCCGCCGGGTCGCTCGCCGCGGCGAGCGCGCAGAGCACATAGTCGTCGCCCAACGCCGGGTCGGGGTCGGCGCCGAGCAGGTCGAGCAGGACGATCGCGTGGCCGGTGGCCGAGGCGCGCACGCCGCGCACCCACAGGTAGGACGAGAGCGCGGCCACCAGCCGCACGCCCTGCGCCGCCCGGCCGCTCTCGGCGGACCAGCGCAGCGCGCCCATGAGGTCGTCGTGCACGGCGGCCAGGGTCTCCAGCCAGTCGAGCTGCCCGGCCCGGCGCAGGTGCGGGTCCGCGCGCTCGGCCAGGTCGAGGAAGTGGCGGGCGTGCGCCTGCCGTACGGCCTGCTCCTCGCCCGCCTCGGCGAGCTGTTCGGCGCAGAAGGCGTGGATCGTCTGCAGCATCCGGTAGCGCCCGCCCGACGCCTCCAGCAGGGACTTGTCGGCCAGCGAGTCGAGCAACTCGTCGGGGTCGGGCAGGCCGCAGACCGCGCCCGCGTCGCCCGCGCTCACCGCGCCGCTGAACACGGTGAGCCGCCTGGCCATCACCCGCTCGGGTTCGGTCAGCAGATCCCAGCTCCAGGCCACGACCGCGCGCAGCGTCTGGTGCCTGGCCTGCGCCGTACGGCTGCCGCGGGACAGCAGCCGGAAGCGGTCGTCCAGCCGGTCGGCCAGCTCGGCCACCTCGTGGGTGCGCGTCCGCGCCGCGGCCAGCTCGATCGCCAGCGGCAGCCCGTCGAGCGCCACGCAGACCCGCCGCACGGCACCCTCGGCCGCGCCGAAGCCCGGCCGTACGGCGGCGGCGCGGTCGGTGAACAGGCGGGCCGCCGCCTCGGGCGTGAGCGAGCTGACCGGCCACAGGTGCTCGCCGGTGATGCCCAGCGGCTCCCTGCTGGTGGCCAGCACGCGCAGGCCGGGGCAGCTCGCGAGCAGCCGCTCGGCCAGGGCGGCGACCGGGCCGACCAGGTGCTCGCAGTTGTCGAGGACGAGCAGCAGGGAGCGTTCGGCGAGGGCCGCGACCAGCCGGTCGGCCGGGGTGGTGCCGCCCGCCGGGGCCAGCAGCCCGCTCTCGCGCAGGCCGAGCGCGCCGAGCAGCGCCTGCGGCAGCTCGGCGCCGGCGCGGAGCGCGGCGAGTTCGGCGAAACAGGTGTCCTGGCCGCCCGCCGCGACCTCGATCGACAGCCGGGTCTTGCCCGCGCCGCCGGGGCCGAGCAGGGTGATCAGCCGGGCTTCGGCGAGCAGCGCGCGCACCCCGGCCACGTCGTCCTCCCGGCCGACGAAGCTGGTGAGCTGGGCGGGCGGGGCGACCGGGCCCGGCGTCCGCTCGCCGCGCAGCAGCGCCCGGTGGATCGCGGCCAGCTCCGCGGACGGGTCGGCGCCGAGCTCGTCGGCCAGCAGCCGCCTGGTCTGCTCGTACAGCACCAGCGCCTCGGCCTGCCTGCCCTCGGCGTGCAGGGCGCGCATCAGCAGGCCGCGCAGCCGCTCGCGCAGCGCGTGACGGCCGACCGCCTCGCTGAGCTCCGCGGTGATGCCGGTGTGGCCGCGGCGCAGGTCGGCCTCGAAGCGGTCCTCCAGGGCGGCCAGCCCGCGCTCCTCCAGGCGGACCGCGTCCGGGCCGCCCGCGTCGGCCATCGCGGGGCCGCGCCACAGCGCCAGCGCCTGCCGCAGCAGGTCGGCGGCGAGCGCCGGGTCGTCGCCGTCGAGCGCCGCGCGGCCCTCGTCGGCCAGCCGGAGGAAGCGGTGGGCGTCGACGTCGGCGGGGTCGACGGTGAGGCGGTATCCGGCGGGGAGCAGCTCGATCGTCGCCTCGGGCCGGAGCGCGGCGCGCAGCCTGGACACCTGGGACTGCAGGGCGTGGGCGGCGTCGCCGGGCGGGTGCTCGCCGTACAGGCCGTCGATCAGGCCGCTCGCCGGGACCACCTCGCCCGCGCGGGCCAGTAACAGTGCCAGCAGCGCGCGCCGGGCGGGGCCGCCGAGCGGTACGTCGCGGCCGTCCGCGCGGGTCGCGCGGGTCGTGCCCAGGATGGCGAAGCGCATGCCCTCGATTCTCCCCGGTACCGTTGGTGCGTGAGTAAGCTTCCCGCCGCGCCAGAACCGCTGTCCGCCGAGGTGTTCGACAGCCACTGTCACCTCGACATCATGGTCGGGAACCGGCAGGCGTCCTCCGGCGACCCGGTCGCCCAGGCCGCGCAGGCCGCCGCCGCGTCGGTCGAGTCCATCCTGGGCGAGGCCAGGGCGGTCGGCGTGACCCGGCTGCTCACGGTCGGCTACGACCTGCCCTCCTCGCACTGGAACGCCGACGCGGCCAGGGTGCACGACGGGATCTACGCGGGCGTCGCCATCCATCCCAACGAGTCGCACGCCGCCACCCCCGAGGTGCTCGCCGAGATCGAGGAGCTGGCCGGGGAGAGCAATGTCAGGGCGGTCGGCGAGACCGGCCTCGACTACTACCGTGACTGGGCGACCAAGGACGACCAGCACGCGAGCTTCGCGGCGCACATCGAGATCGCCAAGCGCACCGGCAAGGCGCTGGTCATCCATGACCGCGACGCCCACGACGACGTGCTGAAGACGCTGGCCGCGCAGGGCGCGCCCGACGTGGTGGTCTTCCACAGCTTCTCCGGCGACGCCGAGATGGCCAAGAAGTGCGTCGAGGCCGGCTACTACATGTCCTTCTCCGGCCCGGTCACCTACAAGAACGCCGGCTACCTGCGGGAGGCCGCCCGGGTCGCGCCCCTGGAGCTCGTCCTCGTCGAGACCGACGCGCCCTACCTACCGCCGGTGCCGTACCGGGGGATGCCCAACGCGCCTTACCTGATCCCGCTGATCGTGCGCTGCCTGGCCGAGGTCAAGGACGTCCACCCCGACGAGCTGTGCGCGGCCGTCAGCGCCAACGGCGAGGCCGCGTTCGGCGCGTGGTGAGCCATCGTTTCCCCATGTCGCTGAGCGGGGCGGGCCGCCGCCGCTAGCGTCGGCGGCCGTGAACTCTCGGAGGGGACGAAGGCGCCGCCCGCGCCCGCGCGTCACCTGGCGCTCGCCCCAGGCCGCCCTCGGGTACGGCACCGCCGCGCTGCTGATCGCCGGGCTCGTCACCGCCCTGGCCAGGGAGCCCGGCGAGCCCGGCGCCGACCACCCCGGGGGCGCGCTGCCGGTGGCCGCGCCCGTGGGGACGGCGGTCGCCGCGCTCACCGAGCGCACGGTCTCGATCGTGGCCGGTGGGCGGCGGCGGATCGCCCGGACCACCGCCGTCACGGTCCGTGACGTGCTGCGGGAGGAGCGCGTTCCGGTGGGCCGGGGAGCTCGGGTGCGCCCGCCGCTGCGCAGCTATCCGGGCGACGGCGTCGTCATCACCGTCGTACCGGCCGATCCGGTCCCGCCGCCGCGTCACCAGCCCGTCACGGCCGCCGTGGCCGGGCTGAACTGGGCGGGGCTCGCGGACTGCGAGTCGCGCGGGAACCCGGCCGCGCTCAACCCGGCCGGGCCCTACTACGGGATGTACCAGATCAGCCTGCCGATGTGGGTGGCCGTCGGCGGCGCCAGGACACCGGACGTGTGGCCCGCCGAGGAGCAGACCTACCGGGCGCAGCTCCTCTACCAGCGGGTCCAGGGACGCTGGCAGGACCAGTGGCCGCACTGCGGTGCCCGGCTGTTCACCTAGCCCGCCATAGACGTGCCGAAGTCGAGGCCCTCGCCGGGTGAGATCGGCACGACCGTCGACTCGTTGCGGCCCACCGTGGTGATCGTCCCCGTGTTCCCGGCGTCGGGGGACCCGGCCACCACGCGGTTGCCGGTGAACGCCAGCGACCAGCCGAACCGCGCCCCCGGCTGCCGGTCGGGCGCGATCCGCCGGTCCTGCCCGCCCGCCGGGATGGAGATCACCTGGACCGCGCCGGTCCGCTCCTGCCCCGCGTACGGCAGCCCCACCGCCACCCGGCCGTCCGCCGACACCGCCAGCGACACGCCCGCCGGGCCGTCGCCCTGCTCGAACCTGGCGATCCGCACCGCCTTGAGGTCCGCGTCGAACAGGTGCACGTAGCGGGCCTGCGGAGCGCTCACCGCCAGCCCCGCGCCGTCGGCGTAGGCCACCGCGAAGCCGTACCGGTGGCCGTCGGCCTTCTCGCCCGGGGCGTCCCACTTCACGCTGGTGAGGGTGGGGGCGAGGACGTCGTCCAGCACCACCACCGAGCCCGAGTCCACCTGCCCCGTGCCGACCTGCCGCCCCGCCCCGTCGTCGTTCTCGTACGGCACGCCCACCACCAGCCGCCGCCCGCCCGCGAACGTCAGCGACCAGCCGAACAGGTCGTCCACCTCGCCGTTCCCCTGCACACCCGGCGACTCCGCGCTGATCCCGCGCAACGCCCCCTCGCCCTTCGCCACGTAGACGGCTCCCGCGTCGTGCAGGGGCGCGTCCTCATACGGCGCGCCGACCGCCAGCAGGTCCCCGCGCGCGGCGAGTGACCAGCCGAGGTGCGCGTCCCGCTGTGGCCTGGGGGAGACGATCCTGCGTGGGGGTTTCGCGCCTCCGCCGTACAGGACGTAGACCGCGCCCGCGTCGGACAGCCCGTCGACGTCCGTGAACGGCGCGCCCACGACCACGTCCGCGCAGGCGTCGCCGTCGACCTTGGCCAGCGTCACCGACCAGCCGAACCCGTCGCCCGCCTGCCGCGCGGGGGCCGTCATCGCGACCGTCCGGCCCGCCGAGAGCAGGTGTACCGTGCCGCCGCCGGAGAACGGGTCGCCGATCGCGACGTCGTCCAGGCCGTCGCCGTCGAAGTCCGACGGGGTGGAGCAGGCGGTGGCGGCGGCCGCGTGCGGCGCGGTCAGCAGGCTGCCGAGCAGCGCCAGCGCGGCGAGTAGCGGGCGGATCAAAGCCGTACCTCGATCGTCGTCGCGCCCTGGACGAGCTCCAGGTGGGCGGGGAGGCGCTGGGGTTCCAGGTCGAAGACGAACACGCCGTCGAGCCGGGTGCCCGCCGGAAGCGTCGCGGGCAGCTCGGTCGAGGCGGCGGACAGCTCGTGCCTGCCGTCGCGGTCGTCGGCCAGCGTGACCGCCGAGATGCCGACCGCGCGCTGCTGCCCGCCCGGGTTCACCAGGCTCCAGCGGACCAGGCAGAACCGGCCCGCCGCCGGTCGGGCTCCGTTGACGTCGGACAGGCCGCAGGAGGGCCTGCCGGTGATGACGAACTGGGGGCCGTCGAACTCGCCCAGGTCGAAGCGGCGGCCGACGTCCGTGGGTGCCGTCGGTTTCGAGGTGGCCTGCGGTAGCTGTCCTTTGGGGCTCGCCAGCACCAGCACGCCGATCGTGACCAGCAGCGCGACCGCGGCGACCGCGGCGGCCAGCAGCCAGCGCCGGCCGCGCGGCTTCGGCCTCTCCGGTGGCGCGGCGGGGACCAGGTTCGGCGGCGGGACCCACTCCTTGAGCAGTTCGGTGTCGTTGAGCAGCTCCGTGGCGGCCAGCGTGGGCGGTTCGGTGGGGGTGACCAGGGTGGGTTCGGGGAGGGCGCCGCCGACCAGGGCGATCAGCAGGTCCTGGGCGGTGGGGCGCTGGAGCGGGTCCATCGAGGTGGCGCGCCGTACCAGGTCGTTGAGTGGGGCGGGCAGCGCGCCCAGGTCGGGGGGCGCGTTGAGCACCCGGGTGGCCATGGTGATCGCGTCGCCGCGGCCGAACGGGTGGCGGCCGTTGCCCGCGTAGGCGACCAGGCAGCCCCAGGCGAAGATGTCGGCGGCCGGGGTGACCCGCTGGCCGCGCACCTGCTCCGGCGCCCACCAGCCCGGACTGCCCAGCAGCTCGCCCGAGAGGGTGAAGTTGCTCTCCCGGTCCAGCGCGCGGGCGATCCCGAAGTCGATCACCCGGGGGCCCGACAGCGACAGGATCACGTTGGCGGGCTTGAGATCGCGGTGCACCAGCCCCGCCACGTGGATCGCGGCCAGCGCCGCGGCCACCCCGAGCGCCACCCCGTGCAGCGCGGCGGGCTCCAGCGCGCCGTACCTGATGATCTGCTCCGACAGCGGCGTGCCCGGAATGTACTCGGTCACCATGTACGGCCGGCCGTCGGCGCCGTTGCCGTTGTCCAGCACCTGAGCCGTGCAGAACGAGGCCACCCGCCGCGCGTTGTCCACCTCGGCGTGGAACCTCGCCGCGAACCCCGGCTGGTTCGCGAACTCCGCCTTCACCACCTTGACCGCCACCGAACGCCCAGCCGGGGAGGCGGCCAGGAAGACCGTGCCCATGCCGCCCTCGCCGAGCCGCCCGAGCAGGCGGTACGGGCCTATCTCGCGCGCGTCCCTGGGGCGGAGCGGCGCGGTGCCCGTTGGCTCCATGAGGGCAGTCCCTTCCTCGTTCACGCCATCCTCCCCGCATCACGGCCCGGCCGCCATCTCTGGTTCTTCGATGCGGGAGACTTGGTGGATGACATGGGGGAGTTCAGTATGAGCCTGTTGGGGCCCGTAGAAATACGTAATTTGGCGGACAGGTTGGATCTCCGTCCGACCAAGAAGTTCGGCCAGAACTTCGTCATCGACGGCGGTACGGTCCGGCGCATCGTCCGCGTCGCCGACCTCGCGCCCGACGACGTGGTGATCGAGGTCGGCCCCGGACTCGGCTCGCTCACCCTGGCCCTGCTGCCCGAAGTGCGGCAGGTGGTGGCCGTGGAGATCGACCCCGTCCTGGCCGGGCAGCTCCCGCTGACCGTGGCCGACAAGGCCCCCTCGCTGGCCTCCCGGTTGAGCGTCGTCGGCGCGGACGCGCTCAGGATCGGCCCCGGCGACCTGGCCGGGCAGCAGCCGACCGCCCTGGTGGCCAACCTGCCGTACAACGTGTCCGTGCCCGTGGTGCTGCACCTGCTGGAGGTGCTGCCCACGCTGCGCAAGGGCCTGGTCATGGTGCAGTCCGAGGTCGCCGACCGGCTCGCCGCCGGTCCGGGCTCCAAGGTGTACGGCGTGCCGTCCGTCAAGGCCGCCTGGTACGCCTCGGTGCGCAGGGCCGGGCCCGTGGGGCGTAGCGTGTTCTGGCCGGTGCCCAACGTGGACTCGGGGCTGGTCGCGTTCAGCCGCCGCGAGCCGCCGTCCACCACGGCCTCGCGCGAAGAGGTCTTCGCGGTGATCGACGCGGCCTTCGCGCAGCGGCGCAAGACCCTGCGGGCGGCGTTGGGATCGTGGGCGGGGTCTCCGGCGCTGGCTGAGCGGGCGTTGCGGGCCGCCGGGGTGGATCCGTCGGCGCGAGGGGAGCAGTTGGACATTCTGGCCTTTACTCGTATTGCTGAGCATAAGTTGGTGGAATGACGCAGGTTTCTTGGAAGGCCTTCGAGCTCACGGTGGGGGAACTGGCGCAGCGGAGCGGGGTGCCTGCTTCCGCTCTGCGGTTCTATGAGCGGGAAGGGCTCATCCACAGTCGCCGTACTGCCGGGAACCAGCGGCGGTACGGGCGGGACACGCTGCGGAGGGTGGCCTTTGTGCGGGTCTCGCAGCGGGTGGGGATTCCGCTGGCGATGATTCGGGACGTGCTGGCGTTGCTGCCGGAAGGGCGGACGCCCACCCGGGAGGACTGGGCTCGGGTTTCGCTGTGCTGGCAGGCGGAGCTGAACACGCGGATCTCACAACTGGAGAAGCTGCGGGACAGCCTCACGGACTGCATCGGCTGCGGCTGCCTCTCCCTCGACCACTGCGCCCTGGCCAACCCCCGCGACACCCTGGGCACCCACGGCCCCGGCCCCCGCCGCCTCCTCCCCACCTGACCGTTCCGCGCTACCTCGCCCTCCTGCATCCTCTTCCTCAGGTGGTTGTCCACAGGGCTCTTGGCCGCTTTGCGCTTTCCTCCACAGAACTCCGTTCGGCTCCGTGGCGCCACGATCGTTCGCGTGATTCTGGGCCTCTCGCTGTCTACGGCTCAGGAGGTCTTCCCGTGCGTGCGCTCTGTCCTTGGTCGGCTCTGGGTGGTGCCTGATGTGGCTCACCGCCGGTTTCCTCGCCACACTCAGCGCGCTCCCCACCCAGCCTGCGCCCTCCACCCGCCCGTGCGTGGAGGAGATCGCCCTACCTGATGCCTTGTACGACCTCCTCGACGCCTGGCTCAGCGGACGACCCGTCGAAACCCGGCCACCCTTGCAGGAATGTCCAGCCGGGGAGCACGCGGGCCAGCCTTTCGCCAATGGCGATGCCTCCTCTGAGAATCCACCCGCCACGACATCCCGCAGCCCCGTCCTCGCTCCCTCGTCCAGCAGGACTGCTCCGCCTGGGATGACTACCACCGGCAAGACTTCCTCCACCAAGAAGGCTTCCTCCATCAGGAAGGCGTCCAGAGGCAGGAAGAGCAAGGGCGATCTCGCGGCCGCAGCCGCCATGGCATGGCTCGGGACTCCCTTCTCCTGGGGTGGAGGCTCCAGCGTCGGACCGACCACAGGCATAGGCAGAGGCGCCGCCATGGTCGGCTTCGACTGCTCAGGTCTCACCCTCTACGCCTGGTCCAGAGCAGGCATAAGACTCGGCCACTACACCGGCTCCCAGTTCAAACAGGGCCGCCGAATACGACTCTCCGACCTACGCAAAGGCGACCTCGTCTTCTTCGGCGGCGGCACCGGCGACCCCACCCACGTCGGCCTCTACCTGAGCGGCGGCGTAATGATCCACGCCCCCAAAACCGGCGACGTCGTCAAGAAGACCTCCTTCCTCAACTCCCCGTACTACCGCCCGCTCTACCGAGGAGCCGTACGCCCCAGCTGACACCCGCTCTCGCAGGTGGTCTCGGGCTCCGCCGAAGGAGGGGATCGTCGCGGAGCGCGCCGTAGGTTGGGGTGGTGTGGGGTGGGGGCCGGTAGCATCGGGGCCTTGACCGTGCCGGCGATGAGAGTGATAGAAGAGCCATGAATTCCGTGACCGTCCGGGTGCCTGCCAAGGTCAACGTTCAGCTTTCCGTCGGGCCGTTGCGTGATGACGGCTACCACGATCTGGTGAATGTCTTCCATGCCGTTTCGATCTTCGATGAGGTCGTCGCGCAGGAGGCTGAAGACGTCAGCGTGCAGGTTCTGGGGGAGTCGGCCGATCAGGTTCCGGTTGATGACGGCAATCTGGCGGTTCAGGCGGCTCGGGCCCTCGCCAAGCATGCCGGGCGTGCCCAGGGCGTGCACCTTGTCATCCGTAAGGCCATCCCGGTCGCGGGTGGGATGGCCGGTGGTAGCGCGGATGCGGCGGGGGCGCTGGTCGCCTGCAACGAGCTGTGGGGGCTCGGGCTGCCTGCCGGGGATCTCATGAAGATCGCGGGTGCTCTCGGTAGCGACGTGCCGTTCGCGCTGCTCGGCGGGACGGCGATCGGTACCGGGCGGGGTGAGCAACTGACCGAGGTGGCGACGGGGGCGCGTTTCCACTGGGTCTTCGCGATCGCGGACGCGGGGTTGTCGACGGCCAAGGTGTACGCCGAGTGTGATCGCCTGCGTGAGGCACTTGGGGAGCAGGTGGCCTGGCCGCAGGTGAACGACGCGCTGATGGAGGCGCTCCGGAACGGGGACGCCCGTGCACTCGGTGCCGAGCTGATCAACGATCTGCAGCCCGCCGCGCTCATGCTCCGCAGGCAGCTCGCCCGCACCCTTGAGTCGGGCCGTGAGCACGGCGCTCTGGGGGCGCTCGTCTCGGGCTCCGGCCCGACCTGCGCGTTCCTGGCCGCCGACGAGGCGCACGCCCGTGACCTGGCGGTCGCCCTGACCGGCGCGGGCGTCTGCCGCTCCGCTCTCACCGCCCACGGCTCAGTTCCGGGCGCCACCATCATCTGACCCCCCCCGACAAAGCCGCTGCCATCACGACGGCATGCGCCGAACGGTTGATGAGGACTACGAGCGGCTCGGCGCGGAGGTCGGGCTGGTAAGGAAAGGGTGGACGTGTGAGGTGGGGGGAGTGGATAGCCTTGGGGGACGATGAACCTGGTCAATCTTGAGTCTGTTTCTCATGCCTACGGGCCGAAGCCGCTGCTTAGGGATGTCTCGCTCGGCATCGAGGCCGGTGAGCGTGTCGGCGTGGTCGGGCGTAACGGTGGTGGCAAGACCACCCTGCTGTCGGTCGTCGCGGGGGCTTTGAAGCCCGACAGCGGCCGTGTCACGCACACCAGGGGCCTGCGGGTCGGTGTGCTGTCGCAGCATGACGAGCTCGACCCCGAAAGGACCGTCGAGGAGCTCGTGCTCGGGGACCGGGCCGAGCACGAGTGGGCGGGTGACCAGGCGGTCAGGGAGATCCTGGCCAGCCTCATCGGCGATCTGGACCTGCGCGCGAAGTCCGGCGACCTGTCGGGTGGCGAGCGGCGGCGTACGGCACTGGCCAGGCTGCTCATCGACGAGCACGACCTGATCATGCTCGACGAGCCCACCAACCACCTGGACATCGAGGCGATCGCCTGGCTGGCGGGACACCTGGCGGGGCGCAAGAGCGCGCTGCTGGTCATCACCCACGACCGGTGGTTCCTGGACGCGGTGTCGACGCGTACCTGGGAGGTCGTCGACGGCCGGGTAGAACGCTACGAAGGCGGATATGCCGCCTACGTACTGGCGAAGGCGGAGCGGGCGCGCATCGCGCAGGCGGCCGAGGACCGGCGGCAGAACCTGATGCGCAAGGAGATCGCCTGGCTGCGCCGCGGCCCGCCCGCGCGTACGTCCAAGCCGAAGTTCCGTATCGACGCCGCGCAGGCGCTGATCGCCGACGAGCCGCCGCCGAGGGAGAGCGTCGAGCTGGTCAAGTTCGCCACCGCGCGGCTGGGCAAGACGGTCTACGACCTGGAGGACGTGACGCTGCACGCGGGCGGCCCGGAGGCGGGCCCGCTGGTCCTCGACCGGTGCACATGGCAGTTCGGCCCCGGCGACCGCATCGGGCTGATCGGCGTCAACGGCTCGGGCAAGTCGTCGGTGCTGCGCCTGCTGGCCGACCAGGTCAAGCCCGACTCGGGCCGCGTGGTCCGAGGCCGGACGGTACGGCTGGCGCACCTGTCGCAGGAGCTGGCCGAGCTCGACCCGTCCCGCCGAGTGCTGGAGACGGTCGAGGCGGTCCGCAAGTACATCCAGGTGGGCAAGCGGGAGTGGACGGCCTCGCAGTTGCTGGAGCGGCTCGGTTTCAAGGGCGAGGCGCAGTGGAAGGTGATCGGCGACCTGTCGGGCGGCGAGCGGCGGCGGCTGCAACTGCTCAGGCTGCTGATGGACGACCCGAACGTGCTGCTGCTCGACGAGCCGACCAACGACCTCGACATCGAGACGCTGAACGAGCTGGAGGACCTGCTCGACGGGTGGCCGGGCACGCTGCTCCTGGTCAGCCACGACCGCTACTTCCTGGAGCGGGTGGCCGACCGGTGTGTGGCGCTGCTGGGCGACGGGCGGCTGTCGATGCTGCCGGGCGGTGTCGACGAGTACCTGGCGCGACGGGCGGCGGGCACGGCCGTGACCGCGCGGGTTGCCCTCGACAAGTCGGATAAGTCGGATAAGGAGCGGTCGGCGGAGCCGGAGGTCCAGGCGGGGCTGTCGGCCAAGGAGGAGCGGGAGCTGCGCAAGGAGCTCAACCGCCTGGAGCGCCAGATGGACAAGCTGGCGGGCCAGGAGGCGAAGCTGCACACGCAGATGGCCGAGGCGGCCAGCGACTACGAGAAGCTGGGCTCGCTGGACGGCAAGCTCAGGGACGTGCTGGCGGAGAAGGACGCGGCCGAGGCGGAGTGGCTGGAGGTCGCCGAGCGGCTCGGCGAGTGAGCCGCTAGCTGTCGAACGGGGTGAGCAGCGTGCGCAGCAGTCCGGCCAGCACCCGCTGGTCCTGCTCACCCAGCCCGGCCAGCAGCTCCCGTTCGCGCCGCAGCAGGTCGGCGAAGGCGGCGTCGACCCGCTTCCTGCCCTCCTCGGTGAGGGACACCAGCACGCCGCGCCGGTCCTCGGGGTCGGGGCGGCGGCGCACCAGGTCGGCCTGGGCCAGCCGGTCGATGCGGTTGGTCATGGTGCCCGAGGTGACCAGCGTCGCCTTGAGCAGGGTGCCGGGGCTCAGCTCGTACGGCTTGCCGGACCGCCGCAGGGCGGTGAGCACGTCGAACTCCCATGGTTCGAGCCCGACCTCGGCGAAAGCGGCCCGCCGTGCCCGGTCGAGGTGCTTGGCCAGCCGGGAGACGCGGCTCAACACCTCCAGCGGCTCGACGTCGAGGTCGGGCCGCTCCTGCCGCCACGCCGCGACCAGCCGGTCGACCTCGTCCTCAGAGCCATTCGTCATGGGACAAAGTCTACTATCTTGACATCGAGATAACTCCCTCGATATCAATTATCTCTATGTCAAGAGATATCTGGAACCCTGAGATCTACGGAGTGTATGCCGACGAGCGTTCCCGGCCCTTCTTCGACCTGATCGCCAGGATACGAGCCGACAGCCCCGAGTACGTCGTGGACGCCGGCTGCGGCACCGGCGAACTCACCGCCGGACTGGCCGGCCGCTGGCCCAAGGCGACGATCGAGGGCTTCGACTCCTCGCCCGCCATGATCGCCAAGGCCCGGGAACTCGACACCCGGGTGACCTTCTCCGTCTCCGACGTCATGCTCTGGCACCCGGACCGGCCGATCGACGTGCTGGTCTCCAACGCGGTACTGCAGTGGGTGCCCGAGCACCGGCAGTTGCTCGACCGCTGGGCCGACCTGCTCGCCGACGGCGGCACGCTCGCCTTCCAGGTGCCCGGCAACTTCGACGCCCCCAGCCACACGCTGGTCAGGCAGCTCTGCCGGACGACATGGGCCGACCGGCTGGGCGACTTCGACCGCCCGTGGCCGGTCGCCGAACCCGTCGCCTACCTCGACCAGCTCAGCGCGGCGGGGTGCGTGGTCGACACCTGGGAGACGACCTACGTGCACGTCCTGCCGGGGGAGGACGCCGTGCTCAAGTGGATCTCCGGCACCGCCCTGCGCCCCATCCTCGACCGCCTGGAGGAGGACGAGCGGACCCGCTTCAAGGCCGACCTGGCCGTCCTGCTGGACGAGGCCTACCCACGCAGGCCGTACGGCACGGCCTTCCCGTTCCGCCGGATCTTCGTGGTGGCGCAGAAATGATCGTCGGCCTGCACCACGTCCTGCTCGCCGCCCCGCCGGGCAGCGAGGCACGGCTGAGGGAGTTCTACGCGGGGGTGCTCGGGCTCACCGAGATCCCCAAGCCGCCGGAGCTGGCCGGGCGGGGCGGCGTCTGGTTCGGCGGCCCCGGCCTGGAGATTCACCTCGGGATCGAGGAGGACTTCAGACCGGCGCGCAAGGCGCACCCGGCACTCCTCGTGGACGATCTCGACGAGCTGGCCGCCAGAGTGCCGGACGCGATCCCCGACGGATTGCTGCCCGGATATCGGAGGATCTACGTCGATGATCCGGTGGGCAACAGAATCGAGCTCCTGCAAGTCGTGTGATGTCCGCCGCGCGGTGGGATGATTGTCCGAAATCGAACGCTTGTGAGGTGCTGTGGGCATCGAGATCGAGGACAAGTTCGACGTCGCGCCGGACTACGCCGTGCCCGACCTGAGTGGCCTGGCCGAGGTCGTCGGCCCCAAGAGCCACCAGCTCGTCGCGCTCTACTACGACACCGCCGACCTGCGCCTGGCCGCCAGGGGCGTCACCCTGCGCCGCAGGCGCGGCGGCGACGACCCCGGCTGGCACCTGAAGCTGCCGAAGGCCAAGGGCGTGCGCCAGGAGATCCAGATTCCGCTCACCCGCAGCACCAAGGTCGTGCCGTCCGAGCTCGCCGAGCTCGTTCAGGCCTACACCAGGGGCGCCCCCTTGGTCGCGGTCGCCGAGCTGGACACCCGCCGGACCGTGACGATCCTGCGGGAGGGCGAGACCCGACTGCTGGAGGTCGCCGACGACCGGGTCAAGGGCACGGTGTTCGGTGAGCGGCCCCGCGTGGAGCGCTGGCGCGAGGTCGAGGCCGAACTGCTCGACGGCGACGAGAAACTGCTGGCCAAGGTGGGGAAGCGGCTGCGGAAGGCGGGAGCCGTACCGTCGGAGAGTGCGAGCAAGCTCGGGAAGCTGCTCGACCTGCCGCCCGCGGCGGGAGCGCGGACCGTGAGCGGCAGCGCGGGCGAGGTCGTCGTCGGCTACCTGAGCGGGCAGGTCGGCGCGCTGCTCGCGCAGGACCCGCGCACCCGCAGGGCCGAGGAGGACGCCGTCCACCAGATGCGCGTCGCCGCCCGCCGGCTGCGCAGCGCGCTCAAGGCGTTCCGCAAGATCGTCCCGGAGACCGAGGCGCTGCAGGACGAGCTCAAGTGGCTCGGCACGCTGCTCGGCGAGGCCCGCGACCTCGAAGTGATCAGGGCCAGGTTCGCCGGGCGGCTCAAGGACCTCGCCCCCGCGCTGATCTGGGGCCCGATCCAGGTACGGCTGGGCGACGACCTGACCCGGCGCGAGCAGGAGGCGTACGGCCGGATCAGGGAGGCGCTCGGCGGCGAACGCTACTACGCGCTGCTGAACGCCCTCGACGCCCTGGTCGCCGAACCGCACCTGGGCAAGGCGGCGGACAGGGAGGCGCCCCAGGAGCTCGCCGCCATCGCCGCGCGCAACTGGCAGCGGGTGGTCAAGGCCTACGACACCGCCCAGGCCATCCGCGACCACGACCAGCGCGAGATCGCCATGCACGACGTGCGCAAGGCGGCCAAGCGGGCGCGCTACACCGCCGAGGCGCTCGAACCGGCGCTCGGCAAGGACATGGCGAGGCTGGCCAGGCGCGCCGAGGCCGTGCAGGAGGTGCTCGGGCTGCACCAGGACGGGGTCGTCGCGCAGGAGACCCTGGTCGAGGAGGCGGAGGCCGCGCGGCGGGCGGGAGAGGACACCTTCACCTACGGCGTGCTGATCGGCGTCGAAAGGAGTGCGGCGGAGCGCGCGCACGCCGAGTTCCCCCGGGTCTGGGCCGAGACGGTCGAAGCGGTCGGCGAACTGCTCTAGAGGCTGTACCGCTCCACGCGGACGACCCGCCCGCCGGACCGGTGCAGCACCGCGAACGTGCCCTTGCGCAGGTGCACGCTCGCGCCGCTCAGGTCGGCGATCAGCCCCGGCAGCACCGGGCCGTGCGAGCACACCACGGCGGGCAGGGTCAGCTCGCGGACCAGCGCGGCGGTATCGGCCGGATCGTGCTCGTGTTCACTCAGCAGCGGTTCGAGGGTGATGTCGGCGGAGTACGGCAGGAGCGTCTGCACGCAGCGCTTGCTGGGGGAGCTGACCAGCAGGGCGGGGCGGTAGGCGGGCAGCACCTGGGCCAGGGTCCGGGCCTGCGCCACGCCCTCGGGGTCGAGGGGGCGGAGGTCGTCGGCGCCGGTCCAGGCTTCCCGGGATCCGGCGTTGCCGTGCCGTACCAGGACTAAGGGCTGGGTGGTGAGGGGGGCGGAGGCCAGGGAGCGGAGCAGGGCGGCGTCCCAGTCGTAGGTCAGGCGGCGCCTGGCCTCGTCGGGCGGCAGCCACTCCAGCTCGTCGACCTCGTCGCTGGGCGCGAACTCGCCGCCCAGCGCCCGCGCCACCCAGTATTCGACACGCTTGACCCGGTCACCCTTGCGGTAGTGGACCGGCGGCAGCGCCCGGCCCAGCAGCACGCCGAGGCCGGTCTCCTCGGCCACCTCCCGCACCGCCGTGGCGATCAGGTGCTCGCCGCTGTGCGGCTTGCCTTTCGGGAAGGACCAGTCGTCGTAGCGGGGGCGGTGCACGAGCGCCACTTCGGGGCGCTCCTCGGGGCCACGCCAGACCACGGCACCCGCGGCGCGCAGCGGCTCAGTCGTCAACGGTCCTCCAGCGGCGGGTGGCGATCAGATGGGTGTGCAGGTCCTCGCCCGGGTGGCGGGTCCAGGTGCCGTCGGAGTTCAGCCACCAGCTCCCGGTCGTGTCGGCCATCGCGCGGTCCATCAGCTGGATCAGGTACGCCCTGTGCTGCTGCCCGGTGACCTTGACCAGCGACTCCACCCGGCGGTCCAGGTTGCGGCGCATCAGGTCCGCGCTGCCGATCCAGGTCTCGGGTCGCCGGCCGAGGCCGAACTCGTAGACGCGCGAGTGCTCCAGGAAGCGGCCCAGGATCGAGCGCACCCGGATGTTCTCCGACAGGCCGGGGACGCCGGGACGCAGGATGCAGATGCCGCGCACCCACAGGTCGACCGGCACGCCCGCGCGCGAGGCCCGGTAGAGGGCGTCGATCAGCGGCTCGTCCACCAGGGAGTTCGTCTTGATCCGGATCCGCGCCGGGCGGCCCGCCCGCTGGTGGGCGATCTCCCGCTCGACCCTGGCCAGCAGCCCGCCGCGCAGCGAGTGCGGGGCGACCAGCAGGCGGCGGTAGGCCGAGTGGTTGGAGTAGCCGGTCAGGTGGATGAACAGGTCCGTGACGTCCTCACCGACCAGCGGGTCGGCGGTCAGCAGGCCGAAGTCCTCGTAGACCCTGGCGGTCTTGGGGTTGTAGTTGCCGGTGCCGATGTGGCAGTAGCGGCGCAGCTCGCCGGACGGCTCCTGCCGTACCACCAGGGCGAGTTTGCAGTGCGTCTTCAGGCCGACCACGCCGTAGACGACGTGGCAGCCCGCCTGCTCCAGCTTGCGCGCCCAGGAGATGTTCGCGTGCTCGTCGAAGCGCGCCTTGATCTCGACCACCACCACGACCTGCTTGCCCGCCTCGGCCGCGTCGACCAGCGCGTCCACGATGGGCGACTCGCCGCTGGTCCGGTAGAGCGTCTGCTTGATCGCCAGCACCCGGGGGTCGGCCGCCGCCTCCTCGATGAACCGCTGCACGCTGGTGGCGAAGGAGTCGTACGGATGGTGCAGCAGCACGTCCCGCTCACGCAGCACCGAGAAGACGTCGTCGTCGGCGTGTACAGCCTCGGCCGGCACGAACGGCCGGTAGCTCAGTTCGCCCCGGTCCAGGTCGGCGATCGCGTGCAGACCGGTCAGGTCCAGTGGCCCGGCCAGCCGGTAGATCTCGTGCGGCGCCACGTCGAGCTCCTCGACCAGCAGCTCCAGCACCTCGGGCGTGATCGTGTCCTCGACCTCCAGCCTGACGGGAGGGCCGAACCGGCGCTTGAGCAGTTCCCGCTCCAGGGCCTGCATCAGATTCTCGGTGACGTCCTCGTCCACGTCCAGGTCCTCGTTGCGGGTCACCCGGAACACGTGGTGCTGGACGATCTCCATGCCCTTGAAAAGCTGCCCGAGGTGGGCGGCGATCACGTCCTCCAGCGGGACGAACCTGTCCTTGGAGGCGGTCACGAACCGGGGAAGCTGGCTGGGCACCTTCACCCTGGCGAACACGGTGTGGTCGGTCACCGGATTGCGCACGACCACCGCCAGATTGAGGCTGAGGCCGGAAATATACGGAAAAGGGTGGGCGGGGTCGACGGCCAGTGGCGTCAGGACGGGACGGATTCGCTCTCTGAACAGCTTGCGCAGCTCGGTGCGCTCCTCGCGGCCCAGCTCGTCCCACCGGACGATCTCGATGCCCTCCGCCGCGAGCTGCGGGACGAGCCGCTCGTGGAAGGCGGCGGCGTGCCGCCTGGCCAGGCCGTCGGCGATGGTCGCGATCCGCGCCAGCTCCTCGCGCGGCTTCAGCCCGCTCTTGGTACGCAGCAGCAGACCGGTCGCCATCCGCCGCTTCAGACCCGCCACCCGCACCCGGAAGAACTCGTCGAGATTGCTCGCGAAGATCGCCAGGAACCGTACCCGCTCGAGAAGTGGCAGCGAGGAGTCCTCGGCCAGCGCCAAAACCCGTTCGTTGAACTGGAGCCAGCTTTCCTCACGGTTGAGGAACCGCTCCTGAGGCAGGGGCAGATCGTTGTTTCCAGGATGCAGGAGCTCGGCGGACATATTGGCTAATATGCCCACTCAGGTTGAACGGAACGTTAATTTCATCTCAACGACTTATTCTGACTGGTCCTGATCGGCCAGTTTCGCGGCTCGTTCGGCGAGCTTGGCCTCGCGCTGGCGGAGTCGCTCCTCCCGCTCACGCACCTTCTCCGCCTCGCGCACCTGCCGCTCGCGCTCCTTCAGCTCCCGCTCCCGGGCCTTCTCCGCCTCTTTGAGCTCGCGGGCCCGCGCCTTCTCCGCTTCCTTGAGCTCCTTCTCGCGGGCCCGCTCCAGCTCGCGCAGCTCCTTGTCGGAGGGGCGGGGCGGCAGCGGCCTGGTCGCGGCGGGGTGCGTCCGGGTCGCCGCGGTGATGCCGGGCGTGGGGTTCAGGCCGGTCAGCCCGTTCCAGGCCAGGTTGACCAGGTGCGCCGCGACCTCCTCGCGGCCGGGCTTGCGCACGTCGAGCCACCACTGCCCGGTCAGCGCGACCATGCCGACGAGCATCTGCGCGTACATCGGGGCCAGTTTCGGGTCGTAGCCGCGCCCGGCGAACTCGTCGGCCATCACGTCCTCGACCTGTCTGGCGATCTCGCTGATCAGGCTGGCGAACGTGCCGGTGCCCGAGGCGGCGTGCGAGTCGCGCACCAGGATGCGGAAGCCCTCGCTGCTCTCCTCGATGTAGCGGAGCAGGGCCAGCGCGGCCCGCTCCAGCTTGATCAGCGAGTGCGAGGCGGCCAGCGCCTCGGTGATCATGCCGAGCAGCTTCTGCATCTCGCGGTCGACCACCACCGCGTAGACGCCCTCCTTGCCGCCGAAGTGTTCGTACACCACCGGCTTGGAGACCTGCGCCGTGGCGGCGATCTCCTCGATCGAGGTCCCGTCGAACCCCTTCTCGGCGAACAACGCGCGGCTGATCTGTATCAGCTGTTCTCTTCGCTCTTTTCCGGTCATGCGCTTGCGGGATCGGGGTTCGGTCACAGGCTCCATCATGACGGTGCCCGGCTGATTACCGGGCACCGTGGTATCAATGCTGGCCAATGCGCTTCGCCGCCAGCCGCTCCGGGGTCGGCCAGCGCACGTCGTGAACCCAACCGAGCTTCTCGAAGATCCGGATGAGACCCGCGCTCAGGTCGATCTGCCCCTTGAGCGCGCCGTGCCGGGCGCAGGTCGGGTCGGAGTGGTGCAGGTTGTGCCACGACTCGCCGAAGGACGGGATGGCCAGCCACCACACGTTGCGCGACTTGTCGCGGACCTCGAAAGCCTCGTCGCCGAAGACGTGGCAGATCGAGTTGATCGACCAGGTGACGTGGTGCAGCAGGCCGATGCGGATCAGCGTGCCCCAGAAGAAGGCGGTCACCGCACCCTGCCAGGACCAGGTGAGCAGCCCGCCCAGGATGGCGGGAAGCACCAGCGAGGTCAGCGCCAGCATGGGGAACCACTTGTGCAGCTTGACGATGTCGGGATCCTTGACCAGATCCGGGGCGTACTTCTCCCTGTTGGTCCGCTCGCTCTCGAACAGCCAGCCCATGTGCGCGTACAGCAGGCCCTTGGACATCGACTTGAACCCCGGCCCGAAGCGCCACGGAGAGTGCGGGTCACCGTCCTTGTCGGAGAACTTGTGGTGCTTGCGGTGGGTGGCCACCCAGTCGAGCACCGACATCTCCAGCGAGAGGCTGCCGGCGATGCCCAGCGCGATCTTCATGGCGCGCCCGGCCTTGAACGAGCCGTGCGTGAAGTACCGGTGCAGGCCGACCGTGACGCCGAGACCCGAGACCACATAGAAGACGAAGGCGATGGCGATGTCGGTCCAGCCGAGTCCCCAGCCCCAGGCGAACGGTACGGCGGTGGCGACCGCGATCAGGGGCAGGCTGATGACGAGGCCGAAGGTGATGATCTCGGCCCGGCTCTTCGGCTCCGGCTCCACATCGGGCTTCGGGCCTGGTGCGGGTCGCTCGGCGAGAACGGTCATGGGCTACCTCTCACGACATGTATGGGGAAGTATGTCCGGGCTACGCAACCGTAACCTACGCCATCGTAAGTTAGGAATGTCTCAACGGTTAATGTCGTGAAGCTGACGCGGCGTGTCGTGTCGTGCGTGTGGTTCGTGGCTTGCGGGCCTCGAGAGGGTCTGTTATGGGTTCGGTAGATCTCTCGTGGCGGCTCACTTCGATTCCGGATCAGCGCGAGGGATCGAACGCCGGTAGGCTAGGTGCCGCGGGCGCCCGGCAGGATGTCCGTTTTTCCGGCGTTGAGTAATTGGCAGCTCGCGGTCCTTTGGAGTCCGTTGTCCAGGTTCGAGCCCTGGCGCCGGAGCTGGTGGTGAGCTCGGACCCGGCTAGGAGCGGGGTCCGAAAGGGAAGGTATCCTCACGGTGTCGGGGGGGTTTCGGTGCGGTAGCCGTACCTGAACCCTGAACCGTCCAGCCACAGGGAGCCTCAGTCCGTGAGTGTGCCGCGCCCGGCCGCCGTCATCGTCCTCGCCGCAGGCGAGGGCACCCGGATGAAGAGCCAGACCCCCAAAGTTCTTCACGAGCTGTGCGGCCGCGCCCTGGTCGACCACATGCTCGCCGCCGCCAGAGACCTTTCGCCCGAACGGCTCATCGTCGTCATCGGGCACGCCCGCGAACGCGTCGGCGGCCACCTCGCCGAGACCAGCCCCGACGCGCGCTCCATCGTCCAGACCGAACAGCGCGGCACCGGCCACGCCGTCCGCACGGTCCTGGAGGAGGTCGGCCCGATCGCCGGGACGGTCCTCGTCACCTACGGCGACACGCCGCTGCTGCGCGCCCAGACGCTCGGCGAACTGCTCGCCGGCCACGAACGGCAGGGCAACGCGGTCACCGTACTGACCGCCGAGGTGCCCGACCCGACCGGCTACGGGCGGATCGTCCGCGACGGAGGCGGCGCCGTCCTCGGCATCGTCGAGGAGAAGGACGCCACCCCGGAGCAGCGGGCCATCAACGAGATGAACTCCGGCGTCTACGCCTTCGACGGCCTGCTCCTGGCCGACGCGGTCAAGCGGGTCTCCACCGACAACGTCCAGGGCGAGGAGTACCTCACCGACGTGCTGTCGATCCTGCGCGAGGACGGCCACCGGGTCGGCGCGCACCTCGCGGCCGACTACGTCGAGGTCGAGGGCGTCAACGACCGCGTCCAGCTCTCCTTCGCGCGCGGGGTGCTCAACCGGCGCGTCCTGGAGGCCCACATGCGCGCCGGTGTGACGATCGTCGACCCGTCGAGCACCTGGATCGACGTCGGCGTCACGGTCGAGGCCGACGCGGTGATCCACCCCGGCACGCAACTGCACGGCCGTACCCGCGTCGAGTCGGGTGCCGAGGTGGGGCCGGCCAGCACGCTCACCGACACCGAGGTCGGCGCGGGCGCGGTGGTGCGCAACGCGGTCTGCGACGGCGCGGTCATCGGCCCCCAGGTGTCCGTGGGCCCCTTCGCCTACCTCCGGCCCGGTACGGTCCTCGCGCGCGGCGCGAAGGCCGGAACGTTCGTCGAGATGAAGAACGCCAACGTCGGTGAGGGCGCCAAGGTGCCGCACCTGACCTATGTCGGCGACGCGACGATCGGCAGGAACGCCAACATCGGCGCGTCGGCCATCTTCGTCAACTACGACGGCGTCAACAAGCATCACACCACCGTGGGCGATGGCGCCTTCGTGGGGTGTGACACCATGCTGGTCGCTCCGGTGACAGTCGGTGACGGAGCCTACACGGCCGCCGGATCGGCGATCATCGACGACGTTCCGCCAGGGGCGATCGGCGTGGCCAGGGCGCGGCAGCGCAACATCGAGAAATGGGTCTTGCGCAGGCGCGCGGGCACGAAGTCGGCTGCGGCGGCCGAAAGGGCGCTGGCCGAGCAAGAACAGCGGGAGAGTGGCACGTGACCAGCATCAAGCAGCCGGGCGAGAAAGAGCTGATGTTCTTCTCCGGCCGGGCCTATCCGGAGCTGGCCCAGGAGGTGGCGGAGAACCTCGGGGTCTCCCTGACGCCGACCAAACTGATCGACTTCGCCAACGGCGAGATCTACGCCCGCTACCTCGAATCCGTCCGCGGCTGCGACGCCTTCGTGATCCAGAGCCACACCGGCCCGATCAACAAGTGGATCATGGAGCAGCTCATCATGGTCGACGCGCTGAAGCGGGCCTCCGCCAAGCGCATCACCGTGGTCATGCCGTTCTTCGGCTACGCCCGGCAGGACAAGAAGGGCCGCGGGCGCGAGCCGATCACCGCCAGGCTGATGGCCGACCTGTTCAAGACCGCGGGCGCCGACCGGCTGATGTCGATCGACCTGCACACCTCGCAGATCCAGGGCTTCTTCGACGGCCCGGTCGACCACCTGTTCGCCATGCCGGTCCTGGAGAACTACCTCAAGAACAAGCTCGACCTCGCCAACACCACGATCGTCTCGCCCGACACGGGCCGCGTGCGGCTGTCGGAGCGCTGGGCGGACACGCTGGGCACGCCGATGGCCTTCATCCACAAGCGGCGCGACCTCGACGTGGCCAACTCGGTGAAGGTGAGCGAGGTCGTCGGCCGGGTGCGCGGCCGTACCTGTGTGCTGATCGACGACATGATCGACACCGCCGGGACGATCTGCAAGGCCGCCGACGCGCTGTTCGAGCAGGGCGCCTCCGACGTGATCGTGGCCGCGACGCACGCGGTCTTCTCCGACCCCGCGGTCGACCGGCTGAAGAACTCCAACATCTCCGAGGTCATCGTCACCAACACCCTGCCGCTGCCCGAGGAGCAGCGCTTCGACAAGCTGACCGTGCTGTCGATCGCGCCGCTGATCGCGCGGGCCATCACCGAGGTGTTCAGCGACGGCTCGGTGACGAGCATGTTCGAGGGCGACTCCTGACCGGGTAACCTAGTGAGGTTGCGTTCGTAACGCCTTCCGCTAGGGCGGGTGAGGGGGAGCGCACATCCCAAGATCTTCCAGCATCCCTAGGAGATGTCATGTCTGAAGTCCGTATCGCCGCCGAGCCGCGCAGCGAGTTCGGCAAGGGCGCCGCGCGCAAGATCCGCCGCCAGGACAAGGTGCCCGCCGTTCTGTACGGCCACGGCATCGACCCCAAGCACCTCACCCTGCCCGGCCACGAGGTCCTCCTCGCGCTGCGCACGGCCAACGTGCTGATCCACCTCAAGGGTGACGGCGTCGACGAGCTGGCCCTGCCGAAGGGCGTGCAGCGCGACCCGATCAGGGGCTTCATCGAGCACCTCGACCTGCTCCTGGTCAAGCGCGGCGAGAAGGTCACGGTCGAGATCCCGGTCACCACCGTCGGCGACGTCAACTCCGAGGGCCTGCTCGACCAGCAGCTCGTCTCGATCGCCGTCGAGGCCGAGGCCACCCACATCCCGACCGGTGTCGAGGTCGACGTCGAGGGCATGGAGGTCGGCACCTCGATCACCGCCGGCGACCTGAAACTGCCCAAGGGCGCCGTCCTGGCCGCCGACCCCGAGCTGCTGGTGCTGCAGGTCAGCGCCAAGCAGGTCGAGGTCGCCGAGGAGGAGGGCGAGGCCGCCGAGGGCGAGGCCGCCGCGGGCGAGAGCACCGAGGCCGCCGAGTAAGGCGTCACCGCACGACCATGGACGGGGTAGCCGGGCGGCTGCCCCGTTCCTGTTCATCCGGAGGAGTGGGAAAGGCGTATGGACCGCTGGTTGATCGCCGGGCTGGGCAATCCCGGCGCCGAGTACGCAGGCCACCGGCACAACGCCGGTTTCATGGTGCTGGACGAGCTGGCCGCCAGGGCGGGCGGGCGCTTCAAGGCGCACCGGAGCCGCGCCGAGGTGCTGGAGACCCGGGGCGCGGTGCTGGCCAAGCCGCTGTCGTTCATGAACCTGTCGGGCGGCCCGGTGAAGGCGCTGGCCGACTTCTACAAGATCACCCCCGACCGCCTCATCGTCGTCCACGACGAACTGGACATCCCGTACGGCGCGCTCAGGGCCAAGCTGGGCGGCGGCGACAACGGGCACAACGGGCTCAAGTCGATCACCAAGGTCCTCGGCACCCGCGACTACCTGCGCGTACGCTTCGGCATCGGCCGCCCGCCCGGCCGCATGGACCCCGCGGCCTACGTGCTCAAGGACTTCGGCACCGCCGAGCGCAAGGATCTGGCCTTCCTGGTCGACCGCGCCGCCGACGTGGTCGAGTCGCTGATGGAGAAGGGTCTGGAGGCTACCCAGAACGCCTTCCACAGCGTCGACCTGAACATTTCGGGCCCTCCTCGCTGATCACCACATAGGGACGTTCGCACTGGGCGTACCGTAGCGCGCGGCTACCATTCCATGACTGTCTGTTGATCAGTCACGGGGGGAGGCGCTGCGTGGAGCGGCTGGTGACCGTCGTGGAGGCCGGACCCTGGCGGGCCCGCTCTCGCATGCCGGGCTGGGTGCGCTCCTACCGCCTGCAGGCGCTCGTGAGCGACCTGGGCTGCGCCGCGGCGAGCGCCGCGCTGGCCTTCTCCGCCAGGTTCGGCGAGCTGACCCCCTACGTCACGCCGTACGCCCTGCTCAGCGCCGCGCTCCCGCTGCTCTGGGTGGGCGCGGTGGCGCTGAACAAGGCCTACGAGCCCCGCCTGATCGGCGTCGGCTCCGAGGAGTTCCGCCGGATCGTCCGGTGCGGCCTGGCACTGACCGCCGCGACCGCCATCTGCTCCTACCTCACCAAGACCGACGTCGCCCGCGGCTACGTCATCGTCGCCCTCCCCCTCACCACCCTGCTGACCCTGCTCTTCAGGTACGGCCTGCGCCGCTCCCTGCACGCCCGCCGGGCAGGCGGCCGGTGCATGCGCCGGGTCGTCGCGGTCGGCCACCGGGCGGGCGTCGCCGAGCTGGTCGACCGGTTCCGCCGGGAGCGCTACCACGGCATGGAGATCGTGGCCGCCTGCCTGCCGGACGACACGCCCGGCGGTGTGGTCGGCGGAGTCCCCGTGGCGGGCGGCTTCTCCGACGTGCCGCTGGTGGTGAGCCAGCTCGGCGCCGACACGGTGGCCGTGCTCGCCTGCCCCGAGATGGACGGCCTGGCCCTGCGCCGCCTGGCCTGGCGCCTGGAGCGGACGCACACCGAGCTGGTCGTGGCCCCCGCCCTGATGGAGGTCGCGGGACCGCGCACCACGATCAGGCCCGCGGCCGGACTGCCGCTGCTGCATGTGGAGCACCCCGAGCTGACCGGCGTCAGGCAACTGGTGA
Organism: Nonomuraea sp. NPDC046570; assembly: GCF_040645915.1. Lineage (NCBI taxonomy): Bacteria > Bacillati > Actinomycetota > Actinomycetes > Streptosporangiales > Streptosporangiaceae > Nonomuraea > Nonomuraea sp. NPDC046570. The sequence continues at coordinate 287,422 of NZ_JBEYZF010000007.1, read as the reverse complement.
AGAACGTCTTCGACCGGCTCATCGCCGGATTCCTGCTGGTCACGCTCGCGCCGCTGCTGGCAGGGCTGGCCTTCGCCGTGCGAACATCGAGTCCGGGTCCCGCGTTCTTCCGGCAGACGCGGGTGGGCAGGGACGGCAGGCTGTTCACGATCGTGAAGTTCAGGACGATGCGGCAGGACGCCGAGCGGCTGAAGGTGGAGCTGTCCAGCGACGCCGACGGCCTGCTGTTCAAGGTGCGCAAGGACCCGCGGGTGACCCCGCTGGGCGCGCTCATGCGGCGGCACTCGCTCGACGAGCTGCCGCAGCTCGTCAACGTCCTGCTCGGGGACATGTCCCTGGTGGGTCCCCGGCCCCCGCTGCCGGAGGAGGTGGCCCGTTACGGCGACGACGTGCGCCGCCGGCTCCTGGTACGCCCGGGGCTGACCGGGCTCTGGCAGGTCAGCGGCAGGTCGGATCTGTCGTGGGAGGAATCGGTCCGCCTGGACCTGCGTTACGTGGAGAACTGGTCCCTCATGCTGGACCTGCAGATCCTGTGGAAGACTTGGTCGGCCGTCGCCCGCGGGCAAGGAGCATATTGATGACGATTCGCGACGACCACGCCTTGGCGGCCGATCTGGCCACCCAGGCGGGCGAGCGGTTGCTGGAGCTGCGCGAGCGGGTGGGCTTCGGTGAGCCGCCGGAGCTGCGCGCCCAGGGTGACCAGGCCGCGCACCTGTACCTGATGGAGGCGCTGGCGCGGCTGCGGCCGAGCGACTGCGTGCTGTCGGAGGAGGCGACCCAGCAGGAACGCCTCGACCCGCGCAGGCAGACGGCGGACCGGGTGTGGATCGTCGATCCGCTCGACGGCACCCGCGAGTTCGCCGAGGAGGGGCGCGCCGACTGGGCGGTGCACGTGGCGCTCTGGGAGCGGGGTGAGCTCGTCGCCGGCGCGGTGGCGCTGCCCGCGCAGGGCCGTACTCTCACGACGGCCGCGCCGCCGAAGCTGGCGACCGCGGAGAAGGGCCGGATCCGGATCGCGGTCAGCCGCTCGCGGCCTCCGGCCTTCGTGCAGAACCTCGCCTACCTGGTGGGCGCGGACCTGGTGCCGATCGGCTCGGCGGGGGCGAAGATCTCCGCGGTGCTCACCGGCGAGGTCGAGGCGTATGTGCACGCCGGCGGCCAGTACGAGTGGGATTCCGCCGCTCCGGTGGCCGTGGCACAGGCGGCGGGGGCCCACGCGAGCCGAATCGACGGCTCCGAGCTGGCCTACAACCAGAAGGACCCCTCACTTCCGGATATCCTTGTTTCCCTACCGGAACTGGCGCCAACGTTGCTCGCCGGGATCCGCGACCTGCACCGCTAATGCCGGAGGAAGCCCGCATGCTCCAGCGCGACTACACGACGTCGCAGCTCGACGTCCTTGAGGCCGAGGCCATTCACATCATGCGTGAGGTGGCGGCGGAGTTCGAGCGCCCGTGTCTGCTCTTCTCCGGCGGCAAGGACTCCATCGTCATGCTCCGCGTGGCGGAGAAGGCGTTCTGGCCGGCCGCGATCCCGTTCCCGCTCATGCACGTCGACACCGGCCACAACTTCGACGAGGTCATCGAGTTCCGCGACCGCAGGGTGGCGGAGCTGGGCGCCAAGCTCGTCGTGGCCTCGGTCCAGGACAGCATCGACCAGGGCCGGGTCACCGAGGAGAAGGGGCGTCGAGCCTCCCGCAACCGGCTCCAGACGACCACCCTGCTCGACGCCATCGAGGAGAACCGCTACGACGCCGTCTTCGGCGGCGCCCGCCGCGACGAGGAGAAGGCCCGCGCCAAGGAGCGGGTCTTCTCCTTCCGCGACGACTTCGGCCAGTGGGATCCGAAGAACCAGCGCCCCGAGCTGTGGAACATCTACAACGGGCGGATCCGGCAGGGTGAGCACATCCGGGTGTTCCCGCTGTCCAACTGGACCGAGCTCGACATCTGGGACTACATCCGCCGCGAGGGCATCGAGATCCCGTCGATCTACTTCGCGCACACCCGCACGGTCTTCGAGCGCGACGGCATGCTGCTCGCCGACAGCGAGTGGATCACCCGCGGCGACGACGAGCCGACCTTCGAGGCTGTCGTCCGCTACCGCACCGTCGGAGACCTCACCATCACCGGCGCCGTGCAGTCCACGGCCGTGACGGTCGAGGAGATCATCGAGGAGATCGCGGCGACGCGGCTCACGGAGCGGGGCGCGACCCGGGCCGACGACCGGGCTTCCGAAGCCGCCATGGAAGACCGCAAGCGTGAGGGTTACTTCTAACAATGGACATTCTTCGTTTCGCCACCGCCGGATCCGTCGACGACGGTAAGTCGACCCTCATCGGACGCCTGCTCTTCGACTCCAAGGCGATCTTCGAGGACCAGCTCGAGGCCGTCGAGCGCACCTCCCGCGACCGCGGCACCGAGTACACCGACCTGTCGCTGCTCACCGACGGCCTGCGCGCCGAGCGGGAGCAGGGCATCACCATCGACGTGGCCTACCGCTACTTCGCCACGCCGCGGCGCAAGTTCATCATCGCCGACACCCCCGGCCACATCCAGTACACCCGCAACATGGTCACCGGCGCCTCCACCGCCGACCTGGCGATCATCCTGATCGACGCGCGCAAGGGCGTGCTGGAGCAGTCCCGCCGCCACGCGTTCCTGACCTCGCTGCTGCGGGTGCCGCACCTGGTGCTCGCGGTCAACAAGATGGACCTGGTCGACTACGCCGAGGAGCGTTTCGAGGAGATCCGCGAGGAGTTCACCGCGTTCGCCTCCAAGCTGAACGTCGCCGACCTGACCTTCATCCCGATCTCCGCGCTCAACGGCGACAACGTCGTCTCCCGCTCGGAGAACATGCCCTGGTACAACGGCTCCTCGCTGCTGCACCACCTGGAGAACGTGCACATCGCCTCCGACCGCAACCTGGTCGACGTGCGCTTCCCCGTGCAGTACGTCATCCGGCCGCAGCGCGCCACCGACCACGCCTTCCACGACTACCGCGGCTACGCGGGCCAGGTCGCGGGCGGCGTGCTCAAGCCGGGCGACGAGGTCCTGCACCTGCCGTCGGGCCTGACCACCAGGATCGCCGCGATCGACACCTTCGACGGGCCCGTCGAAGAGGCGTTCCCGCCCATGTCGGTGACGATCCGGCTGGAGGACGACATCGACATCTCCCGCGGCGACATGATCTGCCGGCCGAACAACCAGCCGCAGGCCGCCCAGGAGATCGACGCGATGGTCTGCTGGATGGCCGACGGGGTGAAGCTGACGCCGCGCTCCAAACTGACCATCAAGCACACCACCCGCACCGCCCGCGCCCTGGTCCGCGACCTGCAGTACCGGCTCGACGTCAACACGCTGCACCGCGACGAGTCCGCGACCGGGCTGGGCCTCAACGAGATCGGCCGGGTCTCCCTGCGGGTCACCCAGCCGCTGTTCGTGGACGACTACGCACGAAACCGCCTGACCGGCGGCTTCGTCCTGATCGACGAGGCCACCAACAACACCGTCGCCGCGGGGATGGTCGTCGACGCCCGCGCGTAGCTCCGCCCTTCCTGTACGGCTACCGCCCGCCGCCGTGCGCGCGCCCGTCCGTTGACGCCACTCGGGCGCGCGTCGTCCCCCCGTTACGCCGTATCGGTTGCGCGCCCACCGGCTTGGGGGTTCTCTAGTCCCCATGTCGAACACACTGACGATAAGCGAGCGGGACGCCCGCAGGCTGGCCGTCTCCAGCCAGCTGCTGGACGGGCGGCGGCCCGAGGGTCTCTGGCAGGTGCTCCAGAGGCTGCGGTGCCTGCAACTGGACCCGATCAACGTCGTCGCCCGAAGCCATGAACTGGTGCTGTGGAGCCGCCTCGGGGCGTTCGACGCGGGAGAGCTCGACGCGCTGCGCTGGGACGAGCGGCGCCTGTTCGAGTACTGGGCGCATGCCGCCTCGATCGTGCTGACCGAGGACTACCCCCTGCACCAGCTCATGATGCGCCGCTACCCGAAGACCGCCGGCGCCTACGGGAACCGGTTACGGGACTGGCTGGAGGTCAACGAGCGGCTCAGGACGCACATCCTCGACCGGCTCCGCGACGAGGGGCCACTGGCGGCCGAGGCGTTCGAGGACGTGGCGGTCGTTCCGTGGGAGTCCAGCGGGTGGTCCACCGGGCGCAGCGTGGAGCGCATGCTCGACATCCTGCGCTTCCAGGGCGTCGTGGTGGTCGCCGGACGCCACCGCAGGGCCCGGGTATGGGACTTGACCGAGCGCTTCCTGCCAGCCCTGGCCGCGTACGAGCCGCTCGACGAGCGCGAGGTGGTCGCCAGGGCGGCCGAGCACGCGCTGCGCTCCCTGGGGGTGGCGCGTCCCGGCGACATCGAGGAGCACTTCATCCGAGGCCGCTACCCGGGGCTCGCCGAGGTGCTCGCCGGCCTGGAGGCCGAGGGGCGGGTCCATCGGGCCGGGATCGAGGGGGCTCCCGCGACCGAGCGGTGGTACGTGCACGCCGACCTGCTCCCCACGCTGGAGCGCGTCACGAACGGGCAGTGGGAGCCGCGCACCACGCTGCTCTCCCCCTTCGACAACCTGATCTGCCATCGGGCGCGCACCGAACGGCTGTGGAACTTCGCCTTCCGCACCGAGATGTACGTGCCCAAGGCCAAGCGCCAGTACGGCTACTACATCCTGCCGATCCTGCACGGCGACCGGCTCATCGGGCGGATCGCACCCCGGCTGGACCGGCGCACGGGCGTGCTCACGATCGAAGGGATGTACGCCGAGCCCGGCGTGGGGGAGCGGGAGGCGTCCGCCGTGGCGGCGGCCGTCGCCGACCTCGCCCGGTTCGTCGGCGCGGGCGAGATCCGGTACGAGGGGGCAGTCCCGGACGCCTGGCGGTCTTAGGTAGATCCTTTGCGGGTTTGGTGACCACGCGATTACTCTCCGCGCTAACGTCTCCACGATCCGCATCCACACCACGTGGGGGTCACCCGTGACTGACCGTACGCCCGCCGCCCGGGTGATCTTCCTGGGTGGGCTCGGCCGCAGCGGCACGACACTGCTGGAGCGACTTCTGGGCGAGATCCCGGGGGTCGTCCCGCTCGGCGAGGTGGTGCATCTGTGGAGGCGGGGGGTGCTGGGCGGTGAGCCGTGCGGGTGCGGGGAGATGTTCGCCGCGTGCCCGTTCTGGGGCGAGGTGGGGGAGCGGGCGTTCGGCGGCTGGTCCGCGGGGCTGGCCGAGCGGGTGCTCGCGCTGCGCCGGCGGGTCGACCGTACTCGCCGGATACCGTTCCTCGGCCACCCCGACCTCGACGAGTACGTCACCGCCTACAGCCGCGTCTACCAGGCGGCGGCCGAGGTCGCCGGGGCCGAAGTGGTGATCGACTCCAGCAAGCACGCCTCCCTGGCGTTCTGCCTGGCGGCGGGCGGTGTGGACGTGCACGTGGTGCATGTGGTCAGGGACCCGCGCGCGGTCGCGCACTCCTGGCACCGGACCGTCGAACGCCCCGAGGACGGCCGCCCGATGACCCGCTGGGGCCCCGTCCGCACCTCACTCCACTGGACGGCCCAGAACCTCGCCCTCGACCTGCTCTCCCGGCGCGGCGTCCCCGTCACCAGGATCCGCTACGAGGACCTCCTCGCCGCCCCCGGCCCCGCTCTGCACACCCTGACCGCCACTCTGGGCGTCAACCAGACCGGCCCCCACTCGACGGGTGCGCTGCCGGACGGCTTCCTCACGGGAGCCACCGCCAGGCTGGGGATCGCGCACACCGCGTCGGGGAATCCGATGCGCTTCACCGTCGGTGCCGTCGAGCTGGCCCGTGACGACTCCTGGCGCTCAGGACTACCTCGTGGCCGCCGCGCCCTGGTCGCGGGTCTCACCGGCCCTCTCATGGCTCGATACGGCTATCGCGGAGCGGCGGCATGACGCCTTCCGTCGCCGTGGTGATCCCCACGACGGGCGACCGGCCCGAACAACTCCGAGCCGCGGCCCGCGCCGTACTCGCCCAGAACTACGCAGGCCCCCTCGAACTGGTCATCGTCGTCGACGGCGGCGACCCGGCGGCCGTCGCCGAGCAGGTGGCCGACGTGATCGCGCCCCGCAGGCCGGGCGCCGACCACCAGCGGGCCCGCGTGCTGCCCAACACGCTCACCCCCGGCCTCCCCGGTGCCCGCAACACCGGCATCGCCGCCTCCGCCGCCGACCTGGTCGCCTTCTGCGACGACGACGACGTGTGGCTCCCCGGCAAGCTCACCGCCCAGGCCGCGGCCCTCACCGGCGGCGCCGAGTTCGCGAGCTGCGCCATCGAGGTCGAGTACGGCTCCCGCCGCGTCCCCCGGCTGGCCGGCACCGACACGGTCACCCAGGCTGACCTGGTCCGCTCCCGCATGGTGATGGTGCACTCCTCGACCTTCCTGTTCCGGCGCGGCACGCTGTGGGTCGACGAGAGCGCCCCGGCGGGCCAGAACGAGGACTGGGACCTGGCCCTGCGCGCGGCCAAACGCCACCCGATCGCCCACGTGGACCGCCCGCTCGTCCGCGTCTCGTGGGGCGCCTCCCAGTACGCCACCCGCTGGGCCGACCGCATCGCCGGGCTCGAATGGATGCTCGCCCGGCACCCCGAACTGGCCGTGGATCCGCGCGGCGCGGCGCGGATCTACGGTCAGCTGGCCTTCCACCACGCGGCGCTCGGCCACCGCCGCGAGGCCGGCCACTGGGCGGCCCGCACCTTCGCCGCCAGACTCGGCGAACCCCGCGCCCCCATCGCCCTGGCCGTCGCCCTGGGTCTCATCCCCGCAGCGGCCGTCCTCGCCCTCCTGCACAGCCGAGGCCACGGAATTTGATCCCGTCCACCCCGAACCCCGCGCCCTTCCCCCGCCCGCCGCGAGTGCGGCTGGCGGGGGTCGACATCGATCCGTTCACCGAGCAGGACGTGATCGCCCATGTGGTCGCCGAACTGAACTCGGGCAGGGGCGGGCACATCATCACCCCGAACATCGACATCTGCGCCTCCGTCGCCAAGGACCCCGTCTCCCGGCGGCTGCTGCGGCAGGCCGAAGTGGTCGTGGCCGACGGCATGCCCCTGGTCTGGGCGTCGAAGCTCCGGGGGACGCCCCTTCCCGAACGCGTCACCGGCGCTGACCTCATCTGGTCCCTCAGCAAGGCCGCCGCCCGCCACGGCTTCCCCGTCTACCTGCTCGGCGGGCCACCCGGCGTGGCCGAACAGGCGGCCGACGAGCTCGGCGCCTACCACCCCGGGCTGGAGGTGTGCGGTGTCGACGCGCCGCCGTACGACTTCGCGGAGACGCGTGAGGGGCGCGACCTGGTCAGGCGGGCCGTCATCGAGGCGGAGCCCCGCATCGCCTTCGTCGGCCTGGGCTTCCCCAAGCAGGATCGGCTCATCGCGAGCCTGCGCGACGACCTCCCCGACACCTGGTTCGTCGGCTGCGGCTCGGCGATCGCCTTCGCGGCGGGCACGGCACGGCGCGCGCCCGAGTGGATGCGGGCGTCCGGCCTGGAGTGGATGTTCCGCCTGCTCGGCGAGCCCGGCAGGCTGGCCGGCCGCTACCTGATCGACGACCTCCCCTTCGCCGCCCGCCTGCTCACCCGCGCCCTGACCCACCGTCTTCTGCGCCACTACCCGTGAGGGCCCGGACTCTGGCGATCTCGGGGGCGGTCAGGCGGGTGCGGTAGGAGGTCAGGGACCGGCGGGAGTCCATGGGCGTGAAGGCGGTGCGGGACAGGCCCGACCAGGAGAACCCTCCCTCCCGGGCGGGCCCCGCGGAGCAGGCTCCCACGATGCGGCGTTCCGCCGTCGGCGACCAGGTGAGCCCGGCGTAGTCGTACAGGCGTCTGAACTCCGGCACCGGGGAGGCGGCCAGGTCGTCGTAGGAGACGAGGTGGACGCCGTCGAGCCGGGCGAGGATCGTGTGGGTCACCCGCCAGAGGGCGGCGGCCTTGGCCAGGCGGTCCTGGGAGCCGATCAGCGGGCGCAGTTCCTCGATCTCCGGGTGGTCGCGCAGCAGCAGCGGCTGCTCCAGGAGTTCGTGGAAGTAGACGGTCCAGCCGAGCCGCGTCCAACTGCCCACGAACGACACCGGGTCGCGGACCAGCGCGATCACCCGGCAGCCGAGGGACTTGGCGAACCAGGCGGCTGACAGCACCGCGAACGGGTCGTCCAGCAGCGCCCGGCGGCCGGTGAGCCGTCCGTAGGTGAAGGACGTGCCGTAGCGGACGAGCCGCGCCAGGTCGTACGGCGAGCGGTTGCGGCGCAGTTCGGCCAGGAACCGGTAGCGCAGGGCCGTCGTGTCCCGGAACGCCGGCAGCCACTGGTCGGCGTTGTCATCGCAGATGTACTGGAATCTGTGGGTCACCGAGGCCCGCAGCACGCCGGGGCAGCGGCCTGGAGGGTGCTCCGGGTTCAGCGGCTCGTTGACGTACACGAGGTCGCCGCCGGCGGCCAGCATCCTGCCCGTCCAACTGGTCCCGCTGCGGGGCAGCCCGGTGACCAGGACAGGGGGGGCCGTCATGCCGTCGCCCATGAGCGGAATCTGAGCGCGGCGGCGCTGTGCCTGCCGAACGGGTGCAGCCCGTAACGCCGGTGGAGCTGCCACAGGGGCAGCAGGTTCTTGACGATCACGCCGCCCGCCCAGCCGAGTGCCGCCCCCAGAGCGCCGTGGCCGGGGACGAGCGCCAGGTCGAGCAGCACGGTGCAGCCGACCGCCGCCACCAGGTTGGCCAGGCTGCCGGTGGTGTGCCCGGCGGCGGTGAGGACGACGTCCACCATGCCGCACGCCGTGGCCAGCATCATGGTCCCCGCCAGCACCAGCGCCACGGGCGCCGCCCGGTCGTACCCGGCGCCGAAGAGGTCCAGCAGCCACGGGGCCAGCGCCGCGTACACCACCCAGACCGGCCAGGTCAGGACCACGAGCCAGACTGTGGCCGCCTGGTACAGCTCCCGCGCCCGCGGCAGGTCCCCGTCGGCGAGCGCCCGCACCAGCCGCGGCTGTACGGCCTGCGCCAACCCCTGGTTGGCGAGCTGCCCGACCACCTTGAACCGGGTCGCCGCGGTGTACACGGCCGCCTGCGCGGGCCCGGCGAGCACGGCCACGATCACGATGTCGAGCCGCTGGAACACGGCCTGAATCGCCGCCGCCACCGACCGCGGCGCGGTGTACCGCCACAGATCGCGCCCGGTCCCCGGCAGGTACGGCGTCCGCGGCACCCGCCGACGCAGCCAGAACAGGACCAGCGGCGGCACGAGCACATACGGCATCCCCCACGCCAGCGGAAGAAGCCACGAAGCGTCCGCGACGAGGGCGACGAGGGTCACCAGGGCGAGCTGGGCCACCGGGAGGGTGAGGCCGTCGAGCAGCACCGTCGGTCGCATCGAGCCGAAGCCCCGGGTGGCCGCGAGCAGGATGTCGGCGCAGACCATGCACGGCAGGACCAGGACCATCGGCCCGAGCCGCGGATACAGCAGCAGCGCGGCCACCGAGGAGACGACCACGCCCGGCACCACCGCCGCCCTGACATACCCGGACACGCCCCGGTAGTCGTAGGTCCTGGCGCGGGCGATGAAGTAGATCAGCCCGTTGCCCGCGTCCAGTTTCGCGATCCCGGCGACCATCAACGCCAGCGCGGTGGCGGTGAAGAACGCTCCCGCCTGCTCCGCGCTGAACGCCCGGGTCACCACCACGACCAGCAGGAACTGCGCCGAAGCGGTCACCCCGGCCCCGGCGATCCCAGCCAGCCCCCCACGAGCCACCCGGCCAAGCCCAGCGGCCGGCGGGGTCACCGCCGCCATGAGGGGTCGCCGCCCAGCCAGGGGACGAGCTGCGTGTCGTACACCTCGAAATGGTCGGTGAGCGTCTGGCGGACCGAGATCGGCATCGGCTTGGGACGAGCCCTCCCGTTGTGGCGCTCGAACACCGGGTCCTGCAGGTGCGGCACCCCCAGGAACTCCAGCACCCGGTCGTACACCCGCTCCGGCTCCGCGAAGAACCGGTGGCTGTCCACCACCAGGATGCGGTCGCGCCCGAACAGCGGCTCCAGCCGGTCGAGCTGCTCCGCGTACCGCCCCCTGGCCAGGTAGGCGTGGTGGCGGTGGGAGTGGTGGACGGAGTACGGCTGGGACCGCAGGCTCTCCTCGGCCCCGGCCAGCCGCCTGGCCTCCAGCTCGACCGCGTACTCGAAGTGCGACTCGGTCTCGAAGCCCCTGGCCAGCTCGTGGGAGTGCGCGGAGAAGGCCCGCTCGACGGGGTCGCGGACGAGCACGATCAGCTTCACCCCGGGGAGGTCGCGGGCGATGCGCTCGGGGGCCAGCGGGTGGAACAGGTAGTAGGGGGAGGACTCGAAGGCCAGCGGCGCGGTGCCGTACCGGCGCTTGAGCAGGGATGCGCCGACCTTGAGCGGGAAGTGGCCGCGGTACCAGTCGAGGCCGCGCTCGTAGCCGACGTCGAAGAAGTGGACGCCCTTGTGCAGGACGGACTTGGTGAGCAGCGGATGCTGGGCCAGCGCCCGGTACAGCGAGGTGGTGCCGCAGCGCTGCGCGCCCACGATGAGGAAGCCCGGCAGCATCCGGCCGCCGCAGGTCAGCCGCCCGGCGGTGCGCGAGACCGACAGGATCGAGTGCTTCAAGGCGTTCACGCGAGGAGCTCCTGGTGATCGACGAGCGGGTTGAGCCAGTGCCGCGCGGGGCCGAGCGGCTCGTGGCCGTCCGAGGCGTGCCGGTCGGCCATCGCGATGAGGTAGTGCAGGGCGGTCGTCCGCGCCTGCGCCGCCGACAGGCCCAGCGGGGCCAGCGCGGGCAGCGCCTGGGAGAGGCAGGCGCGGGCGGCGAGCGGCGGGTCCATCCGCCGCAGCAGGCGCTGGAACAGGTGGTGCAGGGCGTCGAAGCCGAGCGGCACCCCGGTCTCGTACCGTTCCCAGTCCCAGACGAGCAGCCGTCCGTCGGCGGAGGCGGACATGTTCCACGGCGCCAGGTCGCCGTGCCAGGCGTGCCCGTCGCGCCCGCCGGTGGCGGCGATCTCGCTGATCGCGTCGGTCAGCAGCGCGGCGGGCACGCGGGCCCGGCGGCGCACGGGCAGCGGCGACAGCGCCAGCACCGCCAGGTCGTCCCAGACCCCGTGGTGGAGTACGGCGGGCGGCACGACCGTCTTCAGCGGCAGGTCGGCGAGCTTCCGCAGGGTCGCCGCCTCGGCGGTGACGAGTTCGCGGGCCCGGTCCGTGTCGCCGATCTTGACGAACGCGACCAGCCCGGCGGCGTCGTGCGCCTCCAGGATCGGCTTGCGGTTGCCCCGCCGGGCCGGGCGCACGTGCAGGACGGCCCGGATCGGCGAGCCGAACACCTCGCTGAGATGGCTCTCCACCGACCCTTCCACGCCGAGCATGATCTTGCGCCCGAGCAGGCCGTGCCACCACCGCCTGGGCGCCAGCCTGCGCGGCAGCACGGCGTGCGGGAGCAGGCTGTAGGCCCGCGGCGTGACCGGCCGCGGATAGAGCAGCCGGACGGTCTGGCCCAGATAGCGCAGACGCAGACGAGCGTCTCTAGGCATGGTTCCTCCACAGCAGGGCGAACGAGATGAGGTAGAGGCTGAGCGGCGTGACCAGGCCGTCGTAGACGAACATGTAGAACAGCACGAGGATCATCACCAGCACGCCCGCCAGCCCGATCGGGCTGCGGTCGGCCCAGTGGCGGCGCACCGCCCCCGCGAAGAACGCGACGTACAGCACCGCGCCGACGAAGCCCTGGGTGATGACCAGCAGCCACAGCTGCCCGTCGCTGCCCAGCGGGGGATGGCCGCACTCGCCGCACCACTGGGTCTTGCCGGTGGTGACCGTGCGATGGTTGCCCATGGCGTTGCGGGTGTTGCCGAAGCCGATGAACGGCGACTCGGTCGCCGCCTGGACGGTGGCCGTCACGGTGAACGCCCTGATGTCGTTGCTGTGCGGGCTGTCGATCCGCTGGCCGACCAGACCGGCCAGCGGGCTGAGCGTGAACGCGAGCGCGCCGGCCGCCCCGGCCAGGCAGATCGTCAGCCGGGTACGGCCCGCGACCCGCGCCATCAGGTACACCGCGGCCAGGCCCAGGCCGATCCAGAGGCCGCGGTTGAGCGAGTACACGACCGGGATGGCGGCCAGCGCGATCAGCACCACCGCGGCGGCCCTGCGCCGGGCGTCGCCGTACACCCACCAGCCGACGACGAACCAGATGAGCAGGATCGACAGGTTGCTGCCCCACGCGTTGGCCCACTCGAAGGGCGCCTCGGGGCGCGGGGAGGCGTGGCCGAGGACCTTCTGCATCTGGGCGGCGGTCGGGTGGATGAGGTTCTGCACGAAGGAGTTGCCGCCGATCCAGTCGGGCAGCACCCGCTCCAGCGGCGCGGTGAAGGCGAACGACGGGAAGAACACGCCGAGCAGGCCGCCCGCCACCGTGGTCACGAACAGCACGCCGAGCATGCGGACGAGCCTGAGCTGGGGCAACTCCCGCTCGGTCAGGTTGCCCAGGTAGAGGACCATGACCAGCAGCGAGACGTAGAGGGCCAGCCGCATGGCGTAGCCGGCCAGGCGGCCCGCGCCGAGCTCGCCGTAGGTGCCGGCCGGGGTCTCGGCCAGCATGAACGCGCTCAGCAGGTATCCGGCCAGCAGCAGCAGCCACAGCCCGAACCCGTGCGGCACCCTGATCGGCCTGCGCCGCCACAGCACGACGGTCATCGGCACGGCCACGACGATCACCGCGAGGCCGCCGAAGCCGAGGGCCCACCAGAGCGGGTAGCCGATCAGCAGCGCGCCGATCGGCCAGGCCGCCCTGCCCTCCCGTGTCACGCCGGCTTGCCAGGGGCCTTGGACACCTGCGGCATGGGGAACGTCTCGGGCGCGTCGGGCACGATGGGCCTCGGGGCGCCGTTGGTCGGGTAGACCAGCTTCTCCAGCACCGCCTTGCCGTAGGCGGGCGGCACGGTGCGCTCGGGCGCGGGCGGCAGCGGGTTGGTGGTGGTGACCACGCCGACGACCGGCACGCCTTGCCCGCGCAGGTGCCGTACGGCCGCCGCCACGTCCGCCGCGGTGGCCCGGCGCAGACCGACCAGCAGCAGGGCCGCGTCGGCCCTGGCCAGGTCCCCGACGTCGGTCCCGTCGAGCACCGCCAGCCGCACGCTCGCCGACAGCGGCTCGGCCACCGGCGAGCAGCCCAGCTCGGCGGGCACGGTCCTGACCAGCAGCCGCTCGCCGGGGCAGGCCGCCGTCACGGAGGAGGCCAGGTCGTGCAGCGTGTGGCGGTCGAGCGGGCCGGCCAGGTCGGCCAGCACCGGCAGCCCGCTCAGCCGCTCGACGTCGGCGGCGCTCCGCAGCCTGAGGTCCAGCCGGTCGCGCGTGTAGGCCGCTCCGGCCCCGGCCAGCAGGCCGAGCATGAGCCCGCTGCCGAGGTACAGCGGCAGGCTGGGTGAGCTGGGCTCGTCCGGCGCGGCGGCCTCGCTGATCACCGAGCCCGGGGTGACCGCGACGGTCTTCAGCGCGTCGAACTTCATCGTGAGGGTGTAGACCTGGCGGCTCAGCACCTTCTGCCGCTCGGCGGCCATGGTGTGCTCGGCGCTGCCCCTGCGCAGCGCGGCCATCTCCACGACCACCTTGCCGAGGGACGCGTTGACTTGCTTGAGCTTGGCGAGCAGCGCCCTGAGCTGGACCGTCACGGCCGTCCGCGCGGTCTCGGCGCGATGGTCGAGGTAGGCCTTGGCGTAGGCGGTGGACTGCGCGGCGGCGGTGGCGGGGTCGGCGGCGGTGACGGAGATCCACAGCACCGAGGAGTTGGGCGGCACCGACACCTCGGCCGGTTCGGGCGTGGCCGTGCGCAGCAGCGCGGCGGCCTTGCCGGCGACGACGGCGGACTGGGCGATCTGCGCCTCGGTGTCCAGGTTGAGCGACTCACGCTGCCGGTTGGTGACCTGGTTGGGCTGCTCCTGCACGCCCGTGGAGGCGACCAGCACCTGGGTGGTCGCGGTGTAGGCCGGTGGGGTGACCCGCATCAGCGCGAGCCCGGCGGTGAGCCCGAGGAGCAGGCAGCCGAGGAACAGCACCCTGCGCCGCCGGAGCAGCGAGACGTGCTCGGCCAGCTCCGTGCCGGAGCGGCGGATCGGAGTATCCGGCGACAGGCTCATGAAGGTGGGATCTCCCTGGGGCCGGTGCTGCTGCGGGTAGCCGTGAAGGGACTCAGAGTAATCGGCGACGGCCGACCGGCGCTGCGATGCGCTCGCCCACTATAGGGGCGGCAGAGATTTCACCGACTGAATACAACAGATTTTCTCCGGTACGGCTCCACCAATCACCCAGCAATAGTCCGAATTAAGCAGAAATATCCGTCGAGCCCTCGCCGGGAAATGCGGGAAAAGGTCATGGAGTTCGAGACCGTGCAGGCTGCGGGGATGGCATGGTGGGAGATTGCCGTGGCGGGGGCCAGGCAAGCAGGCGGTCAAAGAATGGGTTCGAGGGGAGTTGGACGGCCTTGCATCGACGGGGAGAATTGATGAACTATGCCGCAAAGAGCGTAAGAATCCGGCGAATGGCGGTGGCGATTCTCGCGCTCGGCGTGCTCACCGGACTGCCCGCCTGCTCCAAGGCCGCGGGCACCGCCGCGCCCCGCGCCGAGGCCCCCGAAGCGGCCAAGGTCGACGGGCTGCTGGGTCTCGCCGAATCACCCGCCTGCCAGGTGACCGCCAAGCTCATCCCCGCCTGCGGGGCGTGGTGGGGCGTCGCACCGGAGATCTTCACCGGTCTCGGCCCGGTGCAGGCCCTGCAGAACGCCGAGCGGCGGATGCGCCGTACCGCCGACATCATGCACGTCTACCACCGGGGCTCCGAGCTTTTCCCGAACGCCAAGGAGGTAGCGCTCGCCCGCGACCCGTCCGCGCCCAGGCTGCTGCTGATCAACTGGAAGCCGTCCTTCGACAGGACCTGGGCCGAGATCGCCGCGGGCGCGCTCGACAAGCGGATCGACCGCCTGGCCGACCACATCAGGCAGACCTTTCCGGAGCGGTTCTTCCTCACCGTGCACCACGAGCCGGAGAACGACGTCAAGGCCGGGCCCAGATCGGGGATGACGGCCGCCGACTACGCGGCGATGTACCGCCACGTGGTGCTGCGGCTGCGCGAGCGGGGCGTGAAGAACGCGGTGATGGTGATGACCTACATGGGCGCGCCCAACTGGGCCGCCGAGCCGTGGTTCGAGCAGCTCTACCCGGGCGACGACGTGGTCGACTGGGTGGCGATGGACCCCTACGTCGACGACCGGGTCCGCGACTTCGACGGGCTGATCAACAAGGTGCGCAAGGAGAACACCCGCTGGCCCGGCTTCTACCGCTGGATGCAGTGGCGCTTCCCCGGCAAGCCGGTCATGGTCGCCGAGTGGGGGGTGTTCGACCGGGCGGCCAAGCGCGACTTCTACCTCTCGGTGCGCAAGCAGATCAGGCACTACCCGCAGATCAAGGCGCTGGTCTACTTCGACTCGCCGCGCGCGCCGAGGGGCGACACGCGCTTCGACACCGACACGGCGGCGGGCCGGGCCTTCAGTGAGCTGGCTCGCGATCCGCACTTTCGGGCGACCGCCGTGCCGCGGCCCTAGGCAGCAGCCGCCAGGCGGTCGCGCCGGCCAGGGTCGCCGCCGCCAGGACCCACAGGGTCGTGCCGTTGCCGACGCCGAGCAGCTTGAGCGCCGAGGCGAGCAGCACGATCGCCAGCAGCGCCCTGATGATCCCGCCCGGCGCCTTGGCCGAGATCCTGGCGCCCAGGTAGACGCCCGGGATGGAGCCGGCCAGCAGGGAGAGCGTGAGGTCGAGCTGGAAGTCGCCGTACAGCAGGTGGCCGAGCGCGGCCGAGGCGACCAGCGGGACGGCCTGCACGAGGTCGGTGCCGACCAGCTCGTTGGCCTTGAGCGCGGGGTAGAGGCCGAGCAGCGCCACGATGATCAACGACCCGGACCCGACCGAGGAGATGCCGACGACCAGACCGCCTACCGTACCGACCAGTACGGTCGGGAATGGGCGCACGACGATGTCCTTGGCGCTCGCCGAGCCGCCCCTGTCGCCGATGACGGCCTTGGCGGCCAGGCCCGCGACCGCCAGCAGCAGCGCCACGCCCAGAGCGATCTTCACGGCCTGCTGGACGGCCTCGCCCTCGCCGAAGGCCCGCGCCACGAACACGCCGCAGAACGCGGCCGGCACCGAACCCGCGCAGAGCCAGCCGACCAGGCGCAGGTTGACGGTGCCCCGGCGCAGGTGGACCGCGCCGCCGATGGGCTTCATGACCGCCGAGGCGACCAGGTCGCTGGAGACGGCGGCCAGCGGCGGCACATTGAAGAACAGCATCATCATCGGCGTCATCAGCGCGCCGCCGCCCATGCCGGTCAGGCCCACCACGATCGCCACGAAGAAGGATCCGGCGACCAGGGGGAGATCGATCAGCGTATCCATCCGCCGCTCCTGAGGGTGTCGAGGACCCTGGAGGTGGCCGCCTCGATCGACAGGTGCGTGGTGTCGATCACCAGGTCGGCGTCGTCGGGCTCCTCGTAGGGGTCGGAGATGCCGGTGAACTCGGGGATGAGACCGGCGCGGGCCTTGGCGTACAGGCCCTTGCGGTCTCGGCGCTCGCACTCCGCGAGCGGGGTGGCGATGTGCACGAGCAGGAAGTCGGCGCCCACGGACTCGACCATGTGGCGCACCTCCTCGCGGGTGGCCGCGTACGGCGCGATCGGGGCGCAGATGGCCAGACCGCCGTGCCGGGCGGCCTCGGCGGCGACGAAGCCGATGCGCCTGATGTTCAGGTCGCGGTCGGCCTTGGCGAAGGTCAGGCCCTTGGACAGCAGATGGCGCACCACGTCGCCGTCGAGGTAGGTGATCGTGCGGGTGCCCAGCTCCAGCAGCGAGTCGCGCAGCGCGCGGGCGATCGTCGACTTGCCCGAGCCGGACAGGCCGGTGAAGAAGACGACCAGGCCGCGCCGGTGCGGCGGGCCCGGCAGCGTGATCGGCTCGGGACCGGCCAGGTGCTCGGTGGCGCCGTAGGTGTCGGCGACGTGCTCGCGCAGCTCCAGGTCGATGGCCGGGTCCTCGCGGGGGGCGAGCGGGACGGACACCACCATCGTGCCGACGGGCAGTTTGTCCCTGGCCTTGAGCGCGGCCCTGACCACCGAGGGCCCCGTCTCGCCGTACGCCAGGGGGAGCAGGACCGTCACCGCCTCCAGCTCCTCGGCCGTGGCGAGGATCTCCGACAGAGTGAGGTCGTCGAGCGGCCCGCGCATGGTGACCGCGAGCGCGGGACGGTCGGCCAGCTCCTTGCGCACGTCGGCGGGCCCTAGCCGGAGCCTGGCGAACGGGCCGTGCTCGGCCGGGCCGAGGCCCTCGACGGGACCCGCGACCAGGCCGTCGAGACCGCGCTCGGTGACGGTCAGGACGGCCAGCGCGGCGCCCTCGGGGTCGAGCAGCGTGACCGTGTCGCCCGCGCGGGCGGCGTGCTCCTCGGGCAGGTGGAGCGTGACCGGCGCGGGCCAGGGCGTGCCGTCGGCCAGGGTGCCGCGCTCGTGGACCGCGTGCAGGTCGTCGTGGCCGAGGAAGCCGGTCAGCGGGTGGAAGGCGCCGGAGAGCAGCAGCTCGAGGTCGGCGAGCTCGCGGGCGTCAGGGGTCCACTCGTGGTTCGCCGTCATCGCTCCATATTTCCGATCGACTTAGTCGGATATACCGTACCCGGTCAGATCAGCCGGGCGAAATGGTTCTGCGGTTTTCTGATGACCATCGTCACCTCGTCGTGGCCGGACGGGAAACGCCCGCGGGTCAGCCGGTCCACCAGGGTCACGGCCGCGCCGCCGATCCTGCCTCTGGCCGGGCCGCTGGTCGCGCTCTCGTCATCGGTGATCATAAGCCCGCGCATCAGGCAGTAGGCCTGCATGCCGTCGCGTGAGGTGATCGGCTCGTAGACCGCGGGCAGCGGGCCCACCGCGCCCTCGGCGACCAGGCGCGGCCACAGCAGGCGGCGCAGCCACGAAGGCGTGATCCGGGCGCACACGCCGTAGGCCGACTCGCGGTCGCGCATGCGCACCAGCATCAGGCCGCCGGGACGCAGGGCGTTGAGCATGCGGTCGAGGACCAGCTCGGTGTGCTGGATCCGCTCCAGCAGGAAGGCGATGTGGATCACGTCGAACGACCTGGGCGGGAGCGGCACCGAACGCAGGTCGCCGAGCATCCACGCGTCCAGGTCGGCGCGCGTCTCCAGCCGGGCCCTGATCGGCGCCAGATCCTCGTCGACACCCGTGTTCCTGGTCTCGACGCGCTCCAGGCCGGGCACCTGGTAGGCACACCCGGCGTGCAGCACATCCAGCCGCCGGCCGAGCTGCTCGGTCCACTGCTCGCGGATCCGCTGACCAAAAAGATCGCCACTCAGGGCGACTGACCGCACCTCAGACATGTCGCTCACAGTAGTCAATCAACTGCCATTCGTGAGTGATTTCCGGGATCGGCACAGTGAAGGAGGCCAGTAGTCTGGTGGCGACACCCCCGCGACCAGACTCGGCCGGGGGTAATCGTGTTGCCGTCGTGGGGCTGTGGGCGTATCTGATGAGTCTTTCCGGACTGCTTGACCTCGTTGCCGCCGATCCGAAACTGAACACCGCCCTGCGTCAGGGCGGCGACGTGTCGCTGATCGCGCCGCAGGCGCTGCGGCCGTTCGGCGTGGCCGCGCTGTCGGCGCACGGGCCGCGCGCCGTACTGGCCGTGACCGCGACCGGCCGCGAGGCCGAGGACCTGGCGTCGGCGCTGACCAGCCTCATCGAGCCCGCCTCCGTCGCGGTCTTCCCCGCCTGGGAGACGCTGCCGCACGAGCGGCTCTCCCCGCGCGGCGACACCGTGGGACAGCGGTTGGCCGTCCTGCGCCGCCTGGCGCACCCGGTCGAGGGCGACGAGGCGGCCGGCCCGCTCAGTGTGATCGTCGCCCCGGTGCGCGCGCTGCTGCAGCCGATCGTCAAGGGGCTCGGCGACCGGCGCCCGATCCGGCTGCGCGCCGGCGACGACGCCGAACTCCAGGACGTCGTCGACCGGCTGATCGACAACGGCTACGCCCGGGTCGACATGGTGGAGAAGCGCGGCGAGGTGGCCGTCCGCGGCGGCCTGCTGGACGTGTTCCCGCCGACCGAGGAGCACCCGCTGCGGCTGGAGTTCTGGGGCGACACGGTCGAGGAGATCCGCTGGTTCAAGGTCGCCGACCAGCGCTCGCTCGAAGTGGCCGAGAGCGGCCTGTTCGCCGCGCCCTGCCGCGAACTGCTGCTGACGCCCGAGGTGCGCGAGCGCGCCGCCGAACTGGCGGTCGAGCACCCGGCGCTGGCCGAGGTCCTTGAGCAGCTCGCCGAAGGCATACCGGTCGAGGGCATGGAGGCGTTCGCGCCCGTGCTGGCCGGCGAGATGGACCTGCTGGTCGACCACCTGCCCGCCGGGTCGGCGGTGTTCGTCTGCGACCCCGAGCGGATCAGGGGCAGGGCCGAGGAGCTGGTGCGTACCTCGCAGGAGTTCCTGGAGGCCTCCTGGATCAACGCGGCCGCGGGCGGCGAGGCGCCGATCGACCTGGACGCGGCGGCGTTCCGGTCGCTGGAGGAGATCCGCGACCACGCCGACGCGCTGGGCCAGCCGTGGTGGACGATGGCGCCGTTCGGCACCGGCGTCGAGCTCGACGCCGCCGACAGCGAGGCCTACCGCGGCGACACGCAGAAGGCGCTGGCCGACATCAAGGGCTGGCTCGGCGAGGGCAAGGCCGTCGTCCTGCTCAGCGAGGGCCACGGCCCCGCCGAGCGCATGGTCGAGCTGCTCAAGGGCGTCGACGTGCCCGCCAGGCTGGAGGCCGCGCTGAACCGCCGCCCCGAGCCCAGGGTCGTGCAGGTCACCACCGGCCTGATCGAGCACGGCTTCATCGCGCCCGACCTCGCCGTGCTCACCCACCTCGACCTGGTCGGCCAGAAGGCCTCGACCAAGGACATGCGCAAGCTGCCCAGCCGCCGGCGCAACATGGTCGACCCGCTGCAGCTCAGGGTCGGCGACCACGTCGTACACGAGCAGCACGGCGTGGGCCGCTACGTCGAGATGGTCCAGCGCACCGTGCAGGGCGCCACCCGCGAGTACCTGGTGATCGAGTACGCCAAGGGCGACCGCCTCTACGTCCCCACCGACCAGCTCGACGAGGTCACCCGCTACGTCGGCGGCGAGGCCCCCACGCTCAACCGGATGGGCGGCGCCGACTGGGCCAAGGCCAAGACCCGGGCGAAGAAGGCGGTCAAGGAGATCGCCGGTGAGCTGATCCGCCTGTACTCCGCCCGGATGGCCTCCCCCGGACACGCCTTCGCCGCCGACTCGCCCTGGCAGCGCGAGATGGAGGACGCCTTCCCCTACGTCGAGACCGGCGACCAGCTTGAGGCCATCGACGAGGTCAAGCGCGACATGGAGCGCGCGGTGCCGATGGACCGGCTGATCTGCGGCGACGTCGGCTACGGCAAGACCGAGATCGCCGTGCGGGCCGCGTTCAAGGCGGTCCAGGACGGCAAGCAGGTCGCGGTCCTGGTGCCGACGACGCTACTGGTGCAGCAGCACCTGTCGACGTTCGCCGAGCGCTTCTCCAGCTTCCCGATCAACGTCAAGCCGGTCTCCCGCTTCCAGACCGACGGCGAGGTCAAGTCCACGCTGGAGGAGCTGCGCGGGGGCGGCGTCGACGTGGTCATCGGCACGCACCGGCTGCTCAGCCCCGAGGTCAGGTTCAAGGACCTGGGCCTGATCATCGTGGACGAGGAGCAGCGGTTCGGCGTCGAGCACAAGGAGGCCATGAAGCACCTGCGCACCCAGGTCGACGTGCTGGCGATGTCCGCCACGCCGATCCCGCGCACGCTGGAGATGGGCCTGACCGGCATCCGCGAGATGTCCACCATCCTCACCCCGCCAGAGGAGCGGCACCCGATCCTCACCTTCGTCGGGCCGTATGACGAGAAGCAGCTCACCGCGGCGATCAGGCGCGAGCTGATGCGGGACGGGCAGATCTTCTTCGTGCACAACCGGGTGGCCTCGATCAACCGGGTCGCCGCGCGGCTGCGCGAGCTCATCCCCGAGGCGCGCATCGCGGTCGCGCACGGCCAGATGAACGAGCACCAGCTCGAAAAGATCATGGTGGGCTTCTGGGAGCGCGACTTCGACCTGCTGGTGTGCACGACCATCGTCGAGTCGGGCCTGGACGTGCCCAACGCGAACACGCTGATCGTGGACCGGGCCGACAACTACGGCCTGTCGCAGCTGCACCAGCTTCGCGGCCGGGTGGGCCGGGGGCGCGAGCGCGGCTACGCCTACTTCCTGTATCCGCCGGAGAAGCCGCTCACCGAGACCGCGCACGAGCGGCTGGCGACGATCGCCCAGCACACCGAGATGGGCGCCGGCATGTACGTGGCGATGAAGGACCTGGAGATCCGCGGCGCGGGCAACGTCCTGGGCGCCGAGCAGTCGGGCTTCATCGCCGGGGTGGGCTTCGACCTGTACGTCCGGCTGATGGGCGAGGCCGTACAGGAGCAGAAGGCGAAGCTGTCGGGGGTGGCCGTCGCCGAGGAGCAGGCGGACGTCAAGGTGGAGCTGCCGATCAACGCGCACATCCCGCACGACTACGTCACCTCCGAGCGGCTGCGCTTGGAGGCGTACAAGCGGATCGCGGCCATCTCCGCCGACCTCCACATCGGCGAGGTGCGCGAGGAGCTCACCGACCGGTACGGCAGGCCGCCCACCGAGGTGGAGAACCTCTTCGAGGTGGCCCGCTTCCGGCTCAGGGCCCGCCAGGCCGGGCTCACCGACGTCACCCTGCAGGGCCAGAACATCAAGTTCGGCCCGGCCAGGCTCAAGGAGTCGCAGCAGGTCAGGCTCGACCGCCTGTACCGCAACGCGATCTACAAGCAGGCGGCGGAGACCCTGCTGGTGCCGGTGCCCAAGACGAAACCCCTGGGCGGGCAACCGCTGCGTGACCTGGATCTGCTCAAATGGTGCGGCGATCTGGTCGAGGCCATGTTCCTAGAGCCCGCGAGGGTAAAGTAAGCCACGTTTGTCGTGAAGGGATGCAAGGTGAAGTCGATTCGAGTGGCTGTGGCCGCGCTCGCGGTGGCCGTCGGCCTGTCCGCCTGTTCGTCGCCTGTGGAGGCGGGGGCCGCGGCCGTCGTCGGTAGTGAGCGCATCTCGGCGAGCGAGCTGAACAAGAACGTGGACGAGTTCGAGGCCGCGCTGGAGAAGGCGAAGATCCCCGCGAATCAGCTGCCGATGCCGCCGGTGCAGTACGTCCTGTTCCAGATGGTCAACATCTCGCAGTTCAGCCAGATCGCCGACAAGGCGGGCACCAAGGTGACCGAAGGGGAGATCGACCAGATCATCAACGCCCAGGGCGGCGCGGCGACGGTGGAGCCGAAGATGCTGCAGCAGGGCGTGCCCCCGGCCTTCGTCCGGGACTGGCTGCGCACCTCGATCGCGGTGACCAAGCTGATGCAGCAGTTCGGCGGCGGCACCGACCAGGCCGCCCAGCAGGCCGGTCAGCAGAAGCTGTTCGACGAGGCGGCGACCGTCAAGGTCACCTACAACCCGCGCTACGGCACCTTCGACGCCAACCAGGGCACCTTCGTCGCCAACAACCGCTTCGGCAAGGCGCCCGCGCTGCCCGCGGCCCCGCAGCAGTAGGTCCGATGCCGCTCATCGTCGTCACCACCTCGCCCAGGGTCGCCCCCGGCATGCTGAGCCACCACGCCTGGCAGGCGCTGCGCTCCGGGCGGGTGCTGACCGGCTCCGAGGACCACCCGCAGCTTCCGTACCTGGCCGAGGCCGGGGTGGAGGTGGCGGTGGTCACGCCCGACCATCGGGCGCTGGCCCGTGAGGCGGTCGGCGGCACCGTGGTCTGGCTGGCCGGGGCCGACGACGAGGAGTTCATGCGCGGCGTCGGGATGGCGGCGATGGCGCTGGAGGACCCGCCGGTGATCGAGGTCGTGCCCGGTTCCTACGACCTGCCGGGCGCCCGGGTGCTCGACCTGGTCGCGGTGATGGAGCGGCTGCGGACCGAGTGCCCGTGGGACCGCAAGCAGACGCACGAGACGCTGGTGCCGTACCTGCTGGAAGAGGCCTACGAAGTTCAGGAGACGGTCGAGCAGGGCGACTACGCGGCGCTCCGCGAGGAGCTCGGCGACGTGCTGCTCCAGGTGGTATTCCACGCGCGGGTGGCCGAGGGGTTCGACGTCGACGACGTGGCCGAGGGCATCGTGGAGAAGCTGGTGCGGCGGCACCCGCACGTGTTCGGCTCGGTGCGGGTGGAGAACGCCGAGGAGGTCAACGCCAACTGGGACGCCATCAAGGCGGCCGAGCGGGCGGCCAAGGGGCAGGACTCGCCGTTCGAGGGCGTGCCGATGGGGCAGCCCGCCCTGTCGCTGGCCGCCCAACTGGTCCGCAGGGCCGAGAGTTCGGGCGCGCCCGAGGGGCTGGCGCACGCGGTCGGCCAGGGCGTGGCCAGGGAGTTGTTCGATCTGGTACGCCGCGCGCAGGCGGCCGGTCTCGACCCTGAGGCCGAACTGCGCGCCGCCGCCCGCGCCTACCGCGCCCGCGTCGAGGCGTGGGAAACGCGCGACTCGTGAGCCGGTAGCAGTACCAGGGAGTAGGGGTCGATAGGCTCGGGGAGCATCTGCCCTTCGACTCTAGGAGCTCTTGACGTGGCTTCCATCGAGGCCGTTTCCGCCCGCGAGATCCTCGACTCCCGGGGCAACCCGACCGTCGAGGTCGAGGTCCTTCTCGACGACAGCAGCACCGGCCGCGCAGCGGTCCCCAGCGGCGCCTCCACCGGCCAGTTCGAGGCCGTGGAGCTGCGCGACGGCGACGAGCGCTACGGCGGCAAGGGCGTGGAGAAGGCCGTCCTCGGCGTCACCGACGAGATCGCCGACGAGATTCTCGGCATCGACGCCGACGAGCAGCGCATCATCGACCAGATCATGATCGACCTGGACGGCTCGGCCAACAAGGCCAGGCTCGGCGCCAACGCCATCCTCGGCGTCTCGCTGGCCGTGGCGAAGGCCGCCGCCGACAGCGCCGACCTGCCGCTCTTCCGCTACCTGGGCGGCCCCAACGCGCACGTGCTGCCGGTGCCGATGATGAACATCCTCAACGGCGGCGCGCACGCCGACACCAACGTGGACATCCAGGAGTTCATGATCGCGCCGATCGGGGCGGAGACGTTCCGCGAGGCCGTGCGCATGGGCACCGAGGTCTACCACGCGCTCAAGGGCGTGCTGAAGGAGAAGGGCTACGCCACCGGCCTGGGCGACGAGGGCGGCTTCGCGCCCAACCTGCCGTCCAACCGCGACGCGCTCGACCTGATCCTGGTCGCCATCGAGAAGGCCGGGTACGTGCCCGGCGAGGACGTCGCGCTGGCGCTCGACGTGGCCGCCTCCGAGTTCCACAAGGACGGCGTCTACACCATCGACGGCAAGGGCCTGTCCGCCCAGGAGCTCATCGCCTTCTACGCGGACCTGGTCGCCTCCTACCCGCTGGTCTCCATCGAGGACCCGCTGGACGAGAGCGACTGGTCGGGCTGGAACGCCATCACCAAGGCGCTCGGCGACAAGGTCCAGCTCGTCGGCGACGACCTGTTCGTCACCAACCCCGAGCGGCTGCAGCGCGGCATCGACGAGGGCACGGCCAACGCGCTGCTGGTGAAGGTCAACCAGATCGGCACGCTGACCGAGACGCTCGACGCGGTCGACCTGGCCCACCGCAGCGGCTACCGGTGCATGATGAGCCACCGCTCCGGCGAGACCGAGGACACCACGATCGCCGACCTCGCCGTGGCCACCAACTGCGGCCAGATCAAGACCGGCGCCCCGGCCCGCTCGGACCGCGTGGCCAAGTACAACCAGCTCCTCAGGATCGAGGAACTGCTCGACGACGCCGCCCGCTACGCGGGTCGCACGGCATTTCCGCGCTTCCAGCGCTAGCTTCTTGTACGGCTTGCGCCTCCCCATATTCCGGCGCAAGCCGTACCAGGAGGGCTGACATTTGGCGAAGAGGCCGCAACTGACGGGCAGGGCCGCGATTCTCGCGGTCGTGGTGTGCGCGATCGCCATGAGCCTGGCCTATCCCGTGCGCGAGTACATCTCGCAGCGCCGCCAGATCTCCCAGTTGCAGGCCGCCAGGCAGCACGAGCTGGAGAACCAGCGCAAGCTGGAGGACCGGCGCAGGCAACTGGCGGATCCGGACTACCGCACTCGTGAGCTCAAGCGCAGGCTGCACTACTGCGAGGTGGGGGAGAAGTGCTACATCGTGATGGACCAGGAGCAGGCGGCCAAGCGGCAGCAGGCGCAGCCGCAGCAGGCACCCGCCGCGCCGCCGTGGTACCAGACGCTGTGGGAGTCCGTCGAGGCCGCCGACACCGGTAAGGGCCAGAAGGCCGTCACGGGGGAGAAGAAGAACGATGGACAGGGCTGACATCGACGCGGTCGAGCGGCAGCTCGGCCGCCCGCCTAGGGGGCTGCGCGGCGTGGCGCACCGGTGCCCGTGCGGGCTGCCCGACGTGGTGGAGACCGCGCCGAGGCTGGAGGACGGCACGCCCTTCCCCACGCTGTACTACCTGACCTGCCCCCGGGCGAACTCGGCGCTGGGCACGCTCGAAGGGTCGGGGCTGATGCGGGAGATGCAGGACCGGCTCGCCGAGGACCCCGAGCTGGCCGCCGCCTACCAGGCCGCCCACGAGGACTATGTGGCCAGGCGGGACAAGGCCGCCGAGGAGGAGGGCATGGCGCCGCTGCCGCGCGACATGCAGAGCACCGGAGGCATGCCGCACCGGGTGAAGTGCCTGCACGCGCTGGTCGCGCACGAGCTGGCGGTGCCGGGCTCGAACCCGTTCGGCAGGCAGGCGCTCGACGCGCTGGGCGAGTGGTGGAGTGAGGGACCATGCGTGTAGCGGCCATCGACTGCGGCACCAACTCGGTGCGCCTGCTGGTCGCCGACGTGCCGGACAGTCAGACGTTGACCGAGGTGGAGCGGCGCATGGAGATCGTGCGCCTGGGCGAGGGGGTCGACCGGACGGGCAGGCTGGCGCCCGAGGCGCTGGAGCGCACGTTCGCCGCGATGCGCGGCTACCGGGACCTCATCGACCGGCACGGGGCGAGCGCGGTGCGGGTGGTGGCCACCAGCGCGACCCGTGACGCGGCCAACCGCCAGGAGTTCGCCGACGGCGTCCGGGAGATCTTCGGCGTCGAGCCCGAGGTGGTGACGGGGGCGGAGGAGGCCGAGCTGTCCTTCGTCGGCGCGACCAGGGGCCTGCTGCGGCTCTCGCCGGAGACCATGCTGCCCGAGGGGCCGCTGCCGCCGTTCCTGGTCGTCGACATCGGTGGCGGCTCCACCGAGTTCGTGCTCGGCTCCGAGCACGTCACCGGGGCGCTGTCGGTCGACATCGGCTGTGTCCGGCTCACCGAACGCCACCTGCGCGACGCGGGTGACCCGCCTTCGGTTCCGGCGCTGGAGGCGGTGGTGGCCGACATCGAGGCGGCGCTCGACCGGGTGAGCGCGGCGGTGCCGGTGGGCGAGGCACACACGCTGGTCGGGCTGGCCGGGTCGGTGACGACGGTGGCGGCGATCGCGCTGGATCTGCCCGCCTACGATCCGGAGCGCATTCATCACGCGGTCATCTCCGCCGAGCAGGTCCACGAGGTGACGCGGCGGCTGCTTTCCATGACCCATGGTGAGCGGGAGCGGATGCCGGTGATGCATCCGGGGCGCGTTGACGTCATCGGTGCTGGAGCGTTGATTCTTGACCGCATCGTAAGGCGTTACACGTTTACGCAGGTCGTGGTGAGTGAACACGACATCCTCGACGGAATCGCCTGGTCGATGGTATGAAATTTCCGCGAATTGGGACATTTTGCCCCATAGGGGCGTGTTGAGAGTGCATTCTGTTCTGTGATTAGGTAAAGAAGCTTTACGGGGGCTTTGCCATACGGTTCGGCACAGATGGTGCCGGCGTGGCGACCGTTCCCGAGCGCGTCTTTTCCCTCACGGAATGGAGCACTCTCACATGAAGTCCTCAGGACTGGTACGGAGATGGTCGGCGCTCGGCGCCTCCACCGCCGTGCTTGCCGCCATGGTCACGGGTCTCATGGCCACCCCGTCCCAGGCGGCGACCGCGTCCACCGCCGCGAAGGCCGCCACGGCCACCGCGGCGAAGCCCAAGCCCAGGTTCTCGCCCTCGGTGTCGCTCACGACGCCGAAGGCCTCGCCCGGTGACTACTCGGGCTCCTGTCCGGTAAAGATCAGCTTCTCCTCGAAGATCAAGGTCAAGCTCAAGGGCAAGACCGAGGTCGCCTATCGCTGGCTCCACGGCGACGGGTCCAAGAGCAAGGTGAAGGTGGTCAAGCTCTCGGGCAAGGGCACCAAGTCCTTCACCGTCCGCCAGTCGATCACCTTCAAGGGTGAGGTCAAGGGGTGGGAGGCCATCCAGGTCCTCGGCCCGCGCAAGGTGACCTCCAAGAAGGGCTACTTCTCGGTCGACTGTGGCAAGGACAGTGGCAGGGACCACGACAAGGACGGCGACTACGGTCGTCCCGGCGACAAGTCGGTCAGTGTCAACGCCTGGGCGAACCCTGACAGCTACGCCGGTCCTTGCACCCCTGGTGACAAGATCGACTTCCACGGTGTGATCAAGGTCGGCAGCCCGCGCTGGGTCTACTACCGCTGGGTCCTCAACGGCAAGGTCGTTGAGCGCGACAGGATCAAGGTCTGGAACTCCCGCAAGGTCGGCTTCGGCTTCTCTCCCCGTGAGAGCCACCGCGGCTGGGCCGAGCTCCAGGTCGGCACCCGTGGCGACTGGGCCGGCGACCGCGCCTACTACAAGGTGTGGTGCAAGTCCGAGGCTCCGGCCACCCGGGTGTCCGTCTCGACCCCGACCACCGGCACCAACCACAACACCTGTGCGGTCGGCGCCAACGCCACCATCTCGGCGACCGGCCGTGGCCGCGTCGAGTGGGTCTGGTCGGTCAACGGCAAGTCCGTCGCCAAGGGCGACACCTACTTCAGCGGCGCTGACCGGAAGCTCGTCGAGCTGCCCGAGCAGGCCCTGAGCGGCGACGCCACGAAGGGCGGCACGGTTTCGATCCACGTCACCGGGCCGAACAACAACGACTCGGCGTCGCAGTCCTACGCCGCGTGCCAGAAGCAGGAGACGCCCGCCAAGTCGGTCAAGGTGTCGCTCGAGGCCGTAACCGACCAGAGCACCTGCAAGAACGGCAGCGGCGCGACCATGAAGGTCACCGCCACGGTGACCGCTGACGGCGCCGCCAAGGGCGTCGTGGTGCAGCTCTGGAGCGAGGTGGGTGGCTTCAGCCACAACGCCACCGTCGACTTCGCCGCTGCGGGAACCCAGACGGTCTCGTGGAGCCTGCCGGCCAAGGGCACCAATGGTGTCCACGCCAAGGCGACGCTGGCCAACGGAGCTTCCTCCAGCGACCTGCGCACCTACGGCGACCACTGCCCCAAGGTTGAGGACAAGCCCGCAACCGAGGACACGCCCGCCGAGGACGCCAAGGCCTGATCAGGTCTGACTCCCCGGAACCGGGCGGCGTCTCATGACGCCGCCCGGTTTTCGTTTGTCATCGGGCACCATCGATGTCATGAACTACGTCCCTCCCGGCAGCGGCTGGCCCGACGATCCCGCCACACCCGCCACGCCCGTGGCCCACGACCCGGCCGAGGTGCGGGAGCTCGCGGGCGCCGCGCCGACGCTGGGTGAGCTCACCGCGCGGCAGTCGGTCTGCCGGGCCTGCCCGCGGCTGGTCGAGTGGCGCGAGGAGGTCGCGACGGTGAAGCGGAGGGCCTTCGCGGAGGAGACCTACTGGGGCAGGCCGGTCCCCGGGTGGGGGGCGGAGGAGCCGCGGGTGCTCCTGGTCGGCCTGGCTCCGGCCGCGCACGGGGGCAACAGGACCGGGCGCATCTTCACCGGTGACCGCAGCGGGGACTGGCTGTTCGCCTCGCTGTACCGGGCCGGGCTCGCCGTACAGGAGACCAGTGAGCGGGCCGGGGACGGGCAGCGGCTGATCGGGGCCCGGGTGATGGCGGCGGTGCGGTGCGCGCCGCCCGCGAACAAGCCCACGCCCGGGGAGCGGGCGGCCTGCTTCCCCTGGCTGGCCCGGGAGATCGCGCTGGCGGCCCCGAGCGCGCGGGTGGTCGTGGCGCTGGGTGGGTTCGCCTGGCAGGCCGTGTGGCCGGCGCTGAAGGACGCGGGCTACGCGCTGCCGCGCAGCAGGCCGCCGTTCGGGCACGGCGTGGAGGTGCCCGTGGCGTACGGCGAGACGCGGGTCACCCTGATGGGCTGCTACCACCCCAGCCAGCAGAACACCTTCACCGGCCGGGTCACCGCGGCGATGCTCGACGACGTCTTCACCAGGGCCGCCAAGCTCGGCGGCGTGCGATAGCGGAAAGATCGGCTAAATTTCCGGCCTGATACCCCCATTTCGGCTTAACCGTTTGTGAAGATTGTGGGGAGTTACACAGGGAGGGGGGTTGGCGCGAAGCAAAGCGGAAGGCGTAAGCTTGTGAATGCTTTCACAAGCAATCGAGGGATGGGACCTCAGGTGAACGGGACGTCGAAGCACATCTTGATCGTCGGCGGAGGATACGTCGGCATGTACACGGCGCTGCGGCTCCAGCGCAAGCTCCGCAGGGAGCTGCGCGACGGCCGCGTGCGCATGACCCTCATCGACCCCAACTCCTACATGACCTACCAGCCCTTCCTGCCCGAGGCCGCGGCGGGCAACCTGTCGCCGCGCCACGTCGTCGTGCCGCTGCGCCGCGTCCTGCCGCAGGCGGAGATCCTCAACGGCGTGGTCACCGAGGTCGACCACGTGGCCAAGACCGTCAACTTCGTGCCCGCCGAGGGCGACCCCGGCAAGATCTCCTACGACATCATCGTGATGGCAGCCGGGTCGATCTCCAGAACCCTGCCCATCCCCGGCCTCACCGACATCGGCATCGGCTTCAAGACCGTCGGCGAGGCCATCGCGCTGCGCAACAGGGTCCTGCACCAGCTCGACGTCGCCGAGTCGACCCAGGACCCCGAGGTGCGCCGCCGGGCGCTCACGTTCGTCTTCGTCGGCGCCGGGTTCGCGGGCGTCGAGGCGCTGGCCGAGCTGGAGGACATGGCCAAGGACTCCACCCGCTACTACCGCAACATCACGCCGTCCGACGTGCGCTGGGTGCTCGTCGAGGCCACCAACCGGGTGCTGCCCGAGGTCGGCCCCGAGATGGGCCAGTGGACGCTGGAGCAGCTCCGCGAGCGCAACATCGACGTCAGGCTCGACACCCGCCTGGTGTCCTGCGTGGGCGGCCACGTCGTGCTGTCGGACGGCGAGGAGTTCGACGCCGAGACCCTCGTCTGGACCGCGGGCGTCAAGCCGAGCCCCGTCGCCAACGCCGGCGACCTGCCGCTCGACGAGCGCGGCCGGATCAAGACCACCACCAGGCTGACCGTGGCGGGCACCGCCGACGCCTACTCGGCCGGCGACGTCGCGGGCGTCCCCGACGTCACCAACCCCGGGCAGTACTGCGCGCCCAACGCCCAGCACGCGGTCCGCCAGGCCAAGGTGCTCGCCGACAACATCGTCCACCAACTCCATGGGGAGGAACTGGTCGACTACCGCCACAAGTACGTCGGATCGGTCGCCGGGCTGGGCCTCTACCAGGGCGTGGCCAACGTCTACGGGGTCAAGCTTCGCGGATTGCCTGCGTGGTTCATGCACCGCACCTACCATCTGTCGCGGGTGCCGACGCTGAACCGCAAGGTCCGCGTCGTCGTGGACTGGACCCTGGCGCTGTTCTTCAAGCGGGAGACGATCTCCCTCGGCGAGATGGAACACCCGCGCGACGGCTTCCGGGCCGCGGTGGCCAGCAACCGCCGATAGTCACGGTACGGCTCGCGCCCCGGCGGCTTCCGCCGGGGCGTTTCGGTGCCCCAGGAGCCTACTGATAGGGGATCCAGGCATGGGACTCTCCGCTTTGACCGTGCTGGGCGCCGACCGGCCCGGCCTGATAGCCGATGTGACCGGATCGCTCGCCGAGTGCGGCGCCAGTGTCCAGGACTCGACGATGACCCTGCTGGGCGGTCATGTCGCGATGATGCTGCTGGTCTCGGGCGACCTGCCGGCCGAGGAACTGGGCAGGCGGGTCCGCCTTCCCGAGCTGGTGGTGACCGCGGCGGCGGTCGACGCCCGGCACGACGTCTGCCGCGGGCCCGCCGGCCTCGGCTACGTTCTCACGGTGCACGGCCCCGACCGGCCCGGCATCATCGCGGCCGTCAGCGCCGTGCTCGCCTCCGTCGGGGGCAACATCACCGGCCTGAGCACCCGGCTGAGCGACCGCCTCTACGTACTCATCGCCGACGTCGACCTACCGGCCCAGGTGGACGTCGCCGACCTGATGCGCAGCCTGGCCAAGGTGGGGGCGGGGCTCGGCTCGGAGATCACCTTCCGGCCCGGCGAACCGGAGCTGCTGTGACGGGAAGGGCGCGCGACCTGCTCATCGCGCCGCACCCGGTGCTCACCACCACGGCCGACCCCGTGGACCCCGCCGACCCGGCCGTGATCGAGGCCGCCGCCGACCTGCTGGCCACCCTGCGCGAGACCGCCCCCCGGACGGGCCTGTCCGCGCCCCAGATCGGCCTGAGCTGGCGGCTGATAGCCTTCGACGCGGGCCGGCACCCCCGCAGCCGGTCGAGCGCCGGAGAGCTGGTGGTGGTCAATCCGCTGCTGGCCCAGGCCTCGCACTGGGAGAGCGGCATGGAGAGCTGCGTGTCGGTCGGCGGACTGGCCGGTGAGGTCGCCCGCGCCGGCCGCATCGTCGTCCACGGAAGCCTTCCGGGCACCGGCGCCCCCGTCACGATCCAGGCCGACGCCTTCGAGGCCCGCTGCATCCAGCACCAACTGGATCATCTGGACGGCCTACTGTTCCTGGACAGAGTCTCCCGAGCCCTCACACTTCACCACAGACCTCACTCTTGTGACGCCTGATACGAAGTTGTGCTCCTCGGAAGCATGGTCCGTTTCGTATGATTGCGGCGCCCCCGTAGCCCAATGGCAGAGGCAAACCCCTTAAAAGGGTTGACGTGCGGGTTCGAATCCCGCCGGGGGCACCGAAGTCTTTCTTTCTATTTCAGGGCTCTGACCTGCGCTTTTCTTCTCCGGTAAATGTCCGCGACACCCTTTTCCGGTACCGCATTTCCGGGATGGCCCCCCTGACCCCCTTCCGGCCCCCTCCCGGGCCCGGGGGCCGGGAGCCCGGGAACTTGGGGAACCGGCCGTTCGTTGGCATCGCTGCGGAAGTCTCGAATGTACATAGATCCCGGCGTGACCGATCCCGTGTGACGCCAGATCCAATACTCTGATCACACAGGTCGCAGCGTGGAGGCAGCGATGGAGAGCAAGAACCCCGTATTCAGCCGGGCCCCGTACGGCCACCAGCAGCAGGGATGGTCAGGGCCACCCCCGTCGCCGGACCAACTGCGTGACATGTACAACTCGCCGTCGTACGCGCCGCCCGCCGAGCGGACGATGACGATCGACGACGTCGTGGTCCGCAGCTTCATGACGCTGGGCACGCTGGTGGTGTCCGCCGCGGCCGCCTGGGTGCTGCAGGTGCCGCTGGGCGTCGCGGTCGTCTCGGCCATCATCGGCGTCGTCCTGGGTCTGATCGCCTCGTTCAAGCAGAGCACCAGCCCGCCGCTCATTCTCGGCTACGCCCTCTTCTATGGCGTTTTCGTGGGCGCGCTCAGCTACATGTACGAGTCGTTCTTCCACGGCATCGTCCTGCAGGCGGTGCTCGGCACGGCCTTCGCCTTCGCCGGAGTGCTGACCGTCTACTCGTTGCGGATCATCCGGGTCACCCCGAAGCTGGTCAAGTTCGTCTTGGCAGCCGCCATCGCCGCCGTCGGCCTGGTGCTGGTCAACCTGCTCGTCAGCATCTGGGTCCCGGGTGGGCTCGGTCTGCGCAGCGACAACCTGCTCGGCTGGGGCTTCAGCGCCCTGATGATCCTGCTTGGCTGCTTCTTCCTGCTGCTCGACTTCGCCTCGGTCGAAGAGGGCGTCAAGCAGGGCGCGCCGGCCAAGTTCGCCTGGCAGTGCGCGTTCGGTCTCACGCTGAGCCTGGTCTGGATCTACCTGGAGGTGCTGCGCTTCATCAGCTACTTCTCCGGCGACGACTGATCGGGAAAATCATCCGGAAGGGCCCCGCCGAACGGCGGGGCCCTTCTCGTTGTGCGACGAATGATCTACGACGGGTGACAAAAGCTGTCGCCTGAGGGGTTGCCATTCCCGGTGTGGTGTTGCAGTGTCGAGCAAAGGAGCAAAATCCATCCGTGGAGGTGCCCATGTCCTTGAACCACTCACCGGAGTTGCAGACAAAGCTGATCGCAAGGGTCCCGACTATTACGGGGCGCGAACTCCCAGAGTGGTTCCTAGCCATCGACAACGGCCCATCGTTCCTCAGGTGCGACGAGCGGGCCAACTGGCTCGCCGACGAGCATGGGCTGACTCATGGCTACGCCGCCGCCATCGTCCTCGAGCACGAGCGGCACC
The DNA here is from genome assembly GCF_040645915.1 of Nonomuraea sp. NPDC046570. Taxonomy (NCBI): domain Bacteria; kingdom Bacillati; phylum Actinomycetota; class Actinomycetes; order Streptosporangiales; family Streptosporangiaceae; genus Nonomuraea; species Nonomuraea sp. NPDC046570. The sequence goes on along the minus strand of NZ_JBEYZF010000007.1, from coordinate 253,811 downwards.
GCCGCAACCGCATGGGCTACATCTAGCCCACCGCCTACGCCCGGACCCTCGGGTCCGGGCGTTCTCACGCTCTCCCGGCGGTTCGTGATCAGCTGAGGCGTTCGAGGAGCATGGCCATGCCCTGGCCGCCGCCGACGCACATGGTCTCCAGGCCGATGGTCCTGTCGTGGTGGCGAAGGCTGTTGATCAGGGTGGAGGTGATCCGGGCGCCGGTCATACCGAACGGGTGGCCGACCGCGATCGCGCCGCCGTTGACGTTGAGACGGTCCAGGTCGATGCCCAGGTCCCGGTAGGACGGGATGACCTGCGCGGCGAACGCCTCGTTGATCTCGACCAGGTCCACGTCGTCGATCGACATCCCGGCGCGGGCCAGCGCCTGCTTGGACGCCTCCACCGGGCCGAGCCCCATGATCTCGGGCGACAGGCCGGTGACGCCGGTCGACACGATGCGGGCCAGCGGCGTGATGCCGAGTTCGGCGGCCTTGGTGTCGCTCATCACGATGACCGCGGCGGCGCCGTCGTTCAGCGGGCAGCAGTTGCCGGCGGTGACCGTGCCGTCAGGGCGGAAGACCGGCTTGAGCGGGGAGACCGCCTCGTAGGTGGTGCCCGCCCTGGGGCCGTCGTCCTTGCTCACCACGGTGCCGTCCGGCAGCGTGACCGGCGTGATGTCCTTCTGCCAGAAGCCGTCGGCCAGCGCCTTCTCGGCGAGGTTCTGCGAGCGCACGCCGAACTCGTCCTGGTCCTGGCGGGTGACGCCCTTGAGCTGGGCGAGGTTCTCGGCGGTCTGGCCCATCGCGATGTACACGTCCGGCACGGCGCCGTCGCCGCGCGGGTCGTGCCAGGTGTGGCCGCCCTCGGTGAAGGTCTGGGTGCGGGCGCGGGCGTCCTCGAACGCGGGGTTCATGGTGTCGGGCAGCGAGTCGGAGTTGCCCTTCACGAACCTGGAGACGGTCTCCACGCCCGCGGAGATGAACACGTCGCCCTCGCCGGCCTTGATGGCGTGGAAGGCCATCCGGGTGGTCTGCAGGGACGAGGAGCAGTAGCGGGTGACCGTGGTGCCGGGCACGTTGTCGAGACCGAGCATCACCGAGACCACGCGTCCCAGGTTGAAGCCCTGCTCGCCGCCGGGCAGGCCGCAGCCGAGCATCAGGTCGTCCACCGTGGTGGGGTCGAGCTGGGGCACCTTGGCCAGCGCGGCCTGGATCATCTGGACGGTCAGGTCGTCGGGACGGATGTCCTTCAGTGACCCCTTGAAGGCGCGGCCGATGGGCGAGCGCGCGGTTGCGACGATGACTGCCTCGGGCATCAGGCTCTCCTGGGTTGGTGTCAGCACTCTTTCGCGAGGTTACCCCGCGGTAGTCCAGATGCCACGACCCGGGCCCCAGAAAACAGAACTTTGTTTCGGACGGGAAAAGCGCGGTCTGATTGCCGCCAGCGCGATCCGCCGGGCCGGACGAACATGGTGCGCATGGACATCGAGATCCGGGCCATAGCCCCCGAGACGGTACGGGACCTGCTGGAACGCGACGACGCGGGCAGGCCGCCACGCCTGCTGACCGACAGGGAGGGCGGCAGCCCGTTGCGCTGCTGCCTCACCAGGGCGCGGGCGGAGGAGGAGATCGCGCTGGTGTCGTACGCGCCGCTGCGCCGCTGGGCGGCGGCCAACGGAGTGGACCCCGGGGCGTACGACGAGCAGGGGCCGATCTTCGTGCACGCCGGGCCGTGCGCGGGCCACGCGGGCGGCTGGCCCGCCGCGCACTCCGCGCACCGGATCCTGCGCGCCTACAACGCGGCCGGGGGGATCCACGAAGGCCACTACCTGGCGGCGGGCGCGGACCCCGAGGTCGCGCTGAAGGAGGTGCTCGCCGACCCGGAGGTCGCCGTGGTGCACGTGCGGGCCGTCGAGTTCGGCTGCTTCCAGTTCGAGGTACGGCGCGCCTGACCGGTACGGCTCAGCCGTACATGCCGGGTGCGGTGGCGGCGCCGTCGTTGACGCCGTGCAGGCCGCCCTTCTCGTCGCGCCACAGCCGCCACCCGTCCTGGCTGCCGGTGAACCACGACGGCGGCGCGCCCTGACCGGCCACCCGCTTGCCCGTGGACAGGTCGTACTCGCAGATGGAGGCGATCGAGTAGAAGCCGGGCGCCTGGCCCTTCAGCGGCAGCGGTTTGGGGTCGGTGACGCAGAAGGACCAGCCGTGCTGCTCCTCGACCGGGACGGACTGGCCGGTGGCCAGGTCGTAGACGCTGCCCTTGGTGTCGTGCTTGAGGAAGCCGAGCCGCTCCATCCGGGCCGGGAAGGCCAGCCACCAGCCGGAGCCGGGCACCTGGGCGGCGGTGATCTGCCCCAGGACCCGGCCGGAGTCGGCGTCCAGCTTGGCGAAGCCGCCGTACAGGCCCTGCTGGTCGACCGGGCGGACGATCGGCGCGTAGCCGGGGCTGCCGCTGGGGTAGACGCGAACCACGGAGGGCCGCATCCAGTTGATCGTGCCGTCGTCCAGCTTGACGGAGAACAGCCCGAAGGCGGAGGTCCGCTTCGTCCGCGGGCTGGTGTACGGGGCGACGTAGCCGATGAGGTTCGCGCCGGTCGCGCCGAACGCCCAGCCGCCCGACAGGTCGATGTCGGGTCCGAGGGCCTGCTCGATCGGCTGCTGCCAGTGCAGCTTGCCGGTCTTCAACTCGTAGGACTCGATCACGGGGTTGGTGGCCAGGCGCAGCAGCACCACCCGCTTCGCGTCGGACCACTGCACCTCGGCGATGCCGGGCAGCTTCCACAACTGCCCGCCCGTGGCCGGGTCGAGCACCACGACGCGGGCGGCGGCCAGGGCGGTGTGCTCGGACAGGCAGAGGTAGGGCCCGCAGCGCTGCGGGCCGAAGGTGGAGTGCACGGGACGCGTCCACCTGACCCGCCCGCTGCGCGCGTCGCGGGCGGTCAGCATGGCCTTCCAGCGGCCCATCTTGGCGGGATCGACGGAGGCGATGACGCCGTCGGCGATCGCGGGCGCGGACACGCCCATGCCCGGCAGCCGGCCGGCCATGGTCGCCGGGGTGCCCCACAGCTTCCTGCCGCTGGCCAGGTCGATGGCGACCGTCTCCAGAGTGCCGTCGGGCTTCATCGAGGTGGTGGCGGCGACGCCGCTCGCGGTCGCCGTCCGGCTGACCGCGTTGACCTGGTCGTTGTGCCACGTCGGGAACGCCGCCGTGGCCGCGTCGCTGCCGGAACATCCGGCCAGGGCCAGGGTCCCGGCGAGGGCGAGGGCCGGTTTCGCGTAAGGCCGCATTCCACTCCAATAGGGGCGAGGAGTGGCGGATCGGACGCGGAGGGTGACCGGAGTCAGGCGTCGTGAGGCATCTCCCCGAGTCGCCGGCGGAACAGCGTCACCCATCTGCCGTGGGGACCCGTGGCCCGCCCCGCGACCCTGGTCGCGGTGACCTCGGCGCCGGGTTCCTCCGCGGCCGTAGCCGCCGCAAGGTAAATCGGTTGCAGTCCTTCACCGCGCACGGGTCGTGGCTCAGGCCACAAACCCAACGCAGCGCATACAGACGGTAGCACCGCGTAAGCCGCTTGGGCGTAACCTCGGTCAGATGGATGAAAACGGTCGGGTCCGAACATCTCTGTCGGGTTTGTAGCGAATTCCGGCCCGAGCAGGTCGGCGAACGCCACGGTCCGGCCGCCCGCCTCGACCACCGCCACCGTCTGCGCGGCGGCGAGCTGGCGGCTCCACCGCCGCGTCACCCACCGCAGCGGCTGCCCGATGGGCCGCACCGTGCCCAGGTCCGGGCAGGTGCCCACGATGACCTCCGCGCCCGCCTCACGCAGCCGCCGCACCGCCTTGGCCAGATGGCGCACCGCCGTGGCCGGCGACGTCTGCGTGGTGACGTCGTTGGCCCCGACGAAGATGACCGCCACGTCGGGCTTCGCCTTCAGCGCCCGGTCGACCTGGAGCGCCAGCTCTGCCGACGGGGCCCCCGACTTGCCGACCACGCTCACCCGCACCGGGCGCTCGGCGACCGCCGCCAGGCCGTACGCGATGAGCACCCCGGGCGTCTTCGCGGGGTCGGTCATCCCCAGCCCCACCGACAGGGAGTCGCCCAGCATGACGAGCGACACCGGCGGGCCGGAGAACGCGCCGTAGACGCCCTCCGACGGCGGTCCCTCCAGGCCGTGCGGGCGGCCGATCATCTTCCGCGCGACCAGGCTCTCGGCGAACAGCAGGCCGTACGCCGTCACCCCCAGAGCGGTGAGGCCGCCACCTCCGACGGCCGCCGCCGCCGCGATCCTGCGCGCCGCGCGCGCCACCCCGGGTGTCCAGAACACCTACCGGGCCCCTCTCGTCTCCTCGCGACGGTAGCGTTTGATGGAAAACTAGCCGAGTCCCGGCTACCCCCTCGGGACCTCGGCCTCCGGCAAGCTGATCAAGCTTCGGCAAAGAAGGTGAACACCTCGGTGCGCGTATACGATTCCCTGGTCGAGCTCATGGGGAACACTCCACTCGTCCGGTTGCACAAGGTCTCCGCAGGGCTGCCCGCCCAGGTGCTCGCCAAAGTCGAGTACTTCAACCCGGGCGGCTCGGTGAAGGACCGCATCGCGGTGCGCATGATCGAGGCCGCCGAGGCCTCGGGCGCGCTGCGGCCCGGCGGCGTCATCGTCGAGCCCACCTCGGGCAACACCGGCGTCGGCCTGGCGATCGTGGCCCAGCGCAAGGGCTACCGGTGCGTCTTCGTGGTGCCGGACAAGGTGGCCCAGGACAAGGTCTCGGTGCTGCGGGCCTACGGCGCCGAGGTGGTGGTCTGCCCGACCGCCGTCTCGCCCGACCACCCCGAGTCCTACTACTCCGTCTCCGACCGGCTGGCCCGGGAGATCCCGAACGCCTGGAAGCCGGACCAGTACTCCAACCCGCAGAACCCCGAGTCGCACTACCTCTCCACGGGACCCGAGCTGTGGGAGGAGACCGAGGGGCGGATCACGCACTTCGTCGCGGGGGTCGGCACCGGCGGCACGATCAGCGGCACCGGCCGCTACCTCAAGGAGGTCTCCGGGGGGCGGGTCAAGGTCATCGGGGCCGACCCCGAGGGCTCGGTCTACTCGGGCGGCAGCGGCCGGCCGTACCTGGTGGAGGGGGTCGGGGAGGACATCTGGCCGGCCACCTACGACACCACGATCTGCGACGAGATCATCGCGGTGTCGGACAAGGACTCCTTCAACATGACGCGGCGCCTGGCCCGTGAGGAGGCGCTGCTGGTCGGCGGCTCGTGCGGGATGGCCGTGGTGGCCGCGCTGCAGGTCGCCGCGCAGGCCGGGCCGGACGACGTGGTGGTCGTGCTGCTGCCCGACGGCGGCCGGGGCTACCTGTCGAAGATCTTCAACGACGAGTGGATGGCCGACTACGGCTTCCTGACCACGGCGTCGGAGGAGGGCCTGGTGCGGGACGTGCTGTCGCGCAAGGGGCCCGGCATGCCGGAGTTCGTGCACACCCACCCGTACGAGTCGGTCGGCACCGCCATCGCCATCATGCGCGAGTACTCCGTCTCCCAGCTTCCCGTCATGAAGGAGGAGCCGCCGGTCATGGCGGCCGAGGTGATCGGCTCGATCCAGGAGCGCGACCTGCTCGATGCCCTCTACCGGGGGCGGCTGACCTCGGAGGACACGATCGCCGAGCACATGTCGCAGCCGCTGCCGATGATCGGCGCCGGCGAGCCGGTGTCGCGCGCGGTCGAGGCGCTGGAGAAGGCCGACGCCGCCGTGGTGCTGGAGGACGGCAAGCCGGCCGGCCTGCTCACCCGCCAGGACCTGCTGGCCTTCCTCGCCAACCACTGAGCGGGAACTCCGCCACGACCTCCCAGGCCCCCTCGGGGGTGGGCCCGGCGAGCAGGCGCCCGCCCAGGGCCTCGACCCGCTCGGCCATGCCGACCAGGCCGAAGCCGCCGCCGAGGCGGGAGATCCTGGGGTCGTGGGCCGAGCCGTAGTTGCGCACCCGCAGCCGTACGCCGCCGGTGTGCAACCGCAGGTCGGCCTCGACCCAGCCGGTGCCGGGGGCGTGCCGCCGCACGTTGGTCAGCGACTCCTGCAGCACCCGGTGCAGGGTGGTCATGACCTCGGGCGGCAGCGTGCCGTCGCTGATGCCCTGGCCGATCTCGAAGGCCACGTTCGGGCCGTTGGCGGCGAAGCGCTCGGTCAGGACGCGCAGGTCGGCCAGCGAGGTGCCGGGGGTACGGGTCGCCTCGTCCTCGGCGCGCAGCACGCTGACCAGGCGGCGCATCGAGGTGAGCGCGTCGGCGCCGGCGTTGGCGATCGCGTCGAGGGCGGGCACGACGGCCTCGGGCTTCAGCTCGGCGACGGTCTTGGCGGCCTGGGCCTGCACGACGATGCCGGTGATGTGGTGGGCGACCAGGTCGTGCAGCTCGCGGGCCAGTTCGAGGCGTTCGGCGCGCCGTACCGAATGGACCGCCTCGGTGCGGCGTTCCTGTTGGAAGCGCAGGTAGGCGCCGACGGCGGTGGCCATCGCCCAGCCGAAGAAGAGGATGAAGGAGAAGGCCAGGCCCGAGTTGCCGGCGTCGCGGCCCGACCCCTCGGCCATGAGCACCACCATGGCCACGACGGTCAGCAGCGCGGCCCGGCGGATCGGCGTGACGTGCCGCAGGACGCCGATCGTCAGCAGGAGCAGCGCCCCGGTCTCGGCCGTGCCGGGAACGCCGGGGTACTGCAGGGCGCTGATCAGCAGCGAGGTGCAGAACGACAGCGCCAGCAGGACGGCGAAGCCCTGCACGCGGTACCGCCTGCGCAGGATCACTGCGGCGGTGCCCACCACGCCGCACACCGGCACGAGGAACTGCGGGCCGCCGATGCCGACCGCGATCGCCAGGTCCACGGCCAGCATCATGGCCAGCCAGCCGATCATCGCGATCTCGCTGAGCCGCCGGATCCAGTAGACGAAGCGCTGCGTGTCCCCCACGGCCTCTGAGCCTAGGCCGGAAGTCGTAATGCCCATATCAGCCATTCGGCCGAGTGATCCCGCTGCAGACCAATCCTTCAACCGAGGTGGCGGCCCGCCCTGATCGCGGAGACTCGACTCATCGAAGGGGGAAGGGACATGATCGTCATCGGATTCGTACTTCTGGGCGTCGGGCTGGTCATCGGGGTGCTGCTGGCCGTCGCCGACCCGGTGCTGCTCTCGCGCATCAACGGCGAGCAGGCCGAGGGCGGCGGGAGCGGCCGCCACATCAACGCGCCGCGCATCGAGGTCCCCGGGGCCGAGGTGGTACGGCTGTCGCGCCGGACCGAGCGGCACGAGCCCACCGCGGCCTGATCAGGCTCGGCGCCCGCGTGTGCATGGGACGCGCGCGTGCCGACGTCGCGGGCGTGGGTCGGGGGACCCGGCGCCCGCCGCACCGGTCGGCCCGTGCTCTCTGTTGGGGAACGGAGAGCACGGGCCGATTCGTCTTTGAGGCCGTTGGCCGGGATAGCGTGGGTTCATGAGCAATGGTTTCGAGACTCTGGCCATCCACGCAGGCCAGGAGCCTGACCCGCTGACCGGCGCGGTCGTGCCTCCCATCTATGCCACGTCCACCTACAAGCAGGACGGCGTGGGCGGCCTGCGGTCGGGATACGAGTACAGCCGGTCGGCGAACCCGACCAGGACGGCGCTGGAATCGGCGCTGGCGGCCGTCGAGGGCGGTGTGCGCGGCCTGGCCTTCGCCTCGGGGCTGGCGGCCGAGGACACGGTGCTGCGCGCGCTCTGCAAGCCGAACGACCACGTGATCATCCCCAACGACGCCTACGGCGGCACCTACCGGCTGTTCGCGAAGGTCAACGAGCGGTGGGGGCTGCGCTACGACCCGGTGCCGCTGGGCAGCCTGGGCGCGGTGGCCGCGGCGATGACCCAGAAGACCCGGCTGATCTGGGTGGAGACGCCGACGAATCCGCTGCTCGGCATCGCCGACATCGCGGGGCTGGCGCAGATCGCGCACGACAGCGGGGCGCTGCTGGTGGTGGACAACACCTTCGCGTCGCCGTACCTGCAGCAGCCGATCGCGCTGGGCGCCGATGTGGTCGTGCACTCGACCACCAAGTACGTCGGCGGGCACTCCGACGTCGTGGGCGGTGCGCTGGTGGCGGCGGAGGCGGGGATCGGTGAGGAGCTCGCCTACCACCAGAACGCGATGGGCGGGGTGACGGGGCCGTTCGACGCGTTCCTGACGCTGCGCGGGCTCAAGACGCTCGGTGTGCGGATGGACCGGCACTGCGACAACGCCGAGCGCGTGGTCGACCTGCTGCTCGCGCACCCGAAGGTGACCGAGGTGCTCTACCCGGGGCTGCCCGGCCACGCCGGGCACGAGGTGGCGGCCAAGCAGATGAAGCGGTTCGGCGGCATGGTGTCGTTCCGCGTGGCCGGCGGTGAGGCGGCGGCCGTCGAGGTCTGCGACAAGGCGCGGCTGTTCACCCTGGGCGAGTCGCTCGGCGGCGTGGAGTCCCTGATCGAGCACCCCGGCCGCATGACGCACGCCTCCGCGGCGGGCTCGCCGCTGGAGGTGCCCGCCGACCTGGTACGCCTGTCGGTCGGCATCGAGACCGTCGACGACCTGCTCGCCGATCTCACCCAGGCGCTCAGCTAGGGAAGATCATCAGGAACAGGATCACCAGCCAGATCAGCGCGATCACGCCGGACAGGGCGGCGATGCGCCCGATCTCCACCTTCGCGTCGTCGTCCGGGGTCTCGCTCGACAGGGCCCGGACGGCGGTGCGCAGGTCGCGGTCGACCATGACGAGCAGCACGAGGGCGACGATGAACAGCGTCATCGAGGCCGTCATGTACCACTTGCCGAGCACGCCCTGGCCGTCGGCGACGCCGAGCGCCACCCCGAAGATCAGCACGCCCAGCGCGGCGAGGCTGTAGACGCGCGTCATGCGCTGAAGATTGACGACTACGGGCACGTTCTTGTTGCGAATGGCGCGCGGCGCGGCCATCGTCACCGCGGTGAGCGGACCGAGGGCGAAGATCGCGAATGCGATGTGCAACCAGAGCAGCAGGTTCGACATGCCCGAGACATTAGCCCCCCGGTGATCTCACCGGGAGGCTGACACCCTGGTGTTCAGTCGGCGCTCGCCGTCTCGGCCGCTTCGGCCTGCTCCTCCTGGGCGGGGGAGCAGGTCATGACCAGCTCGAACAGGGCGACGGCGACGACCATCAGAACGACGAGCAGAATCATCGCGATCACAGCGGCTTCCCCCTTCCCTGGTGAATATCGTCCGTAATGACTAGACGCTCTGGCAATGGAATAAGTTCAGCCCAGGTAGGGTTACCTTTCGCCGTCAAAATTGGAACTTCCAGGCACAAGGAGGTGCCGTCGTGGCCGTCAGGCACGTCGAGCCGTATACCGACGAGTGGCTGCGACAGCCTTTCTCCTATGTCGAGCGCGTGGTCGAGCAGCTCGGCGCCGAGGTGGCCGACTGGTGGGAGGGTCCGTGTGACCCCCGCGACGTCACCCTGCGCCTGAGCGACGACGGCGCGCTGGTCTGGGACGAGGAGAGCGGCTGGCGGCTGGGCCGGTTCGTCTCCGGCGGTCTTGGCGAGCACTCCGAGCTGGCGGGCGTGCGCTACCTGTGCGGCGGGCTGCTGCCCAGGCCGGAGCGGGTGCCGGAGGCGCTGGCCGACGCCAGGGCCGGGGTGGGCGCGAGTTCGGCCTGGCGGCCGTGCTACCGCTCGCACCGCCACTGCCGGGACGGCTTCGACCTGGCTCTGGACTACTACGCGGGCACCGTCACCGCCTGATCCGCGGCGCGCGTTCACGGCGCAGACTTCTCACGGCACACCGGGCAGTTGGCCTCGGTGTGCCGTTCGTTCGTGGCGTAGTGGCAGCCGGTGTGGTCGACGGTGAGCCCGAGGATGCGCCGCGTTCCGGCGGCGCCGGGGTTGGGGGCGCGGCCGGTGACCGAGTTGCGCGTGTCCTCGTGACGGATGCCGAGCACCATCACGACGAAGGCTCCGGCCACGCCGGCCGCGATGACCAACGCGAGCACGATGAAAGCTTGGAACATGGAGGCCTCCCCTGGGATGTGGGGCCGGTCTGGGGGTCTGACGTGCGGCTTCGTTGCCGCGTCCGTTCTCACGGGTGGAGTGTCCGGGGATGGCCCGGTTTCTCCCTGATCGGCAGGGTGCGCCGACGTCCTACTGGTCGTACTATTGGGTCTTGTCAGTTGGGTCAATCAAGTCATACCAATGAATAGGATGTTCCAAACATCGGTATGTTGGAAATATCCCTATCATTGGTATCTCTCAACGAGGAGCAGATCCGGTGACCGGTCCCAAGTACCAGCAGCTGGCCGACAGGCTGCGCAGAGCCATCGAGGATGGGCGGTGGGGCCCCGGCGACCAGATTCCGACCGAGCTCGAACTCAGGCAGACCTCTGGCTACTCGATCAACACCGTGCGCGAGGCCATCAGGCAGCTCGTGGAGCAGGGCCTGCTGGAGAAGCGGCAGGGTGAGGGCACGTTCGTCCGCCGTCGTCCCGACACCTTCCCCGTGGTGCTGTCCGACGAGGAGGGCAGGCGGGCTGCCGACCTGCCCGGCGACGCCTACGTGTCCTCGGTCCTGCTGCGCGGACGCCGCCCGGAGGTCGGCCGCCCGCACGTCGACGTCGTGGAGGCGCGCGCCGACGTGGCCGCGCGGCTGAACGTCCCCACCGGCTCCAAGGTGGTCACCCGTCGGCTGCTCCGCTACGTGGACGGCACCCCGTGGTCGCTCCAGACCTCCTACTACCCGATGGACATCGCCGACGGCACCGACCTGATCCGGCCGGGAGACGTCACACAGGGCACCATCCGGCTGCTCGAAGAACTCGGGCACCCGCAGGTCGGCTACACCGACGAGCTGACCGCCCGGATGTCCTACGCCGACGAGAGCGCCTTCTTCGGGGTCACCGGAGCGGGCGTCTCGGTGCAGGTGCTCTGGCGGACGGCCTACGACAGGACCCGTCCGATCCGGCTCACCGTGACCGTCTACCCGGCCGACCGCAACAGGCTCATCTATCACCTGGGGGAGATCCCCTCAGGGTTTCGGGACCTGGGCTGAGCGCCTACAAGTCACCCATGGAGAACCCGAACGATGTTCAGCATGCGTCCAGCCGTTCCCGGAGACTTCTCCGTGATCGTCGAACTGATCGAGGGCGCCGCCGCCTGGCTCGCCGACATGCGCACCGACCAGTGGCAGCGCCCGTGGCCTGACCTGGAGTCGCGCGACGCCCGGGTGATGGCGGGCCTCACCGAGGGGATCACCTGGCTGGTGGAGCACCAGGGCCGGGCGGTCGCGACGGTCACGATCACCGCCAGGCCGTACCGGGAGTTGTGGGTCGGGCATGAGCCTGACGCGCCCGCGCTCTACCTGCACCGGCTGGTCGTCCATCGGGACTTCGCGGGTCAGGGGCTCGGTGCGGAGATCCTGGACTGGGCGGCGAACGAGGCCGTGCGGCGGGGGCTGGACTGGGTGCGCATCGACGTGTGGCGGACGAACGAGCGGCTGCACAAGTACTACCAGCGGGAGGGTTTCGAGCCCGTGGGTACGGCACCGCTGCCCGACTACCCGTCGTCGGCGTTGTTCCAGCGGAAGGCGGTCGTGACCCTCGATACGCCAAGACGGCTCTGTGGTCATTACATTCGTTGAGACCTTTCGTTTACATTCATGTCATATGTCGTAGAGCGAGGGGATCATGCTGTGTGGGATCCGTACACGGCCGAATGGTTGTCGCTTCCCGTCGGGTACCTCGGAGCGGTGGTGGCCGTCGTGCCCGCCGTCGTCGACTGGTGGGACGACCCTTTCGATCCCAGGGACGCGACGATCCGGCTGCGCGACGGCAGCGCTCTGGTGTGGGACGAGGAGAGCGGCTGGCGGCGCGGGGAGTTCGTCTCGGGGAAGCAGGGGGAGCGGACGGTGCTCGCCGCGCCGCGCTACCTGGGCGGCGGGGTGCTGCCCGAGCCCGGGGAGGTGGCCGGGCTGCTGGCGCGGGGCGGTGACCCCGAGCGCGTGGTCTACCGGTCGTATCGCGACTTCGGGGACGGGTTCGACGAGCGGCTGGCCGCCTACCGGGCGCTCGCCGTCCTCTAGCGGGCTCGGCGCAGGCGCAGGAAGTCGCTGACCACGTACTCGCCGAGGCGGTCGGGGCTGGGAGAGAAGACCCGGCCGCCGTTGCGCCTGGCGACCTCGTCCACGAACTCCTTCAGCCGGTCGTCCCCGGCCAGCATGAACACGTTGAGGGTGGCCCTGCGCCGGGTCATCTTGTCCACCTCGGCCAGCGTGAGTTCAAGCGTCTCCGGCGACGGCGGCCACTCGAAGGCCGAGCGCCCGCTGCGCATCAGGTGCGCGGTCGGCTCGCCGTCGGTGACGACCAGCACCACGGGCTCGAAGTCGGGGTGCCGGTCGAGGTGGCGGCCGGCGATCAGCAGCGCGTGGTGCAGGTTGGTGCCCTGCACCATGTCCCAGTCGAGCCCGGCCAGCTCATCCGGCTGCAGCACCCGCGCGTAGTTGGAGAACCCGACGATCTGCACCGCGTCCTGCGGGAACTTGGAGGCCACCAGCGCCTGCAGGGCGAGCGCGGTCTGCTTGGCGGCGGCCCAGGTGCCGCGCAACGCCATCGAGTACGACAGGTCCACCAGCAGGCACACCGCCGCCGCGCTGCGCCGCTCGGTCTCGGCCACCTCGAAGTCGTCCACGGACAGCCGTACGGCCTGGCGGCCCCTGCCGGGGGCGCTTCGCCGTACCCCGTTGACCAGGGTGCGTACGACGTCGATGGGCTGCTCGTCGCCGAAGGCCCATGGCCGGGACGAGCCGGTCAGCTCGCCCGCGGCGCCCGCGTCCCGCTGGTCGTGGTCGCCTCTGCGGCCCGCGTCGAGGGAGGAGAAGACGCGGCGCAGCGCGGTCTCGCCGAGCCGCCGCACCGCCTTGGGGGTGAGCTCCAGCTTGCCGCGCCGGCGCAGCAGGTAGCCCTGATCCTCCAGTTCGCGCTCGATCCGCCGGAGCGCTTCGAGGTCGTCGACCGCGGAGCGGCCGAGCGCGCGGCGGATGGCCGCCTCGTCGATGTCGTCGATGCGCGCGCCCGGGTAGTCCTGCCGGAGCGCGGCCTCCAGGCCGGTGAGGTCGGCCAGTTCCTCCAGCGCGGTCACCGCGTCGCCCATGCCCATCGGCTGCTCGCCCGACATCCGCTCGGGCGTGCCCCAGGACAGGTCGGGGCGGCGGGCGTGCAGGGCGTCGCCGAGGCGGCGCATCTGCTCGGACAGGGCGGCCTGGTCGAGGGTCTGGTTGATCAGGTTGTTGAGCTCCTCGCGCTGGCGCGGGGTGAGCGAGGCGAGCATGCGCTGGGTGGCGGCGGCGCGGCGGGCCAGGATGTCGACGAGCTCTTCGAGGTTGCGCGGGTTCTCCGGGAACAGCTCGCCGTGCCGGTCCATGAAGGCGTCGAAGTCGGCCTGGGTGTGCTCGCCGCGGGCGTCCCTGTCGAGCATGTCGTTCAGGTCCGCCATCATCTGCCTGACCCGCTCCATGGCGGCCGGGTCGGGGTTGGCCAGCGCGTCCCGCATGCCCTTGAACTGGCTGTCCAGCACCTCCCTGCGCAGCAGGTCGCGCAGTTCCTGGAAGGTCCGCCGGGCGGCGGCGGAGCGCCACTCGTAGGTGCTCAGCTCCTGGATCGCGCTCGCCGTGTCGTCGGGCAGGCCCTCCAGCTCCGACTCGCGCAGCCTGGCCTCGTCGGACGGGTCCGGGAACAGCTCGGCGCGCTCCTGGCCGATGGCCTTGTCGAGCAGGGCCCTGGCGCGCTCCAGGGTGCCGTCGAGCCGGCCGCTCTCGCGCAGCTCGCGGCGGCGGCGCCGTACCTCGCGGAGCATGTCGTCCAGGCCCCTGCGCTGCTCGGCGCCCGGCAGGCCGCGCTTGAGCAGGTCGCGCAGGGCGTGGACGGGGGTGGAGCCGGACAGGATGGCGTCGCCCATCTCGTCGAGGGCGGCCCGCACGTCGTACGGCGGAGCCAGCGGATCGGGGCCGTCCTGATACTCGCCATACCGATAAGCCATCACGGCCCCACGCTAACCCGACATGCCCGGCTATGCGTCGCCATAGACTTCGGTCACCTCGAAGACCTCGCCGCGAATCGGGCTGTGGTAGACCACGGCCAGCGTGGGATACCTGACGCCCTTCAGCACTTTGGTGAAGGCCTTGTGGTCGCAGAGCTTGGTGCCCAGGCCGTCGCGGTCGGCGTTCACCGGCCTGCCGCTCAGCCAGCCGTCCCCGCACCTGGCGGTCACCCGGTTGAAGCCCATCGTGTGGCTGTAGCCGAGCTTCACCGTCTTCCCCCCGCTGGTGAAGGTGATGGTGGTGTCGTTGACCCGCTTGATCGTGCCGCGCGCGGTCTTCTGCGAGCCCTGGCCGCCGAGGAGTTCGTGGACGGTGGCGGCCTTGGCGCCGGTGTAGGAGATCCGGACCAGGACGGGGCCGCGCCGCAGGGAGGTGGTGAGGTCGGCGGGCCGGCAGGCGGTCTTGCCCAGGCCGTTCCGGTCGACGGCCACCCGGCCCTCGGTCTCGACCAGGTCGCAGGCGGTCGTCACCCGGCGGTAGGCGGCCCCGGTGTAGTCGAGCCTGACCTCCTTGGCGCCGCGCAGCTCGGTGATCTTGTGGAGTTTGTAGCCCTGGGAGGTGTACGGCTTGGCGGTGCGCGGCAGGACGCGCAGGGCGCCCTTGCCGTCGGCCCAGGCGAAGCCGTACACGACCGTGGCGGCTGAGGCGGGTGTGGCGATCAGGCCGGTCGCGCACACGGCGAGCGCGGCGGTGGCGACAAATGAGCGCATGGGCGTTCTCCCCCGAATCAGATATTCTTTCCGATCTGTAGACTCGCGAGAACGCCCTGCGGTTCACGTCCGGTAGACGGTGACTCCGTCGAGATCGTCCTTCGACAGGCGGCGCATCAGGTAGAGGCCCTCAAGGGCGAACTCCAGCGCGGCGGCCGCGTGGCCCGGCGACTCGTCGCCCGCGCCCATGCCCAGCTTGGACATGATCTTCGCGAGCCCGTCGACGGGGCCGATCCGGTGCAGGAGCTCTCCGGCGGGCACCAGCTCGCCCGACTCCACCTGGCTGCCCGCGGAGAACTTGTCCAGCAGCGCCGTGAGGTCCAGGCCGCCCAGCCGGCCGCGGAAGGTCTCGGCGGTGGCCCGGCGCAGCAGGTGGGCCAGGATCTCGGTCTCCCTGCCCTCCTCGCTGACCTCGAACTCCACCTTCCCGCGCAGGCTGTGCACGACGGTGGCCAGGTCGCAGACCCGGGTCACGGCCTGCTCCTCGCCGCTGATCGCGGCCCGGCGCACGGCCGAGGCCGAGGCCGTCTCGGCGGCGGCGATGGAGAACCTGGCCGACACGCCCGACCTGGCGTCCACCGCCGTCGACTCGCGGACCAGCCGGGTGAACCTGGCGATCACCTCGACGAGGTGCTCGGGCAGGTCGGCGCCCAGCTCGGCCCACTCGATGGTGGCCTCCTGCCGGATCAGCGCCAGCTCGTCCTCGACCGTCTGCGGGTAGTGGGTGCGGATCTCCGCGCCGAAGCGGTCCTTCAGCGGGGTGATGATGCGGCCCCTGTTGGTGTAGTCCTCGGGGTTGGCGCTGGCGATGAGCAGGATGTCGAGCGGCAGGCGCAGGTTGTAGCCGCGCACCTGGATGTCGCGCTCCTCCAGCACGTTCAGCAGCGACACCTGGATCCGCTCGGCCAGGTCGGGCAGCTCGTTGACGGAGAAGACGCCCCGGTTGGTCCGCGGGACCAGGCCGTAGTGGACGGTCTCGGGGTCGCCCAGCGTACGCCCCTCCGCGATCTTGATCGGGTCGACGTCGCCGATGAGGTCGCCGACCGAGGTGTCGGGCGTGGCGAGCTTCTCGCCGTAGCGCTCCTCGCGGTGCTTCCACCCGACGGGCAGCTCCTCGCCCAGCTCACCGGCCAGCCGGCGGCAGCGCGCGCACACCGGGGCGTACGGATGGTCGTTGATCTCGCAGCCCTCGACGACCGGGGTCCACTCGTCGAGCAGGCCCGCGACGGTACGGATGAGCCGGGTCTTGCCCTGACCTCGCTCACCGAGCAGGACCAGGTCGTGCCCGGCCAGCAGCGCGCGTTCGAGATGGGGTAGAACCGAGTCGTCGAAGCCCACGATGCCGGGGAAGCGAGGCTCGCCCGCTCGCAGCCTGGCCAGCAGGTTCTCGCGGACCTCGGCCTTCACGCTGCGATGAACGTGACCGCTCTCCCGCAAGTCGCGGAGAATTCGTGGCTGATGCACGGGATCGAGACTACGTCGGTTATTTGACTGTTGCGTGACGAATCGCGCGCGTGCTTGTTCCACGAGTGGGGAGAATCGGGCCAAAGGCACCGGCGACAAGCAAGGGAGGCGAGACGAGTGGCCCTGATGACGAGTCGCTTCGCCGACGGCCTCGCCGTGGGCCCGGACCTGGTCCAGGCGGCGGAGACGGCGGTACGGCAGGCGCTGGCCGGGCTCAGCGGACGCGCCGACCTGGTCTGCTTCTTCATCTGCGGCGAAGACCCGGACGACGTGACGCGGGCGGGCAGGCACGCCATGTCGCTGGCCCCCGGTGCCAAGGTGATCGGCTGCAGCGCGACCGGCGTGATCGGCGACGGCCAGGGCGTGGAGCTCTCCCCGGCGGTGAGCGCCTGGGCGGCCACCCTCGACGGCGGCCGGCTGACCACCTTCGCGCTGGACACGCTCGCCGCCGAGGACAGGTTCGTGGTGATGGGCCTGCCCGAGCGCAAACCCGACGACCGGGTGGCGATCCTGCTGGCCGACCCCTACACCTTCCCCGCCGACGCGTTCGTGGAGCGCTCGGTGGAGGTCCTCGGCGACCTGCCGCTGATCGGCGGCCTGGCCAACGGCCTGCAGGGCCGCGGCTCGGTCCGGCTGTTCGCCGACGGCGCCGTGCACACCGAGGGCGCCATCGGCGTCCTGCTCAGCGGCCCGGTCAACGTCACCACGGTGGTCAGCCAGGGCTGCCGGCCGATCGGCCCGGCCATGGTCGTCACCCGCTCGGAGGAGAACCTGCTGCTGGAACTCGCCGGACAGCCCGCGCTCGCCCGCCTGGAGGACATCGTCAGCGAACTCGACGAGGACGACCGGGAACTGGTCGCCTCGGGCCTGCAGATCGGCATCGTGATGAACGAGTACGCCGAACGGCACGAGCGCGGCGACTTCCTGATCAGGGGCGTGATCGGCATCGACCCGGAGCGCGAGGGCGTGGCCATCGGCGACGTGGTCGACATCGGCAGGACGGTCCGCTTCCAGGTCCGCGACGCGGCGACCGCGGACGAGGACCTGTACGACCTGCTCGACGCGCACCGCGAGGAACTGGGCAGGATCGACGGCGCGCTGCTGTTCTCGTGCAACGGCCGGGGGTCGGCGATGTTCGGCACCCCCGACCACGACGCGGTGGCGTTGCGGGACACGCTCGGCTCGATCGGGGTGGCGGGGTTCTTCGCCGCCGGTGAGGTGGGGCCGGTGGGCGGGCACAACCACGTGCACGGTTTCACCGCCTCGGTGCTGGTCTTCTCTTCCGGATCGCCCGCCGATCGGTGACGCTTCTCCCGTGATACTCGCGATCGACGTCGGCGGCACGAAGCTGGCCGCCGGGCTCGTTTCCGCCGACGGGCACGTGCTGTCGGCCCGCCGCGCGCCCACACCGCAGGGCGCGGACGAGCGGACACTGTGGAAGGCGCTGGCCAAGCTGGTGGAACCCCTGGCGGAGGGCGTCGAGGGGGTTGGCGTCGGGTGCGGCGGGCCGATGGCCTGGCCGGAGGGGGTGGTCTCCCCGCTCAACATCCCCGGCTGGCGCGGGTTCCCGCTGCGCGCCTCACTGGCGGGGCTCGTTCCCGGGGTGCCGGTACGCGTGCACAACGACGCGATCTGCCTGGCGGCGGCCGAGCACTGGCGCGGGGCGGGCTGGGGGAGCGCGAACATGCTGGGCATGGTCGTGTCGACAGGCGTCGGCGGCGGCCTGATCCTCGCCGGACGGCTCGTCGACGGCGGCACCGGCAACGCGGGACACGTCGGGCACATCATCGTCGACCCGGACGGGCCGCCGTGCGGCTGCGGCGGCCACGGCTGCCTGGAGGCCGTCGCCCGAGGCCCCGCCCTGGCCCGCTGGGCCCTGGAACAGGGCTGGGAACCAGGCAGAGCCTCCCAGGAGCGTGCCCGGGCATCCGGGGAGTCCGTGGAAGCCCGGGAACCCGCTGGGTCGTACGCCGAGGCTCGGGAAGCCGCGGAGCAGTACGTCGAGGAGAGTGCTGGGACCGGGCGGCGGCTGGCGGCCGACGCCAGGGCCGGGGACGAGATCGCGCTGGCCGCGATGCGGCGGGCGGGCCGGGCGCTCGGGATCGCCATCGCCTCGGCGGCGAACCTGTGCGACCTCGACGTCGTCACCGTCGGCGGCGGGCTCTCCCAGTCGGGCGAGCCGCTGTTCGGGCCGCTGGAGGAGGCGCTGCGCGAGCACGCCAGGATGGACTTCGCGCGGCGCGTCACGGTCGTCCCCGCCGCCCTGGGGCAGGACGCGGGCCTGGTCGGCGCGGCCGCGCTGCTGCTGGCCGGGGAGCATTACTGGAACGGGTGACGCCTCACTGCCCCCACTCGCCGAACACGGTCGCCTGGAGGGCGAACTTCCTCGGGTAGAAGACGGGGAAGAACGCCTTGCCGCACTCCAGGTCGTCGAGCGCGGCCTTGACCTCCTTGTCCAGCAGCGGCCTGGCCTGGGCGGGGGTGAGGCTGGGCATGGGCATCGCGCCGGGCTCGGCATCGGGCTGCTGCTCGCGGCCCAAGGCCATCATCTGGTCGTTGAACTGGGTCCAGAGCAGCACGTCCAGGGCGCTCGGCCGCACCGAGGGAACCCGGTAGCCCTTGCCCTTGAGACAGTCGCCGTAGGTCTGGGCGAGGTCGATGAGCTGCGGGTCGCCGTCGAGCTCGCGGCCCACCCGGGCGTTGTACATGTCGTCGGCCTGCTTGTAGAGGTCGTCGACGTTCTTGATGTCCCTATGGAGGACCTGCTTGGCCGCCTTGACGTGGCAGGCGTCGCTGGCCTTTTCGTAGGCGACGCTCTGGGCCTCGGACAACGCGATCGTGTACTCGTTATTGGGATCGGGGATCACGGATCCCGTGCCGGACTCGGCTTCGGTGTAGACGTAGCGGTAGAACACCGTCAGGCCGTACTTCGAGCGCTTCTTCTTCATCGCCTCGTAGTCGCCCTGGTCATACTTCCGGCTCTCGGCGGTCGGCTTGAACTCCGGGACCCACGGGGTGTACTTGAAGCCCTTGCTCTTCATGCACGCGGCCTTGGCGTTCTGCAGCGCACGCCGGTTGTCCTTGCTCTTGGCGGCGGGCGAGGGGGAGGGGGCCACAGGCGCGTCGGCCGAACACGCGGTGAGCGTCAGCGTTGACGCGACGGCCAGGATGGTGACTAAACGTGACATGACACTCCTTCATCGCAGGGCGTCGACCGGTTCCATCCGGGCGGCGCGGAGGGACGGGTAGAGACCGGCCAGCAGGCCCACCACCGCACCGGCGACCGGGGCGGCGAGGGCGAGCTGGCCGTCTAGGACAGGGGTCCACTGCTTGGCCGCGGATACGGCGACGACGGCGACGACGCCGAGACAGGCGCCGATCACCCCACCGGTCAGGCCGATCAGCGTGGACTCCAGGAGGAACTGGGCGGCGATGTGCCGTCTGGCGGCGCCGAGCGAGCGGCGCAGGCCGATCTCGGCGACGCGCTCCATGACGGTGACGAGCGTGACGTTGGCGATGCCGACCGCGCCGACGACCAGGGAGACCAGGCCGAGGATCAGGAAGAGCCCGTTGACGTCGTCCTGTACGCCGTCGCGCGCCCTGGTCGGGCTGGGCGGCGCGATGACCTGCAGCATGTCGCCGTTGCCGGGGCTCAGGGCGGTGGGCGCCTGCCCGGCGATCAGCTCGGCCGCGCCGAGGCTGGTGTTGATCAGCACCCTGGTCACGTCGCGCAGGCCGAAGAGCTTGCCGATGCTCGGCGGCACGATGACCGCGGTGCCGAGGCTCCGGTCGCGGCGCAGCTCGCCGAGGACGCCGATCACGGTGTAGGCGCGGCCGGCGATGAAGACCGCGGGGGCCTCGTCCAGGCGGGTGACGCCGAGCAGCTTGGCGGCCTGGTCGCCGAGGACGACCACCCGGTCCTTGCGCTCCACGTGGCCCGCGTCGAAGAACCGGCCCTGCGTCATCCGGCCCTTGGCCGCCTCGGGGAGGCCGGGAGTGGCCGCGATCACGGTCAGGGTCTGGTCGGTGACCCGGGTCGGGTCGACGATGCGGTTGGACCGTACGGTCAGGTTGGAGCTGGCCTTGTTCTCGGCCACGGCCGCCGCCGAGGTGACCCCGCGCAGCCTGGTCAGCTCGGTGTAGGCGTTCCAGTCGACCAGCGGAGTCTTCGTCTCGGGCACCTCGACCGTGATGGAGGTGGCGGTGAGCTCGTCGAAGCGGCCGACGATCTGGTTGCCCGCGGTGGCGGCGATGCCGAGCGTGATGACCAGGGTGGTGATGCCGAGGACGGTGCCGAGCGTGGTGAGCGCCGATCTCACCGGCCTGGCCAGCATGCCGGCCAGGGCCTCGTTGAGGAGATCTCTGAGGTGCACGCGTTACTCCTCGGTGAGGAGGCCGTCGGTGATCCGCACGCGGCGGTCAGCCCGGGCGCCCACCTCGTCCTCGTGGGTGATGACCACGATGGTCAGGCCCTGCGCGCGCAGGTCGTCGAACAGGTCGAGGACGGCGGCGGTGTTGCGGCTGTCCAGGTTGCCCGTCGGCTCGTCGCACAGCAGCAGCGAGGGGGTGCCCATGAGCGCGCGGGCGATGGCGCAGCGCTGCCGCTCGCCGCCGGACAGCCGGTCGGGCAGGAAGTCGACACGGTGGCTCATCCCGACCTGGTCCAGCGCCCGCAGCGCCCGCTCCTTGCGGGTCCTGCGCTCGTGCCGGCCGTAGACCTCGGCGAGCATGACGTTCTCCACCACGCTGCGGTGGGACAGCAGGTGGAAGGACTGGAAGACGAAGCCGATACGGCTGCCGCGCAGCTTGGTCCGGCCGCCGTCCCGGAGCGTGGTGGTCTCGATGCCGTCGAGCCGGTAGGAGCCGGACGTGGGCGTGTCGAGCAGGCCGAGGATGTTGAGCAGGGTCGACTTGCCGGATCCCGAGGGCCCGGCGATCGCCAGGTAGTCCGACGGCTCGACCCGCAGGTCGACCTTCGCCAGCGCGTGGACGGGCGGGTCGGCGGGGAACTGGCGGCAGACCGCCTCCAGCGCGATGACCGGCTCAGGCACCGCCGACCACCACCCTGTCGCCTTCCTCCAGGTCGCCGGTCACCTGGACGTCGCCGTCGGCGGCCAGGCCGGTGCGGACCTCGACCTCCTTGGTCTTGTCCGGAGCGACCTCGACCTTCACCCGCGGCTTGCCGTCGGCGGCGGTCACCACGGCGGCCACGGGCACCACCAGCACCTCGCCGCTGGTCGCCCCCACGGTGATCTTCACGGTGACGGCCGCGCCCGCCATGCCCTTGAGCCCCTTGTCCGAGACGGGCGTGAGCAGGACCCCCTCGGACCCCGAGGGCACCGAGGAGCCGGGCAGGGCGTCGCCGACGGAGGTGAGCCTGGCCGGGTGGATCTTCCCCGCCGTGGTCTCGATCGTCGCGGGCATCCCCGCGCGCAGCAGGTCGGCCTCGGCCGCCTCGACCGAGCCCGACACCACGAAGGACGAGCTGGTCACGGTGGCGACCTCGTCGGCGACCGTGGCGCCCGCCTTGATCTTCACCTTCTGTACGCGGGCGGGCAGCCGGGGGAGGAAGACGATCTCGCCGGGCGGGATGGTCGTGCCGTACGTCTGGAGGAACTCGCCGAGCAGGGCCTTGGCGGCGGCCACGTCCTTCTTCGCGTTGCTCACCTTGAGCTTGACCGGGGAGGTCTGCTTGGCGTGGCGTAGCGCCTGGTCGGCGGTGAGCACGGTGTCCTGCGCGGTGCGCACGGCCTTGCGCAGGTCCTCCAGGTTCTTGCCGCGCTTGACCCTGGCTTCCTCGAGGAAGGCCGAGATCGCGTCCTGCGCCCCCGACAGGTTGGCCCGCGCATTGCGGACCTTCAGCTCCAGCGGGGCCTTGGCGTCCTCGGGCTTGGCCGCGGCGAGCGCCGCCTCCGCACTCGCCAGCTCCTCCTGCGCCGACCGTACGGCCCGCCGCAGGTCCTCCAGCGCCCGCGCGTCCTCCGGCGGCACCTCGACCGCCTCGGCCTCCTCCAGCGCGCTCTCCGCCGCCTTGAGGTCATCCCTGGCGTTGTCGAGCTTGACCTTGAGCGGCGCGACGTCGAGCCCCTGTTCGAGGGTGCGCTCCTCAAGGGCCAGCGTCTCCTCGGCCGTCTGCACCGCCTTGCGCAGCGTGTCGCGCGACTGCCTGGCGGTCAGGTCGGGCTCCTGTGCCTGGTAGCCGCGTTTGTCGTACCACCGCCGGACGGCGGCGACGGTCGTCTGGTCGAACACGCCGGTGACGGCGCCGCCGAAGCCGAGCCTGCGCAGCGCCCGCTGCAGTTGGAGGACGTCCTTGCCCTTGGTGCCGGGGGCCATGGTGCGGTGCATCGGCACCGAGCCCTTCAGCGTGAACACCGGCCGGCCGTTGACCTCCATCAGCACGGCCCCTTCGCGGAGCCTGCCGGCCCTGGGCGCGCGGGTGGCGCGCTGCGCCTCGGCGGTGCCGCCGACCACGCCGGCCAGGGCGACCGGGCGCGGCGAGCCGTACTCCAGGGTGCCGCTGACCACCACGCTGCTGGTCAGCTTGCGGCGTTCGACGGCCGCGGTGACCAGTGAGGGGGTGGGGGCTTTGCGCAGCGCCGCCTCGTCGGCGGGCGAGCGGAGGCGGGTGCTGACGCCCCAGCCGAGGCCGGCGACGGCGATCACGCCGGCGACCGTGCCGGCGAGAACCTTGCGCGGCGACTTCATCAGGGGACTCCCAATCTGCAAAAGGGCATGCCGAAGAGAACGGACGGCGGGTGAGCGTCAGAGCAGGATGCGTCGCCTGGCGCGGAACGGGACGGCCGCGGCCGTCGCGGTCAGCAGGATCAGCAGGGCCGCGTGGGCGACCCCCTGCCGTGAGGCCAGCTCGACGTTCTCGGCGAGCACGGCCGTGGCCGGGACGAGGCAGACGCCGGCGGCGACGGCCCAGCGGGCGTCACCGGTCAGGTGACCCGCGTAGGCCGCCCCCGCCAGCAGGGCGGCTTCCAGCCCGACTCGCGTGATCGAGGAGGATGTGCCCTCCGCGATGTCGAGCCAGGCCGGGTCCGCCCCCGCGACCAGCGGTAGCGCGAGCAGCCACCACCACGAACGCCGTCGTGATGGCCGCCCGCGGATGGCCAGTACCGCCAGACAGAAGAACAGCACCAGGTAGGAGATGGACGGGGCGATCGGGCCGCCGGTGCCGTACAGGGCGGGGGCCTGCCAGAGCCGGTCGGGGAAGACCGGCAGCAGGGTCCCGTCCAGCCACGGCTCGCCGTAGGTCACGCCGACGACCTTCAGCCCGGTCGCCGCCACGAGTGGCAGCGCCGCCCACATCCGGCCGCGCAGCACGGCGAGAAGCGCGAGCGCGGACAGCGCCACCCACAGCGGGATGGTGCCCGCGTACGGGATGAGCACGCCGAGCTGCAGCACGCTCAGCACCGTGACCGTGAGATGCAGCCCGTCCATCCAGGCGGGCCCCTGTGCCGCCGCGATGACGCGGGCCTTGATCCCGCCGACCAGCAGCGCCCTGACCTCCCGCAACGGCGGCCGTGCCTGACCTGGTCCCGCCGTGGCCAGCAGGACGTCGAGGAGTTCGTCCTCGTAGTCGGCGCGGTAGCCGGGGGGGTAGGCGCGCAGCAGCCATCGGTAGCGCCGCTCCAGTTCGGTCATCCGAAGGTCGCCCCGAGCGCCCGTCTGGTCACCACGGAGGCGGCCTGCTGCATGCGCTCGGCCTCGGCCCGGACGAGCTGCCCGCCCTCGTCGCTGATCCTGAAGTAGCGGCGCTTGCGGCCGTTGACGACCTCCTCGCGCTCCACGACGATGACGCCGTTGGCGGCGAGCCGGTCGAGGGCGCCGTAGAGGGTGCCCACGGCCAGGGTGATCCGGCCCTGGGAGAGGTCCACGACCCGCTTGATGATGGCGTGTCCGTGCAGCGGGCCGTCGAGCAGCGCCGCGAGTACGAAGTAGGTCTGCTCGCTCAGCCCTGAAGATCCCCTGCTCATAGCCGAGAAACGTACTTCGACCGGCGAAGCATCGTCAAGATGGGACTCACGGTGTGTACCTCCTCTCCCCGCCGAACTCCTCGCTCACCCGTCGCTCGATGTCCTGCTTCCGGGGTGCGAAGACGGGATAGAACTCCTTGCCGCATTCCAGGTCGTCGAGCGCGGCCTTGATCTCCCGCCGGAGCACGACCTGGGCCTCCTCGGCGGGCAGGTCGGGAACGAGCGTCACCCCTTTGCTGGAGGCCGTCTCGGCCCCGTACTGCTTCGCCAGGAGCGCTTCCCGCTCCGCCGTGAACGTCGCGGCCATGGCCCCCGCCACGGCCGAGGGTCGGGCGGCCGGGATCCGGTACCCCTTGGCGTTGAGGCAGCCGGCCATGGTCTGGGCGAGGGCGATGACCTTGGCGTCGCCGTCCAGTTCGCGGGCGGTGAGCTTGTCGACCAGTTCCGCCGCCTGGTTGGCCTGGTCCCGCCAGTCCTTGACGTCCTTGCCCAGCACCTTCCTGGCGGCTTTGGCGTGGCAGCGGTCGGTGGCCTTCTCGTAGGCCTTGGTCTGCTTGTCGGACAGTGCCTGGGTGATCTTCCAGTTCGGGTCGGCGCCGAAGTCGGCGACGAGCGCTCCGGAGCCCGGGTCGTCGGGGTAGGCCAGCCCGGAGAAGACGCGGAAGCCGTACTTCGCGCGGTCGGCCTTCATGGTCGCGTAGTCGCCCGCGGCCAGTCCGGCCTCGGTCGACGACGGTTGTTCATCCCGCCCCACGTTCGGGACGTACTTGAATCCCGCCTGTTTCATGCAGGTGGCGATGCTGGACTCCATGAGTCGTTGCTTGCTCATGTCCGCCTTCTTCGGAGCTTCCTCGGCCACCGGGGTGGTGGTCGTGCCGCATCCGGTCAGGAGCAACGCCGCCACGGTCACGCATGATCGCTTGAGCATGCGGAGGACAATACTTCGCTGCTCGAAGTATGGTCAAATCCCGGTCCCGAATTCCTCGCTGACCTTGCGCCGGATCTCCGTCTGCCGCGGCATGAAGGAGGCGTAGAACTCCCTGCCGCACTCCAGGTCCACCAGCGCCGCCTTGATCTCCTTGTCCAGGTACGGCCTGGCCTCCTCGGGCGTGAGGTCGGGCTCGTAGAACTGCCCCTCGCGCAGCCCGGTGTCGGGTATGTCGTCGTTGAGCGCGATGGTCTTCTTCTGGGCGGTGAACACCGCGCTGCCGCGATCGGCCATGGCCACCGGGTTGGTCGCGGTGACCCGCTCGCCCTTGGCCTTGAGGCAGTCGGCCATGGCGGCGGCCGCACTCACGAGCCGGGCGTCCCCGTCGAGTTCCCGGGCCGCGAGCTGCGTGGCCTTGGCGTCGGCCTGTTCGTACTGGTCCATCACCGACCTCACCGTCTTGCCGGTGATCTTCTTGATCGCCTCGATGTCGCAGGTGTCCGCCGCCTCCCGGTAGGCGGCCAGCTGGGACTTGGAGAGCTTGGAGGTGATCTCCATGTTGGGGTTGTGGATGGGTTTGTCCGGCATGACCGCCGGGCTGCCCAGTTCCTTGGGGTAGACCATCATCGCGAAGACGCCGAAACCGTACTTCGTGCGCATCGTCTTCATCGCCTCGTAGTCCCCGGCGCCCACCTCCTTCGCGCCTTCAAGGGCTCCAAAGGGCGGCATGACGAAGGGGATGTACTTGAAGCCGAGGCGCTTCATGCAGTCGGCCTTCACGGCCTCCAGCTTCTGTCGCTGCTGGTTCTTGTCGTCCGCCGGGGCGCTTGGGGCGGCCTGTCCGGCGGACTCGGCGCATCCGGTGAGCACGGCCAGCGAGAGTACGGCCGCGGCCAGAGTCGATCGCTTGAGCATGGCCCGGACCATACTCCGTTCAACGGAGTATGGTCAATCGAGGGCGTGCCTCCTGAGCCCGTGCGGCACGAAGGCCGCCGCGAAGGTGAGGAACGCCAGCAGCCCCCAGTAGGCCAGGTGCTGCCGGGTGAGGAGTTCGGCGTGCTGGGCCAGCGTGGCGGAGGCGGCCAGCAGGTAGAGGCCGGCGCCCACCGCCCAGCGCAGGTCGCGAGCCCGTCGGCCCGCCCACACGGCCAGGCCGAGCACGGCCACCTCCAGCGCGATCCGGCTCAGGCTCAGCGGATAGCCGCTCTCCTCCGACATCCACTCGGGGCCCGCCCACGCGAGGAGCGGCACGGCGGCCACCCACCACCATGAGCGGGTGCGCGGCGTGCCGCCGTGCGCGGCCAAGGCGAGCAACCCGGACAGGGCCAGCGCGTAACCGGTGGCGACGGCGGCCGGGCCGGTCATCTCGAACAGCGCCTCCCCGGTGAGCAGGTCGGCGTCGACGGGGAGCAGGGTGAGCTCGAAGAGCTGCCTGCCGTACGCGAGGGACACCGCCTTGGCGCCGGTGAGCAGGATGAGCGGCAGTGCGAGGCGTACCCGGCCGCGCAGGACCGCGAGCAGGGCGAGCGCGGACAGGGCCGTCCACACGGGGACGACGCGGGTGTAGGGGAGCAAGGCGGCCAGGTGCAGCACCGACAGGGCGGTGACGCCCAGGTGCAGGCCGTCGGCCCAGGCCGGGCCGCGTGTGGCGGCGGACAGCCGCTGGCGTAAACCGCCCGCCACCAGGCCGGTCGCCTCCTTGAGCGCGGGCACCGTGCGGCCCGGGGCGGAGCAGTCCAGCAGGACGTCGAGGAGTTCCTCTCCGTGCGCCTGGCGATAGGGACGCGGGTAGGCAAGCAGCAGCCTGCGGTACCGCCGTTCGAGCGGGCTCATGCGGACGGGGCCGCCCGGCCGATCACCAGAGCGGCGACCTCCTGCATGCGCCTGGCCTCGGCCAGCACCACCGAGTGGCCGCTGTCGGTGATCCGGAAGTAGCGGCGGGGACGGCCGTTGACGGTCTCCTCGCGGTCCACGGCGATCATCCCGCGCTCGCTGAGCCGCTCCAGGATGCCGTACAGCGTGCCGACCGACGGCTGCACGCGACCGCCGGACAGCTCGCCGATGCCCTTGAGGATCGCGTGTCCGTGCAGCGGGCCGTCGAGGAGGATGGTGAGCACGAAGTACATCGGCTCGCTGACCTCAGATGTTCCCCTTGCCATGGTCGCGAACGTACTCCGTACAACGGAGCGTTGCAAGTAACGCATGTCGTCGGTCGGTCCAAGCATGGATGTAACCGACGAAGGGAGCACGGCCTGTGCGTCGTGACCAGGCGGAGATCGCCACGGATCCCGTGGCCTTCGAGGCCTTCTACCGGCGGCACGTCGAGGCGGTCACGCGCTTTCTCGCCCGCCGGGTGGACGACCCGCACACGGTCGCCGACCTGGTGGCCGAAGTGTTCGTCGCGGTCCTCGACTCGGCTCACACCTACCGGGCCGGGCTGGGCAGCGAGATCGCGTGGCTGTACGGCGTGGCGCGCAACACCCTCTCGGCCGAACGGCGCCGCGCGTTCCGGGAGTCCAGGCTGGCCGACCGGGTGAGCGGCCGACGGCTGCTCGACTCCGACGACGTCGCCAGGTTGGAGGAGCGGATCGACGCGGAGCATCCCGCCAGGCGGGCCTTCGAGGCCATGGCCGCACTGCCCGAGGGCGAACGCGCGGTACTGGAGCTGGTAGTACTCGACCAGCTCACGGTGACCGAGGCCGCCGCCGCCCTGGGCATCAGGCAGGGCACCGCCAGGGTCAGGCTGCACCGCGCCAGGCGCGCGTTACAGGACGTGCCCTTCGTCATGGAAGGAATCGGATGAGCTTCGAGGAGCGCCTGCTGATGGAACTGAAGACCGAGATCGCCGCACGGGCCGGGCGCCGCCGCTTCTCCCGGGGGCGCCTGCTCGCCGGAGTGGGGCTGGCCGGGGTCGCCGCGGCGGCGGCCATCGCCATACCGCTGCTGACCGGCACCGCCGCCCCGGCCTACGCGCTGACCCCGAACGGCGACGGCTCGATCACCCTGAAGATCAACGAGTTCAAGAACCCGGACCAGGTCGAGAAGGACCTGAAGGGGTACGGCGTCACCGCCGACGTGACCTACGTCAAGCCGGGCACCCGCTGCGGCGGCGAGCGGGGCGACATGCTGCCCCCCAGGACCGGGGACGTCGGCGAGTGGGAGAAGTCCGTCCACTTCAAGGCCGCCCGTCCCAGCCAGGGCACGGTGATCATCACGCCGCGCTACATCGGGCCGGGGCAGACGCTCGTCCTGGAGATCACCCAGAACGACGACCAGACCTCCGGCCCGGAGAAGCCGCGGGCGCTCTGGCAGTTCTCCGGACGCCTCATCCAGGGCCCGGTCAAGCCGTGCGAGGTCGTCGAGGACCCGTCGTGGAACGACCTCGGCGGCCCCGAGGGCCAGCCGCCTGCCGGAAGCTGACCCCGCCGGGTGGGAGACTGACCGTATGGCCCTCCCACAGGTGACCTTCGACGACGTGGTCGCCGCCCGCGAGCTGCTCGGCGGCGTGGCCGTGCGCACCCCCGTCGTGCACTCGCGCCTGCTGTCCGAACTGGTCGGCGGCCCCGTCCACCTCAAGTGCGAGAACCTGCAGCGCGCGGGCTCGTTCAAGGTCAGGGGCGCCTACGTGCGCATCGCCAGGCTCACCGAGCAGGAGCGGGCCAGGGGCGTGGTGGCGGCCAGCGCCGGCAACCACGCCCAGGGCGTCGCCCTCGCTTCGGGCCTGGTCGGCACCAAGGCCGTCGTCTACATGCCGGAGGGCGCGCCGCTGCCCAAGGTCGAGGCCACCCTCGCCTACGGGGCCGACGTCATCCTCACCGGGCAGACCGTCGACGAGGCGCTGACCGCCGCCAGGGAGCACGCCCGGGAGAGCGGGGCGGTGTTCATCCACCCCTTCGACCACCAGGACGTCGTCGCCGGCCAGGGCACCATCGGACTGGAGATCATCGAGCAGCTTCCCGAGACGGGCACGATCGTGCTCGGCATCGGCGGCGGCGGGCTGGCCGCCGGCGTCGCGCTCGCGGCCAAGTCGCTGCGGCCCGGCATCAGGATCGTCGGCGTCCAGGCCGAACGGGCCGCCGCCTACCCCGCCTCGCTCGCGATGGGCGAGCCGACGCTGGTCGAACCGGCCGCCACGATGGCCGACGGCATCGCCGTCGGGCGGCCCGGCGAGCTGCCGTTCGAGCTGATCCACTACCTGCTCGACCAGGTGGTCACGGTCTCGGAGGAGGAGATCTCCAAGGCGCTGGTGCTCTGCGTGGAGCGGGCCAAGCTGGTGGTGGAGCCGGCCGGGGTGGTGGGCGTGGCCGCGCTGCTCGCGCAGCCCGACGCCTTCGAGGCGCCGGTGGTCGCGGTGCTGTCCGGCGGCAACATCGACCCGCTGCTGCTGGCCAGGGTCCTGCGCCACGGCATGGCGGCCGCCGGCCGCTACCTGAGCGTCAGAGTACGGCTGGCCGATCGCCCTGGTGCCCTGTACGCGCTCCTCGGCAAGCTCGCCGGGCTGCGCGCCAACGTCGTCGACGTCACCCACGAGCGGATCAGCGCCCGCCTGCACCTGGACGAGGTCGAGGTGCAGCTACAACTGGAGACCAGGGGCCCCGCCCACTGCGAGGAGGTGCTGGGCACGCTCAGGCGCGAGGGCTACAAGGTCTTCGTGGTCTGACCTCACCACTCGGCCGGTCGCCTGGGCTGGAACAGCCACGCGTCGAACAGCGGGCCGAGCCGCCGGGCGGACAGCTTCTCGGCCAGGGCGACGAACTGGTCCGTGGTGACGTTGCCGTACTCGTGCGCGCTCGTCCATTCCTTCAGCAGCCGGAAGAAGGTCTCGTCCCCGACGCGCCGGCGCAGGGCGTGCAGGGTCATCGCGCCCCTGATGTAGATCGACTGGTTGAACAGGTCCTTCGACTGGGCATTGCCGGGCGGGTAGGACCACATCGGGTCGGTGGCGGGCCTGCCGTAGTAGGTCTTGAAGACGCTCTCCGCGCTCGCCTTGCCCTTGTGCTCGCCCCACAGCCACTCGGCGTAGGTCGCGAAGCCCTCGTTCAGCCACAGGTCCTTCCACCTGCGGATGCTCAGGCTGTTGCCGAACCACTGGTGGGCCAGCTCGTGGGCGATGACGCCGGTTTCGGGGGCGAATCCGCCGTACATCGGCTTGGTCTGGTTCTCCAGGGCGTAGCCGGTGGGGAAGTCGTCGATCACGCCGCCGGTCGAGCCGAACGGGTAGGGGCCGAAGACGGTGCTCCAGTGGTCGGTGATCTCGGCGGAGAGGGTGTAGACGCCGTCCAGCGAGGAGCGGAACTTCGGGTCGGCGGCGGCCAGGTTGGCGACGCCCGCCCGGGTCCTGCCCTGCCTGAGCTCGAACCGGCCGAGGGTGATCGTCGCCAGGTAGGTGGCCATCGGGTGCTGCTCGCGCCAGGAGTAGGTGGTCTTGCCCCCGGATGTCCGCGGCGTGCCGGTCATCTCGCCGTTGGCCAGCACGGTCAACCCGGCGGGCACGGTGACCTCGAAGTCGAACCGCGCCTTGTCGGCCGGGTGGTCGTTGGCGGGGAACCAGGTCTTGGCGCCGTTGGGCTCGCAGACGACGAACGCGCCGTCGGGAGTCGGGATGAACCCGTAGGTGCCGAGGTTGCCGGAGTCCTTGATGGGGGCGGGCCGCCCCGAGTAGGAGACCGTGGCGGTGAAGGAATCGCCGCGGCGCAGCGGCTCGCCCGGGATCACGGTGAGCTCGTCGCCGTCGCGCGCGAACCTCGCGGCGGCGCCGTTCACCGCGATCCTGTCCACTTTCAGGCCGGCGAGGTCGAAGTTGAAGCGGGACAGCCGCTGGGTGGCCTCGGCCTGGACGGTGGCCACCCCGGTCAGGTGGTCGGTGGCCGGGTCGTAGCCGAGCTTGAGGTGGTAGTGCGCCACGTCGTAGCCGCCGTTGCCGTCCAAGGGGAAGCCGGGGTCGCCGATCCCGGGCGCTCCCACGTCGGACGGCGAATGCGCCGGGGAGGTGATGGGTGAGGGCAGGGTGGCGCCGGTGGACGGCGCGCAGGCGAACACCCCGCAGACCATGGCGAGCAGCGCGGGCACCGGCCGGAGTGACCCCATCGTCGACTGTCCCCTCTCTTACGGTAGGGGGAAGCCTACGCCACGTGGTGATGCCTGGTCAGGCGTCTACGACTAGTGTTCCGGCGGCCTTGTCGTGCAGGGCCTGCTTGCGCGGGTCGAACAGGATCCAGGCGAGGTCGACGATGCCGAGGCAGCACAGGGCGGCGAGGACGGCGAAGACGAGCTGCCTGATCGCGGCCTGGCCGACGGTGATCGGCCGGCCGCTCACCTGGACGACCCGCATGTGGAACAGCTTCTTGCTGGGGGTCTGGCCGTGCCAGTAGGCGTGGAAGAGCCAGAAGTAGAGGAAGGCGAGGACGGCGGCGACGAAGGTGTGCTCGATCGGGTAGCGCTCCCAGATCCCCCGGTCGGCGTCCCAGACGTACTGCCAGCTCGTCCAGGTGAACGGCGTGGCGACGAGGCTGACGATGATGGCGTCCAGAATGCCCGCGAACAGCCGCCGCCAGCGGCCTGCCAGCGGCGGCGTCGATGGTGGTGATCCCATGTGGCCTAGATCACCACCACCTGGTCAAGACAAACCCTCAGAGGTTGCCGCGGCGCTCCTGCTCACGCTCGATGGCCTCGAACAACGCCTTGAAGTTGCCCTTGCCGAAGCCGAGCGAGCCGTGCCGCTCGATCAGCTCGAAGAAGACCGTCGGCCGGTCCTGCACCGGCTTGGTGAAGATCTGCAGCAGGTAGCCGTCCTCGTCCCGGTCCACCAGGATCTTGCGCTTCTTCAGCTCCTCGATCGGTGCCCGCACCTGCCCGATCCGGGCCCGCAGCTCGGGGTCGTCGTAGTAGGAGTCGGGCGTGTCGAGGAACTGCACGCCGGCGGCGCGCATGTGGTCGACGGTGGTCAGGATGTCGTTGGTGGCCAGCGCGATGTGCTGCACCCCGGGGCCGCCGTAGAACTCGAGGTACTCGTCGATCTGCGACTTCTTGCGGCTGATCGCGGGCTCGTTCAGCGGGAACTTCACCTTGCGCGAGCCGTCGGCGACGACCTTCGACATCAGCGCGGAGTACTCCGTGGCGATGTCGTCCCCGACGAACTCGGCCATGTTGGTGAAGCCCATGACGCGCTTGTAGAACTCCACCCACTCGTCCATCTTGCCGAGCTCGACATTGCCCACGCAGTGGTCGACGGCCTGGAACAGCCGCGCGTTCTTCACGTCCGGCGCGGCGACGAGCGGCTGGGCGGGCAGGTAGCCGGGCAGGTAGACGCCCGAGTAGTTCGACCTGTCCACCAGCGTGTGGCGGGTCTCGCCGTAGGTGGCGATGGCCGCGAGCACCACCTTGCCGTTCTCGTCCTCCAGCGTGTACGGCGCCGCCACGCCCTGCGCTCCGTGGGCGAGCGCGTGCTCGTAGGCCGACTCCACGTCGGGCACCTCGATGGCCAGGTCGATGACGCCGTCGCCGTGCTCGGCGACGTGCCGCGCCACGTCCGTGCCGGGCCGTACCGCGCCGCGCAGCTCGAACCGGGCGCTGCCGGAGGTCAGGACGTAGGCGACCTCGTCCCTGCTGCCGTTCTCCGGCCCCCGGTAGGCCACCAGCTTCATGCCGAAGGCGGTCGAGTAGTAGTGGGCGGCCTGCTTGGCGTTGCCCACGGCGAACACCACGGCGTCCATACCGTTCACAGGAAAGATGTCGGTCATAAGCGACACTGTCGAATCATCTGGACTGCTTGTGCAACAGTTACTTGAATAGGTGGACAATCTGTCCAGTCCACGGAGGATCCGACCCGGAGATCTGTACACCATGACGATTGATCAACTCGACGCCGACCTCGTGGCCCTGCTCGCCCGCGAGCCCCGCCTCGGCGTACTGGAGTGCTCGCGCCGCCTCGGCGTGGCCCGCGGCACGGTCCAGGCGAGGCTGGACCGGATGCTCGCCAGAGGAGTGATCACCGGCTTCGGGCCCGACGTGTCGCCCGCCGCGCTCGGCTACGGCGTCACCGCGTTCGTGACCATGGAGATCCGGCAGGTCGCCGGGCACGACCCGGTGGCCCACCGGCTGGCGCACATCCCCGAGGTGCTGGAGGTGCACACCATCACCGGCGGCAGCGACCTGTTCTGCCGTGTCGTCGCGCGCAGCAACGCCGATCTGCAGCGGGTCATCGACCAGATCGTGGAGGTGCACGGGGTGCTCAGGACGTCCTCGGTGATCGTGCTCGACACGCCTGTCCCATACCGAGTGCTGCCATTGGTCGCGGATGTCCCGCGTCGCGGACCTCGGTAGACGTACGATCTCAAGCATCGTTACCGGTCGTTTATCCTTGGCGTTCGCCTGGCCGACGGGGGTTTGCCGGGAATGCGATCGGGGGGTGCCCGTGTCGAGCGGTGGGGAGAAGGGCATGCGAAAGCGGCGGATTCTCCGGTTCGTTCTGATGGGCTTCGGCGCGTCGGTCCTCGTGCTGATCGGCCTGTTCGGCATCGCCTGGGCGATGACCCCCATCCCCGACAGCACCCAGAAGCAGGCCACCGCGCAGGGCTCGGTCATCTACTACCGCGACGGCAAGAGCGTCCTGGCCAGGCAGGGCGTCAACCGCAAGACCGTGGAGCTCAAGCGGGTGCCCGTACCGGTGCGGGACGCGGTCATCGCCGCCGAGAACCGCAGCTTCTACCAGGACAGCGGGGTGTCGTTCAAGGGCACGATGCGCGCCCTCTGGTCGACGGTGAGCGGCCAGCAACTCCAGGGCGGCTCCACGATCACCCAGCAGATGGTGCGCAACTACTACAGCGGCCTCAGCCAGGAACGGTCCATCACCCGCAAGTTCAAGGAGATCCTGATCTCCATCAAGGTCGACCAGTCCAAGTCCAAGGACTGGGTCCTGGAGCAGTACCTCAACACCATCTACTTCGGCCGCGGCGCCAACGGCGTCCAGGCCGCCGCCCAGGCCTACTTCGGCAAGGACGTCGACAAGCTCGACCTGGCCCAGGGCGCCTACCTGGCCGCGGTCATCCAGCAGCCCAGCACCTTCGCCGACCCCAAGGGCGCCGACCTCGACGCGGCCAAGGCCCGCTGGAAGTCGGTGATCGACGCCATGGTCCAGACCGGCTCGCTCAGCGCCGAGCAGGCGGCCACGACCACCTTCCCCAAGCTGAGCAAGCCGAAGGCGGCCTTCACCCTCAAGGGCCAGAGCCAGGTGATGGTCGACCGGGTACGCGAGGAGCTCAACCGCCGCGGCTACACCGACGAGGACATCAACAGCGGCGGCCTGAAGATCGTCACCACCTTCGACAAGAAGCTGATGGCCGCCGCCGAGCGGGCCGTCACCTCCGTACTGCCCGAGGGCACGTCCAAGAAGGTGCGCACCGGCCTGGCCGCCGTCGACCCCGCCACCGGCGAGGTGGTCGCCTTCTACGGCGGGCGCAAGGACCAGTCGTGGGACAACGCCTTCTCCGCCAAGGTCCAGGCGGGCTCCACCTTCAAGCCGTACACCCTGGCCGCGGCCCTGGAGAACGGCTTCGACCTCGGCACCAGGGTGGACGGCAACTCCCCGATCAGGGTGGCCTCCGCCCCCGACCACCCCATCCCCAACGACAGCGGACGCTCCTACGGCCAGATCGACCTGGTCCGCGCCACCCAGAACTCCGTCAACACCGCCTTCGTCGACCTCGGCCAGAAGGTCGGCCTGGACAAGGTCGCCGAACTCGCCGAGTCCGCCGGCATCCCCGCCGACCAGCTCGCCCAGCACAAGGCGGCGGCCTCCTTCCCGCTCGGCGTCGCCTCGGTCAGCGCGGTGCAGAACGCGGGCGGCTTCGGCACCTTCGCCAACGGCGGCACCCACGTGGAGACGCACGTGGTGAAGTCGGTGACCAGCGCCAAGGGCAAGAAGGCCGTGGTCAAGCCCAAGTCCACGCAGGTCGTCGGCAAGCAGGCCGCGGCCGACACCGCCTACGCCATGCAGCAGGTCGTGCGGTACGGCACGGGCCGCGCCGCCGACCTGTACGACCGGCCGGTGGCCGGCAAGACCGGCACCACCGACAGCTCGGGCGCCGTCTGGTTCAACGGCTTCACCCCGCAGCTCGCCACCGCCGTGAACATGTTCCGCGACGACAACAAGACCGTCGTGGTCAACGGCAGCGCCCAGTTCGGCGGCCAGCTTCCCGCGCAGATCTGGCGGGCGTTCATGACCGAGGCCATGGCGGGCAAGCCCGTCGTGGAGTTCCCGCCGCCCTCCGGCTACGGCTATGGCTACGGTTCCGTCGACGAACCCGACGAGGGCCGGGGCGACCGGTTCGACGACGACGGCGGCGACTGGAACGACGACGGCGACACCGGCTTCACCCCGCAGCCCGACCCCAGCGAGTTCCCCACCGGCCCGCCCAGCATGGGGCCCGAGAACCCGGAGGAGGAGGGCCCAGGCCCGGACCAGGGCGAGCAGACGACCCAGCCGGAGCCGCCCCCGCTCCCCCCGTCCACGGGCCCCGGCCCCGGCGAGACCGGTGAGTCACCTGGCAGCGGCCGCCAGTAGCTCGGCCCGCAGCGCTTCCGGCGTGGTCACCGGCAGGCGGCAGGTGAAGTTCCGGCACACGTAGCCGGCCGGCGCGCCGTCGACCGGCCCGCGCCCCTCCAGCAGCGCCACCCCACCGTCGGCCGCGCCCACGGCGACGACCAGGCCCGGCACGTCGGCCAGCAGCGCGGCCCGGTGCAGCGCCTGGGTACGCGGGTCGTCAAGCGGTCCGGCGACCGCCACCTCCACCGGCCCCGCGAGCGCGGCGGCGGCCACCGCCAGCCCCCAGCCGGCGAATCTTGCATGCCCCTGGGCCAGCACCGACACTGTGCCCAGCGCCTCCTCGGCGGCCTGCCGGTGCCCGGCCGAGCCGGTCAGCGCGGCGTAGCTCAGCAGCGCCCCCGCGACCGCGAAACGGCCCGAGGGGGTCGCGTTGTCGGTCGGGTCCTGCGGGCGCTGGAAGAGCCGTTCGGCGTCGTCGGCGGTGTCGTAGAAGCCGCCGGAGCCGTCGGGGAAGTGTTCCAGGACCGCGTCGAGCAACTGGCCGGCGATCCTGAACCAGCGGGTCTGGCCTGTCACGCCGTACAGCGCGAGCAGGCCCTCGGCGAGGTCGGCGTAGTCCTCCAGGACGCCCGCGTTGTGGCCGGCTCGCCCGTCACGCGAGGTGCGCAGCAGCCGGCCGCCGTCCAGGTGGACCTCGGCCTGCAGCTCCGCCGCCGCGACCGCCGCCTCGACCAGGTCCTGGCGCTCGAACGCCAGGCCCGTCTCGGCGAGCGCCGCGATGGCCAGGCCGTTCCAGGCGGCCACCACCTTGTCGTCGCGGCCTGGCCGTACCCGCTGCTCGCGGGCGGCCAGCAGGCGCGCGCGCACGCTCTCGTAGTGTTCGGCGTCGTCCGGGTCGGCGGGGAGCTGCAGGACCGAGGTGCCGTGCTCGAAGGTGCCCGTCACCTCGAACAGCGCCGTCGCCCAGGCGCCGTCCGCCTCGCCCAGGACCTGCTCCAGCTCCGCGGGGGTCCAGACGTAGAACCGGCCCTCCTCGCCCTCGGTGTCGGCGTCCAGGGCCGAGGCGAAGCCGCCCTCGGGCGTGCGCAGCTCGCGCAGCAGCCAGTCGGCCGTCTCCAGCGCCACCCTGCGGGCCAGCGGCGAGCCGCCCGCCCTCCACCAGTGCGTGTAGACGCGCAGCAGCAGCGCGTTGTCGTAGAGCATCTTCTCGAAGTGCGGCACCACCCAGTCGGCGTCCACGCTGTAGCGCGCGAACCCGCCGCCGAGCTGGTCGTAGATCCCGCCGCGGGCCATCCGCTCCAGCGTCGCCGACGACATCTCCCGCTCACCGGCCCGCAACAGGAACTCCAGCACCATCGACGGCGGGAACTTCGGCGCCCCGCCGAACCCACCGCGCACCGGATCGAACGAGGCCCGCAGATTCTGTACGGCCAGCGCCAGCGTGTCCGCCGTCGGCACCGGCCCCTCGGGCATGGCCGAGCTCTCGTTCAACGCCTCGACGATCTTCGACCCCTGGCTGAGCACCGCCTCCCGGTCGCCCGCCCACGCGTTGTGCACCCCCGCCAGCAGCCGCTGGAACTGGGCGCGCGGAAAATAGGTGCCGCAGTAGAACGGGTGGCCCTCGGGCGTGGCGAACACCGTCATCGGCCACCCGCCGTGCTGCGTCATCGCCTGCGTCGCGCTCATGTAGACGGCGTCCACGTCGGGCCGCTCCTCGCGGTCCACCTTGACGTTGACGAAGTGCGCGTTCATCAGCCGCGCGGTCTCCAGGTCCTCGAAACTCTCGTGTGCCATCACGTGGCACCAGTGGCAGGCGCTGTAGCCGACCGAGATGAGCAGCGGTAGGTCGCGCCGTCTGGCCTCCTCGAACGCCTCCGGTCCCCATTCCCACCAGTCGACGGGATTGTGGGCGTGCTGCAGGAGGTAAGGGCTGGTCGCGTCCTTGAGCCGGTTCATGGGAGCTTCCTTCCCCGTGGTGAGTCCCGGACGCCAGGTGTGACGCGGGGCTAGGAGGCGTAGGTTACCGAGAGTGGATCTCGACTTCGTCTGCTCGCACGCCGGCCGCCCGGCCGCCGCGCTCACCCGCAGGGACATCGCCAGGGCGCTGCTCGCCGTACCCTCGGGGGTGGCGCTGGTCGCCCTGCCCGATCTCCGCAGGGAGATGCTCGCGGCGGGTAACCCGCTGTCGGTGACGTTCTGGGAGTCCGCCAAGCAGACGCTCAGCGCCATCGAGGCGGGCATCGCGACGATCGGCGACGTGCAGCGCTGGATCGAGGCGACCGGCAGCGAGCCGATCCTCCTGACTCCAAGCTACTTCGTCTGGCCCGAGGAGGACGAGCGCGGGCCGGTCGCGGAGGAGATGCACTACCTGTTCGTCCGCTTCCTGGAGGAGCGCATCGCGGCGGGAGAGATCGACCCGGACGCGCTGGCCCAGGGCGACGGCGTGGCCCGCCAGGCCTACGAGGCGCTGC
The DNA here is from genome assembly GCF_040645915.1 of Nonomuraea sp. NPDC046570. Lineage (NCBI taxonomy): Bacteria > Bacillati > Actinomycetota > Actinomycetes > Streptosporangiales > Streptosporangiaceae > Nonomuraea > Nonomuraea sp. NPDC046570. The sequence continues at coordinate 215,601 of NZ_JBEYZF010000007.1, read as the reverse complement.
AGGAGCGCTGGCTCACCAGCCCGCTGCCGGACGGCCGGGTGCCCGGCCAGGCGGTGAGCGACGAGCAGGACGACGAACTGTTCGCCGCCTGGGACGAGGAGGAGGCCTACGCCCTCGCCGAGCTGAACCGCATCCTCGCCGACCTGCCCCACCGGCCCCAGCTACCCGCCGCCGACCTGGCCGCGGCCTGTGTACGGCTGCGCGAGGTCCTGGCCCTGCCCGGCTACCCCGGCAACGTGCTGCGGGCCTGTGCCGGTCTGGAGGGCGTGCCCCTGGCCGACGACGACGTGGAGCTCTGGCTGGCGGTCGCGGCGGGCATCGCGGGACCGGTCTCCGACCTGGCCGACGAGGAGGACGAGGACGAGTTCGGGGACCTGCACGCCCCGCTCAGCCACGAGGACTCGGTGCTCGCCTCGCTGTGCGCGATCCACCACGCCGACTGGCTGGCCGCGGTGGCCGCGCTGGCCAGGCTCGGGCCGGGCGTGCTCGCCTCGCCGGAGCGGATCGCCCGCCTCGTCGCCGAGTCCGAGGACATCGACGTCGACCTGGACGACCCGGACGACCTCGACACGACGGAGACGCTGTTCGCGCCGGTCACGGCGCTGTGGGGCCACCTCGGGATCGTGGACGCGGACGAGGTGCTGACGCCGCTGGGCTGGTGGGGTCTGCCCGAGGCGCTCAAGCGGGCCTGGGCGACGCCGGAGGACTAGCGGCGGGGGTCTTCGACCACCAGGTCGGCGTACTCGGGGTGCTTCTTGATGTACTTCGCGACATAGGGGCACGCGGGCAGCACCCCGAGGCCGGTGTCCCTGCTCATGTCGAGGGCCGTGCCGACCAGCCTGGCGGCCAGCCCCTGCCCCTCGTACTCGGGCTGGACCTCGGTGTGGGTGAAGACGATCACGGTGGGCAGCAGCCGGTAGACGGCGAATCCGGCGACCTGCCCGTCCACCAGGACCTCGAACCGGCTCTTCGCCGCGTTGTCCACAACCTGGATGCCGTCAGTCATGAACGACAACCTACTTGGCCTTCTTGTCCAGGTCTGCCTCGTGCGGGACCTCGATCTTCGAGATTTGCTTGTTCATCGACTTGATCAGGAAGAACAGGGCGAAGCCCATCAGAGCGACGACGGTGAAGCCCAGGATGCCCGGGCTCACGTCACCTACAGCGAAGTACGTCACACGTCCAGTCTGCCACCAGCACCCCGTGGTCGTGTCAGTGGCAGGCGGGCGAGACCTCGGCCGCGTGGATCCCGGTGAACAGGTCGTTCTCCGGCAGGTCGGTGTCGACCAGCGAGCGCGCCAGGTGGTAGTCCTCGGTCGGCCAGATCTCCCGCTGCAGGTCGCGCGGGCAGACGAACCAGAACCCGTCCGGGTCGACCTGGGTGGCGTGCGCCAGCAGCGCCTCGTCACGCCTGTCGAAGTAGTCGCCGCACGGCACCCGGGTGGTGACCGGCCACTTCTCCGGCCGGTCCTCCCAGCGGGCGATCCAGTCGGCGTACGGCGAGCCCATGCCGCGCTCGTCCATCGCCTCATGCAGCGCCTCGAACCGCGCCTTGGTGAAGCCCATCTGGTAGTAGAGCTTCAGCGGCTGCCAGGGGTCCCCGGCGCCGGGGTAGCGGTCGGGGTCGCCGGCCGCCTCGAACGCCTCGACGGACACCTTGTTGGTCATGATGTGGTCGGGGTGCGGGTAGCCGCCGTCGTCGTCGTAGGTGATGATGACGTGCGGCCGGAACTCGCGCACGGCCGCGACCAGCGGCGCCGACGCGGCCTCCAGCGGCTGTACGGCGAAGCAGCCCTCGGGCAGCTCCTCCTCGTCGCTCTCGGGCAGGCCCGAGTCGACGAACCCCATGAAGCGCTGCTGGACGCCGAGGATCTCGCGCGCGCGCTCCATCTCCAAGCGGCGCACCTCGGCGATGTTGTCCACGATCTCCGGCCTGTCCATCTTGGGGTTCAGCACCGACCCGCGTTCACCGCCGGTGAGGGTACAGACCAGGACTTCCACGCCTTCGGCTACGTAACGGGCCATGGTCGCGGCACCCTTGCTCGACTCGTCGTCGGGGTGGGCGTGGACGGCCATCAGCCTCAGCGGTGCACTCACGGGCTCGATGTCTCCTCAGATCGACCTGGTCACTCGCCTACAGAGGTTAGTTTCTCTTGGGCGGTCGCGGAGGCACGGCCCCCACGGGCGACAATTGTCTCGGATAACACTGAGGTAGTGCAGGGAGATTCCGCCATGGCCACCAGAGATGCCGCGAACGGGCCCGTTCTCGGCACACCCGACGACTACCCTGACCGCCCTGAGCAGCGCGGTCGCCTGGTCGTGCATGTCGTGATCGGTGTGCTGGTGGCGATCATCGCGGGCGGCTGGGGCTACGTGATGTGGTCGGCCACCGGCAATGTGGAAGTCGTGAAGCAGGTCGTGTCGTTCAACGCCAGCAGGCCCGACACGGCCGAGATCACGTTCGAGATCGCCAAGCCCGCCGACAGCGCCGCCGTCTGCCGGATCCGGGCCACGGACAGTCTGCATGTGGAAGTAGGCAGCCGGGAGGTAAAGATTCCGGCCGGAGAGGGGTATACCCGTCTGAAGGAGCGGTTGGACACGAGTGCCCAAGCCACTTCCGTCCACATCCAGTACTGCTATCTCGTATAGTGAGACATTTGGGGAAGCGTTCGAGCGGCTGAGTTGTTAGCCTTTCGCAATTCGCCCCCCGAGTGAATCAGGGCCCCCTAAGGAAGCAAGGAGAACCCGTGGCCGACTCTCGCGATGAGAACGTCACCTGGCTGACGCAGGAGGCGTACGACCGCCTGAAGGCGGAGTACGAACACCTTTCGGGCCCCGGGCGCGTCGACATCGCCAAGAAGATCGAGGCCGCCCGCGAAGAGGGTGACCTCAAGGAGAACGGCGGCTACCACGCGGCCAAGGACGAGCAGGGCAAGATGGAGGCCCGCATCTTCCATCTCCGGCAGATCATCGACAACGCCAAGGTGGGCGAGGCCCCCAAGGCCGAGGGCGTGGTGGGGCCCGGAATGACGGTGACCATCCGGTTCGTCGGTGACGAGGACGAGGTCACCTTCTTGCTCGCCTCCCGCGAGGAGAGCGGGGCTCCGATCGACGTCTACTCGCCCAGGTCCCCGCTCGGCGCCGCGATCAACGGCAAGAAGATCGGCGAGAAGGCCACCTACGCCATGCCCAACGGCCGTCAGAACACGGTCGAGATCCTTGAGGCCGTGCCGTACATCGGCAACTGATTCCAGACGAGGAGATCCGCCGGGCACCGACCAGTCCGGCGGATCTTTATCGTGTCTCCGGCATCCGGCAGGACCTGTCGTTCCTGGTGCACGGCGGGCGCCGGCGCGACCACCGCAGGCTCGTCCCGTACATCGCCGCGGCCGTGGCCGCCGTGCTCGCCGCCGACGTGGTCGTGCTGGGCGAGCTGAACAGCGAGCCCGAGACCGTCCGCAGACCCCAGCCGGCGGCCGTCCGGCACCGATTACTCCCGCAGGAGAACCTGGTCGCCGGTACGCGGACCGCGCCACCCGTCGAACCGCTCCGCAAACTGCGCAAACCCCACCTGTTCGTGGTCGCGCGCAAGCCGTTGCCGAGGTCGGTGCTGGAGAAGGTCGTCAAGATCTCCGGCATCCAGGCCATGGAGCTGGCCGACGCCGCGACGGTGACGATCGACGGCAAGCAGGTGCAGACGCTGGGGGTGAACCCGTCCAGCTTCCGCGCCTACACCCCCAAGGTGACCGCCGCCTCCGACGGACTCTGGTCCAACGTGGCGGGCGGCGACGTCGCGGTCTCGTTCGTGCTGGGCAACGACGGAGGACTCACGCTCGGCCGTACGGTCACCGGCGGGCTCGGGCGGCTCAGGATCGGCGCCTACGCCACGATGGGGATGGGCGCCATCGACGCGGTCGTCTCCCGCGACACCGCCAAGACTCTCGGGTTCCCGCAGAACAACGCGCTCGTGTTGAGCGCCCCCAAGACCGACAGCGACAGGCTGCGCGGCGCGCTGCTGCGGGTGCTGCCCAAGGGCTCCCAGGTGGCCGCGATCAACCCGGTCCAGCCGGTGCGGCAGCAGAATCCGCAGCAGTGGACGACCGGCTCGTTCATGTCCGGCCCGCAGATCACGGCGGCGCTGACCGCGGCGGCGGGCAAGCTCGGCCGGCCGTACGTCTGGGGCGCCGAAGGGCCCGACACCTTCGACTGTTCCGGTCTGGTCCAGTGGGCCTTCGCGCGGGCGGGGGTGCGCATGCCGCGGGTCACCCACCAGCAGTGGGTGGCTGGGCCGCAGGTGCCGCTGTCCCAGATCCAGCCGGGCGACCTGGTCTTCTGGCGCAGCGACCCGACCAACCCGGGCTACATCTCGCACGTGGCGATCTACTGGGGCGACAACAAGGTCCTGCAGGCGCCTCGGACCGGTGACGTGGTGAAGATCTCCCCCCTGAACACCCGCAACCTGGCGGGCATCGTCAGGGTCAGCCCGGTGGTCGCCGCGAAGGTTCGCTAGAGGTCGAAGCCCGTACGCTGCTGGACTCATGCCAGGATTGTCCCGCTCCCGCCAGCTGAGAGCGACTACCGCGTCCGCAGCGACGTGGGGTCGACCCAGCCGAAGGGCGTCAGGGCGGGCGGGGCGACACGCGCGGAGTAGCCGGTGACGCTGCGGTAGAAGCCGACCGGGATGGCCACCATGTCGTTGATGAGCAGGCGCTCGGCGTCCCGGTACATACCGATCGCGCGGGAAGAGGACGGCTGGCGGTCGGCGGCGTCGACGAGCGCGTCGAACCGCTTGTTCCGGTAGCCCTGGTAGTTGGCGGGGGCGCCGGTGCGGTACATCGGGGCCAGGAAGTTCGCGATGTGCGGCTGGTCGAACAGCCAGGCCATGGTGAAGGCGCCGTTCAGCCTGCCCTTGGCGGCCTCGTCGGAGATGACGCCGAAGCGGGGGCGCGGGGTGGGGACCACCTTCACCTTCCCGGCCAGCGTGGTGTTGATGCTGCGGGCGACCGCCTCGACCCACTTCCGATGGCCGCCGTCGCTGTTGTAGTGCAGCGGAAGCGTGACCTCCGGCCCCTTGAGCAGCGCGCGCGCCTTGGCGGGGGCGTAGGTGCACCAGACGCCGCAGGTGTCCCGCCGCGCGCCGAGCGCGCCGGGCGGGACGAGCGCGTCGGCGGGCGCCCGCTCGGCGCCGAACGCCGCGCCAAGCACCTTCTTCCGGTCGATCGCCATCGACAGCGCCCTGCGGAAATCCACCGAGCGGGCCACCGCGGGCTTGTTGAAGGGCAGGTCGATGGTCATGATCTCGGCGAACGGCTGGACCACCCGGCGGGGGTGGGAGGCTCTGTCGGGCAGGTCGGCGACGTCGACGAGGCCCTTCTTGAGCGCGAGGTGGCCCAGACCGCCGTCGATCATGTCGTAGTGGAGCGTCGCGGCCTGCGGCTTGCGCGGCCCGGGATAGCCCTTGACCGCCTTCAACACGGCCTTGCCGCCGGACTTCCAGCTCACCAGCTCGTACGGGCCGTTGCCGACGACCCGCCCGAGGCTCAGCCGGGAGTCGCGGGCGGGAGAGAAGGCGAGCGCCCCCAGCAGGTTGGGGAACGGCCCGTACGGCTTGGCCAGCTGCACCGTGAAGGAGTGCTCGCCGGTGACCCGCAGGCCGGACATGCGGCGGCTGCCGTACCCCTGGATCCGCTCGAAGAGGTAGGAGTTGGTGGCGGCGGCCCTGTTCCACGAGTCCACGTAGTGGCGCGCGGTCACCTCGGTGCCGTCGTGGAAGGTCCAGCCCTTCTTGAGGTGGATGGTGAAGAGCCTGTTGTCCGTGGTGGTGATGGATCGCGCCATCGCGTTGACGGTCGCGCCGGTCTTCGGGTCGTACTCCACCAGGCCGGTGAACAGGGCGTCGAGCACGTCGCTGCCGCACCAGGTGGAAGCGGCCAGGCTGAGTTGGAGGGGCTCGCAGCTCGCCACGCTGATGGGGCGGGCGGTCTCGGCCGCGGCGCCGTCCACGGCGGTGGCGAGCAGCAGGCTCGCTCCCGCGACGAGGGTGAGGACTCGCTTGGGCACCGGCTTCTCCTAGGTCAGGGGCGGTCGTTCACCCTAGTGATCAACGATATGGGGAGGGAAGGCCCGATCTGGGCATTCGCTGATTTGCGATGTAATGTTGATTACATGGAAAGAGATGAAGCGGTAGCCCAGCTCCGCGGGTGGTTCACCGGTCGTCTTCCGGAGGGCTGGTTCGAGGGGCCGCCGGAGATCGTGCTCGATCGTGAGGAGATCGCCGTGCTCGGCACGCTGCCCGTGCCGGCCGCCGAAACGGAGGTGGAGCGGTCCGCCATCGTCGACGGACTGGTCAGGCGCTTCCGGGAGGAGACCAGGGAGCGGCGCATCGAGATCGCCGCCGAGGCCGAGCGGCGCTTCCGGCGCAAGGTGTCCTGGGGGGTCGTCTGCGGTGACGAGACGGTGATGTTCACCACCCTGTCGGTGCCGGTGATGACCAGGCTCAGGCAGTCCGAACGGCAGGTCCTCGACACGCTCGTGGCCGCCGGGGTGGCCCGCAGTCGCAGCGACGCGCTCGCCTGGTGCGTACGCCTGGTGGGCCGGAACACCGACACCTGGCTGGGTGAGTTGCGCGACGCGCTGCAGCACGTCGACCGCGTCCGCGCCGCCGGGCCCGACGTCAATTCCTAGGCTGGGCAGGAGAAACTCGCGACCGAATGGACTAAACCTCTGCGGTCATTGGTTTAGACCTCTTACATTGGCCTAAACCACTGAAAGAACTGCTTTCTTTAATCCTGTTCAAGGTGGGTAGAGTCCTCCAATCACCAGGCCGCTGCCTGCGGTGACAGTCCCGCAAAAGGTCTACGCCAATTGGCTTTTGCAGGCGATCGCCGTAATGATGTTTTGGCCCAGAGAAGTGGAGGAGCCGCTGCCGTGTCCGTTTCCGTGGATGTGCCCGCACCGACGACCAATTCCGAATTGGTGGCGTGGGTGAACGAGATCGCGACCCTGACCCAGCCCGCGCGGATCGAGTGGTGTGACGGCTCGGAGGGGGAATGGACCCGCCTGACGAACCTTCTCGTCGAGCAGGGGACGTTCACGCGCCTGGCCAAGCGGCCGAACAGCTTCCTCGCCACCTCCGACCCCAGCGACGTCGCCAGGGTCGAGGACCGCACGTTCATCTGCTCGGAGCGGGAAGAGGACGCCGGTCCCACCAACAACTGGATCGCTCCAGCGGAGATGCGCCAGACGTTCGGTGAGCTGTTCAAGGGCAGCATGCGCGGGCGCACGATGTACGTCGTGCCGTTCTGCATGGGCCCGCTCGGCGGTGAGATCTCGCAGCTCGGCGTCGAGATCACCGACTCGCCGTACGTCGCCGTGTCCATGCGGATCATGACGCGGATGGGCGAGCCCGCGCTGCGGCTCATCGAGAAGCGCGGCGAGTTCGTCAAGGCCGTGCACTCCGTGGGCGCGCCGCTCGCCCAGGGCCAGGCCGACGTGCCGTGGCCGTGCAGCTCCACCAAGTACATCAGCCACTTCCCGGAGACCCGCGAGATCTGGTCGTACGGCTCCGGCTACGGCGGCAACGCGCTGCTCGGCAAGAAGTGCTACGCGCTGCGCATCGCCAGCGTCATGGCCCGCGACGAGGGCTGGCTGGCCGAGCACATGCTGATCCTCAAACTCACCCCGCCCGCCGGGGAGACCCGCTACATCGCCGCGGCCTTCCCCAGCGCCTGCGGCAAGACCAACCTCGCCATGCTCCAGCCCACGATCCCCGGCTGGAAGGTCGAGACGATCGGCGACGACATCGCCTGGATGCGTTTCGGCGACGACGGCCGCCTCTACGCGATCAACCCCGAGGCCGGATTCTTCGGCGTCGCGCCCGGCACCGGGCAGAGCACCAACGCCAACGCGATCGAGACGCTCTGGGGCAACAGCATCTTCACCAACGTCGCGCTCACCGACGACGGCGACGTGTGGTGGGAGGGCCTCACCGACGAGCCGCCCGCCCACCTGACCGACTGGAAGGGCCGCGACTGGACGCCGGAGTCCGCCGAGCCCGCCGCGCACCCCAACGCCCGCTTCACCACCCCCGCCTCGCAGGCGCCCACCATCGCGCCGGAGTGGCAGGACCCCAAGGGCGTGCCGATCTCGGCGATCCTGTTCGGCGGACGGCGGGCCACCGCGGTGCCGCTGGTCACCGAGTCGCTGAGCTGGCAGCACGGCGTCTTCCTCGGAGCCAACGTCGCCTCCGAGAAGACCGCCGCCGCTGAGGGCAAGGTCGGCGAGCTGCGCCACGACCCGTTCGCGATGCTGCCGTTCTGCGGCTACAACATGGGCGACTACTTCGCTCACTGGCTGAAGATCGGCGCCCGTGACGGGGCCAGACTGCCGCGCATCTACTACGTCAACTGGTTCCGCAAGAACGCCGAGGGCAAGTTCATCTGGCCCGGGTTCGGCGAGAACAGCCGGGTGCTGAAGTGGATCGTGGACCGGTTGAACGGTGAGGCGGAGGCCGTACCGTCGCCGATCGGGCTGCTGCCCGCCGAGCTCGACACCGACGGCCTCGATCTGCCCGCCGAGGACCTGCGGACGCTGCTCAGCGTCGACCCCGAGGTGTGGCGCGAGGAGGCGGCGCTGATCCCCGCGCACTTCGAGACGTTCGGCGACCACCTGCCCAAGCAGCTCTGGGAGGAGTACGAGGCCCTGCGGGCCCGCCTGGGCTGAGACGCGCCCGCCACAAGGAGGTATCCGGAAAATCCGGATACCTCTTTGCGGAAACCATCCGGCCTCGGTGCACGTCTACCGGTACACAGGCGTGTCAGGGAGGTCGTCCATGGGAATTCTCCTGCTCATCATCGCGGTGATCGTCGTCTCCGGCGTCATCGGAGTGACCACCGCCATCCACAGGGAACACCGCCGGGTGCGCGCCGTCGTCGCGGCCGGACGCCAGGACAGCTTCACCCCGTACGAGCTCGCCTATCTGTCGGGCGGCCCCCGGCGGGTGGTCAACACCGCGCTGGCCCTCATGGCGCGGCAGGGCATGGTCCGGGTCTCGCGCGGCGGCAACATCCACGCCGTCTCCGATGTCAGGTCCGCGCAGGACCCCGTCGAGCGGGTGGTGCTCGAAGCGGTCTCCGCGCACCCCGGCGGCGTGTCCGCGGCGACGCTGCGCCACGAGGTGGGCAACGGGCCGGTGATGGACGGGCTCAGGTTCCACCTGACCGGCCTCGGCCTGCTCCTCCCCGACGGCTCCATGACGACCGTCCGCACGCGGGTGAACATCCTGCTGCTGCTCGTGTGCGCCTCGGTGACACTCCTGGTCGCGGTCATCGTCGCGCTGCTCGCGGACGTCGTGGCGTGGGACGCGGGAACCTCGCTGGCCGCGCTCGTGCTCGGCGTCGCCTCCATGATCGGCGTCGTCGGCCACATCGAGGGCCGAAAGGCCCTGCGGAACACGCTGACCAGCGCGGGCAGCGACGAACTGAGCAGGCTCCGCCGCGTTCACGTTCCCGGCGCCACCCGCTCGGCCGCCCCCGAGATGGCCTTCGCGATCGGCTTCCCCGTCGCGCTGTACGGCCTGAGCGAACTCGACGACCCGCAACTGATGTCCGAGCTCGGCTCGGAGAACCACCGGTTCAGCGTCGGCGGCGGCTGTGCGGCGGGCGCGTGCGGCGGCGGCTCGTCCTCCGGCGACTTCGGCGGCGGTGACTTCGGGTCGTCCTCGGGAGGGTCGTCCTCGGGCGGCTCGTCCTGCAGCTCCGGAGGCGGCTCGTCGTGCAGCAGCGGCGGCTGCGGAGGCGGCGGCTGCGGAGGCGGCTGACATGGCCGACGCTTCGCCGGGGCCGCCGACCAGGGCGGGTGTGTCGTTGAACTCGGAGGTGGCCGACATGGGTGGGCTCGGGGTCGGGATCGGCTGGCGGGCGGAGATCGACCTGTCCGTCGAGCGGATGGCGGGGGTCGACTTCGTCGAGGTCGTCGCCGAGAACATCAGGCCGGGCCACCTGCCCGAGTCGCTGGCCGTACTGCGCGGCAGAGGCACGCCGGTCATCCCGCACGGCGTCGGGCTCGGGATCGGCGGCGCGGAGCTGCCCGACCCGGCCAGGCTCGCCCACCTCGCCGCCTGCGCCGAGGCGCTCGGCGCGCCCCTGGTCAGCGAGCACCTGGCGTTCGTCAGGGCGGGCGGGATGGAGGCGGGCCACCTGCTGCCCGTCCCGCGTACCCGCGAGGCGCTGGACGTCGTCACCGAGAACGTCCGGCGCGCCCAGGACGCCCTGCCGGTGCCGCTCGCCCTGGAGAACGTGGCCGCCATCTTCGGCTGGCCCGAGGACGAGCTGACCGAGGCGCAGTTCCTGGCCGAACTCGTCGAACGGACCGGGGTGGGGCTGCTCGTGGACGTGGCCAACCTCTACACCAACCAGATCAACCTCGGCCTTCCCGCGGTGGCGGCGCTGGACGTCCTGCCGCTGGAGCACCTGTCGTACGTGCACGTCGCCGGAGGCTACGAGCACCACGGCGTCTGGCACGACACGCACGCGGCACCGGCGCCCGAGGCGGTGCTCGACCTGCTGTACGAGCTGTGCGTCCGGGTGGACCCGCCGGGCGTGCTGCTGGAGTGGGACGACGACTACCCGAGCGACGCGACCCTGACCGCCGAACTGGACCGGATCAGGTCGGCGATGGCGAAGGCCGCCCGGTGAGCACGGCAGACGCCCGGAGCGGTCCGGAGGAGGAGGTACGGCGGCGGCTGGCGGAGGCGCAGGCACGGGTGCTGGCCGCGCTGGTGGACGGCGCGGAGACGCCTGAGGGGTTCGATCCCGAGAGGATGCGCGTCCAGGCGGTCAGCCTGGTCGCCAAGCGGCGGTCGGTGGTGGCCAGGATGCGTCCCGACGCTGCCAGGGCCGCGGGTGACGGCCTGGCGAAGGAGTTCGCCGCCTACGCCGCCGCCCGGACCGCCCCGCCGCCCGGCTACCACGCCGACGCCGACGACTTCGCCGCCTGGCTCCGGGCGAAGGGCCTCCTCCTCGACGAGCCCCCGGCGGCCACGGAACCTCGCCCAGGCGGTGAAGGACCGGGCTGGTGGCGACGGGCGATCGGGCGGCTGGCCGGAGACGCGTAGCGGCCCGCGCGGGGCTTGCCGCTCAGGCGTGGCCTGTCTTGCTCTGATAGGAGGAGAGATCCTATGTTTGCCGGGTGATTGTCGATGCGCATCAGCACTTCTGGGATCTGGACAGCGGCATCTACTCCTGGCCCACCCCGGACCTGGCGCCGATCCACCGCACCTTCGGGCCCGCCGACCTGGCTCCCGAGCTGGCCGTCGCGGGCGTGGACGCGACCGTCCTGGTGCAGGCCGACGACTCGTATGCGGACACGGACGCGATGCTCGCGCACGCCGACGCGCACGGGTTCATCGCCGCCGTAGTCGGTTGGGTGCCGCTGGACCGGCCGGACGAGGCCGCCGAGGCGATCGAGCGCTACCGGAGACATCCGAAGTTTGCCGGGGTCCGGCATCTCATCCACACCGAGCCCGACCCCGACTGGCTGGTCCGGGACACCGTGCTGGAGAGCCTGGGACTGGTGGCCGCCGCCGGGCTCACCTTCGACGTGGTCTCGCTGCTGCCCCGCCACCTGGAGCACGTGGTCACACTGGCCGAACGCCACCCCACGCTGAACATCGTCGTCGACCACCTGTCCAAGCCGCGCATCAGGGACCGCGAGTGGGAGCCGTGGGCCTCGCTGCTCGCCGCCGCGGCGGGCGCGCCCAACGTGTACGCCAAGGTGTCGGGGCTGGTCACCGAGGCCGACCAGGCGAACTGGACGGTCGAGGACCTGCGGCCGTACGTCGAGCACGCGGTCGAGGTGTTCGGGCCGGAGCGGCTGATGGCGGGCAGCGACTGGCCGGTCGCGCTGCTGGCCTCGGACTACCGGACGGTGTGGGAGGTCACGGCGGCGCTGCTCGGCGGCACGGACCGGGACCAGGTTCTGGGCGGTACGGCTGTCCGTTTCTACGGGTTTAACGAACTTTAGGACGGATACCCTCTCTGGGGTGGGGGGACTACGTTGCGTAGATGGTTCATATCTGACCGTTACGCCGGTCGCATGCACGGACAGCGTCGGCGTGCCGTACGAGATCACCCTGGAGCTCCACCGCGACGGCACGCCGTACGGGCTGGTGGGGGAGCGCTGTGGCTGGTTCCTGGCGCGGCTGGCGCGTGGGGTGGAGGAGGCCCGTGAGGGCCGGGGCGGGGCGCGGCTGTGGCCCGATCCCGACGATCGCTTCCCCGAGGAGCCCGACGGGGAGCTGTTCGCCTTCCGGTACCGCACGCGGGCCGGGGCGATCGGCGGCGGGGAGTTGCGCTGCCAGCTCAGGACGATCCCGGTCTGGGTGCCGGGGCCGGGCGGCGCGGGGGAGTGGCGGGTGACCCGCAGGGCCTACCTGGAGGCCTGGGGGACGCCGGGGGTGGGCATGCGGGCGGTGCTGACCTCGGGGGAGTTGGGGGCGTTCGTGCGGTCGCTGGTGGCCGACGCCGAGGCGTGCCTGGGCGGCCGGGAACTCGGCCGGAATCCCGTTGAGGGGGCGGGTAGTCTCGAAAGGCGGTGATAATTGCCTAGGTCGGGAATCCGGATCAGGAGAAACCCGGATGAACCGGCTGTAGGGCACTGCACCGCTGGAGGGACTCCGTGGACCTGCGTGACCTGGTCTACCGGCTGTACGAGCGCCGGCTGGAGGCCAAGCTGTCCCAGGACAGCGACAACATCCCCCGCCATGTCGGGGTCATCATCGACGGCAACCGCCGCTGGGCGCGGGCCCTGGGTCTCGCCGACGTCAGCAGAGGGCACCGCAAGGGCGCCGACAAGATCTCCGAGCTGCTCACCTGGTGCAAGGAGGCGGGCGTCGAGGTCGTCACCGTCTGGATGCTCTCCAGTGACAACCTGAACCGTTCCAAGGACGAGCTCGACTCCCTCATGAAGATCATCGAGGACGTGGTCGAGGAGCTCGTCGCCGAGGGCTGGCGGGTGAGCCCGGTGGGCGCGCTCGACCTGCTGCCCGATCGCACCGCCCATGTCCTAAAAAACGCAAAAGAAGTCACATCGCACCGTCCAGGGCTGATTGTGAACGTTGCGGTTGGGTATGGAGGAAGACGTGAGATCGCTGATGCGGTGCGCTCACTCCTCCAGGAGCACGCCAGCAAGGGGGCGAGCATTGAGGACCTCGTCGAGGTCCTCGATGTGGAGCACATCGCCGAGCATCTCTACACTCGCGGCCAGCCCGATCCCGACCTCCTCATCAGGACGTCGGGCGAGCAACGCCTGTCCGGGTTCATGCTCTGGCAGAGCGCCCATTCGGAGTTCTACTTCTGCGAGGCCTACTGGCCTGACTTCCGCAGGGTCGACTTCCTGCGGGCGCTGCGCGACTACGCCGCGAGACACCGGCGCTACGGTTCCTGAAACGCCAGGTGAACTCCCCCGGACGGTCAGGCTTGGCCGCCCGGGGGTGGGGTATTCAGGACCTAACGTTGGAAGTGTCCGACCACAGGCCGGACGCTCCGGAGAGGGCCCGCCTTTGCATCCCGACCTGCCGAGGGGGGCCGGAACCCGGCACCTGCTCCGCAGGACGGAGATGAGGCGGCGGGGCCGGTCCGAATCCCACCTCGTCTGCAGGGCGCCTATCCTCACAGGCGCCCGGGGGAGAACGTGTGGCAGTGTCCTCGAGCAACCCTACGTCGCCCACCTCGCACTCGCCCGCCGGGCGGCGCACCTACGTGCTGGACACCTCGGTCCTGCTCGCCGACCCGGCGGCCATGACCCGCTTCGCCGAGCATGAGGTCGTCCTTCCCATCGTCGTGATCACGGAGCTGGAGGCCAAGCGTCACCATCCCGAACTCGGCTACTTCGCACGAAAGGCGCTGCGCTACCTCGACGACCTGCGAGTGCAGTACGGCAGGCTCGACGAGCCGATGCCGACAGGTGACGGCACCATAAGGGTTGAGCTCAACCACAGCGATCCTTCGATCCTGCCCGTCGGGTTCAGGCTGGGAGACAACGACACCCGCATCCTCACCGTGGCCCGCACGCTGGCCGCCGAGGGCTGCGACGTGGTGCTGGTCTCCAAGGACCTGCCGCTGCGGGTCAAAGCCGCCTCCATCGGCCTGGTCGCCGAGGAGTACCGCGCCGAGCTGGTCTCGGAGTCCGGCTGGACGGGGATGGCCGAGATACAGGTCACCACCGAGGACGTGGGGGCGCTCTTCGAGCAGGGCACCGCGGACCTGGAGGAGGCCAGGGACCTGCCCACGCACACCGGCCTGCGGCTGCTGTCCGGCCGCGGCTCCGCGCTCGGCCGGGTGCTGCCGGACAAGTCGGTGCGGCTGGTCCGCGGCGACCGCGAGGTGTTCGGCCTGCACGGCCGCTCGGCCGAGCAGCGCATCGCGCTCGACCTGCTGATGGACCCGGAGGTCGGCATCGTCTCGCTCGGCGGCCGGGCCGGCACCGGTAAGTCGGCGCTGGCGCTCTGCGCGGGCCTGGAGGCCGTCCTGGAGCGCCGCCAGCACCGCAAGGTGGTCGTCTTCCGCCCGCTGTACGCCGTGGGCGGCCAGGAGCTCGGCTACCTGCCGGGGTCCGAGGGCGAGAAGATGGGCCCCTGGGCCCAGGCGGTCTACGACACGCTGGGCGCGGTCACCACGCCCGAGGTGATCGAGGAGGTGCTCGCGCGCGGGATGCTGGAGGTCCTGCCGCTCACCCACATCCGCGGGCGCTCGCTGCACGACGCGTTCGTCATCGTGGACGAGGCGCAGTCGCTGGAGCGCGGCGTCCTGCTCACGGTGCTCAGCCGGATCGGCGCCAACTCGCGGGTGGTGCTCACCCACGACATCGCCCAGCGCGACAATCTGCGCGTCGGCCGGCACGACGGCGTGGTGGCGGTGGTGGAGAAGCTCAAGGGTCATCCGCTGTTCGCCCATGTGACGCTGACCAGGTCCGAGCGTTCGCCGATCGCGGCGCTGGTCACCGAGATGCTGGAGGACATCAACCTCTGACAGGTCAGGGGGGAGCACCCTGGGGAGCGAGATGGTGGAACTCCCTGCAGGTGTGCTTCCCCCAAGACTTGGGCGACTTGCCCGGCATGAACTGGCTGACCCGCACCTCCCACACCTCGGGGCGCAGTCGCGCGGTGCAGACGATCTGGGCGAGCCCGGCCTCGCTGAGCTTCTTGTCGCCCTCCAGGTAGACATGCAGGCGCAGGCCACGCACGCCCGGGTCGGTGCGCTGCGGCTGGGTGCCGAACACCCGGGGGTCGGCCTCGCGCAGCGACAGCCCGCTGAGGTCGCCGTCCTCGCGCAGGACCGCCGGGGTCTGGTTGGCGATGTCGAACAGCACCCGCATGTGGTCGGCCAGCGAGTTCGAGGGCACCCGCACCTTGTTGAGCACCAGGCGTCCGGCCCGCAGCAGGTACACGTCGCTGTACTGCGGGCGGGTGCGGATCACCGGCGCGTCGCCGACCGTCACGACGTTGGTCGGGGTGATGCCGCAGGCGCTCGTGGCGGCCAGTACGAGCGCGGCGGCGAGGGACAGGCGGCAGGCGTTCACGAGTGCGGGATCCAGACGGTGAAGAGTGTGCCGGGGTCCTCCCGGCGTACCGAGATCGTGCCGCCGTGCAGGTGGGCGTTGGCCCTGGCGATGGAGAGGCCCAGGCCGCTGCCCTGGCTGCGGCTGCGGCCCGCGCCCGCCTTGAAGAAGCGGTCGAAGACATGCGGCAGCGCGTCGGCGGAGATGCCCTTGCCGTGGTCGCGGACCTTCACCTCCAGGCCGTTCGGGGTGCTGCGGGCGGTGATGACGACCGGCGGGCCGCCGTGCTTCATCGCGTTGCCGACGAGGTTGGCCAGGATGACGTCGAAGCGCCGGGGGTCGAGGTTGACGGTCAGGTTCACCGGGGTGTGCACGCGGATGCCCTCGTCCCAGCCGCGCACCTCCAGGCAGTCGCTGATCGCGTCGGAGACGCTCACCGACTCGCGGCGCAGGGTCGCGGTGCCGGCGTCGAACCGGCTGATCTCGATCAGGTGCTCGACCAGCTCCCTGAGCCTGGCGACCTCGTGCAGGACCAGCCTGACCGCCTCGGCGGGCTGCTCGGGCAGCCGGTCGGCCTCCTCGGAGAGCATGTCGGCGACGGCGGTCATCGCGGTCAGCGGGGTGCGCAGCTCGTGCGAGACGTCGGCCACGAACCGGCGCGAGATGGCCTCCAGCGAGCGCAGCTCGGACACGCTCAGCTCGAGCGCGGCGGCGGCGTCGTTGAACCGGGCGGTCAGCGCGGCCAGCTCGTCCTTCCCCCTGACCGGCAGGCGGGTGTCCAGGCGTCCGCCGCCGAGCGCCTGGGCGGCGGCGCTGAGCCTGCCGATCGGCAGCAGCACCTGGCGGGCGGACAGCAGGGCGACCGTGAGCGCGATGAGCAGGACGATGCCGCCCGCCTGGGTGAAGGCGCCCCTCAGGTTGCTCAGCGTCGCCTCCTCCTCGGCCAGCGACATGAACAGGAAGACGCTCAGGCCCGTGGGTTGCGGGAGGCCCTGCTTGTCGATGCGCTTGACCTGGGTGCCGACGATCAGCCAGGGCTGGTCGTTGTAGATCCGGCGCTGGGCGACCATCCGGCTGAGCGCCTGGCCGCGCAGCTCGCCGGTCACCTCGTTGGTGCCCATGTTGCTGCCGGAGTCGGGGAAGATCTGGCCCTGGTACTCCACCAGCACGTGCCGTCCCGGGCCCTCCAGCGCGCCGACGAGGTTCTCCAGGTCCTGGCTGCTCGGCTGTACCTCGCCCGGCTGCAGCTCGCCGACCGCGAAGTTGATCCGCTGCAGCTCCTTGGCCAGGGTGTCCTTGGCGTTCTGGGTGCTGCGGTCGATCATGGCGCCCTTGGCCAGCTCGTAGCCGATGCCCGCGACGAGGGCCGACGCGGTGACGGCGACGAGGGTGAAGGTGACGACCAGCCGCGCGCGCAGGCCGGTGAACAGGGGAATCACGGGGGGTTGAACCGGTAGCCGAAGCCGCGGACGGTGTGGATGAAGGTCGGGTCGGCGGGGCGCGGCTCGATCTTGGCCCTTACCCGCTGGACGCAGGCGTCGACCAGGCGCGAGTCGGCGACGTGGGTGTGGTCCCAGACCACCCGCAGCAGGTAGCGCCGGTTGAGCACCTGGCCGGGGTGGCGCACCAGCTCCAGCAGCAGGCGCAGCTCGGTGGGCGTGAGGTGGATCTCCTTGCCGGCCAGGCTGACCTTGAGCGCGCCCCGGTCGATCACCAGGTCGCCGAACGTGATGCGGTCGGAGGTGGCCGACTCCGCCCTGCGCAGGATCGCCCGGATGCGCGCGTCGAGCACGCGCGGCTCGACCGGTTTGACCACGTAGTCGTCGGCGCCCGCCTCCAGGCCGACCACCACGTCCAGGTCGTCGCCCCGCGCGGTGAGCAGGATGACCGGGAGCTGGTCGAGGCGGCGGATGCGGCGGCAGACCTCGACGCCGTCGATGCCGGGCAGCATCACGTCCAGGATCGCGATCTCCGGCCGCCGGGCGCGGATGTGGTCGAGCGCCTCCTCGCCGGTGGCGTAGGACGTGACCGAATGTCCCTGCCTGGTCAGCGCGAGTTCGAGGCCCGTGCGCACGGAGGGGTCGTCTTCGACGAGAAGGATGCCTGCCACGTCGATATTATTGTTCTAACCAGGGAAAATCCGTTCCGTGTCATGAAACTGTGACATCGTGCGCATCTCATCACGACGAACGGCGGGCAACCTGAAGAGCGTCCACCCTTCGGGCGGGGGCACGGAGGGCGGACACCACTTCTCAATGTGACGAATATCACATTGCATGGGAATGCCCCGGTTACCTGCCGGTTAGTCAAAGGAACGCCAACCGAATGCCACGTTCCGGTTGCGAAGCACCCCCCCTGACACGGCAAGCTCATAGGTCGTGAACCCAGGTCCGCAGTTGAGAGAGCGCTCCTCGTCCGAGGTCCCCCGAGGCCGGCGCCGGCCGCCAGGTTCCTCCAGGCTGACCCCCAAGCGTGTGATCGTCCTGGGCATCGCCGCCGTGGTCGTGTTCGGAGGTGGCGGCTTCGTCGCCTACACCGCCTACCAGAACGCCACCGCCCCGCCGCCGGAGAACCCGCTGACGCTGCAGGAGATGGCCGGATTCTTCGGCGGAGGCGACCCGTTCGCCGCCGACCCCAACGCCGACCAGCTCAAGGCCGCCGCCGTCGAGCGGCTCAAGCGCGACCGGCTCAAGGCGGGCAGGGCGGCCGGCGACCTGTCGCCGATCGAGGTGCCCGACCGGGGCCCCGGCGGCAACGGGTTCCCGCCCGCCAACTTCCCGCCCGGCAGCGACCCCTCGCCCGGCAGCAACAAGGCGACCGCCAAGGGCATGCTGTCCGGCTTCGGCTTCGGCGACGACCAGTGGGGCTGCCTGGAGAAGCTCTGGCACAAGGAGAGCGGCTGGAACGAGCGGGCGATGAACCGCTACTCCGGCGCCTACGGCATCCCGCAATCGCTGCCCGGCAGCAAGATGGCCAGCGCCGGCGGCGACTGGCAGACCAACGCCGCCACCCAGATCAAGTGGGGCCTCGGCTACATCAAGGGCCGCTACGGCTCGCCTTGCGGCGCCTGGGGCCATTCCCAGGCCAAGGGGTGGTACTGAGCGGTCACGCTTCTGCCCGCGATCGGCAAGCCTGCGCGCCGCGCCCGGGAGTGACGTCGCACCCTTGGCCGCATGGGTGTGAAGGTCAGCGTGATCGTGAGTATCCACAATCCCGGAAACGGCGCAGACGCGTGCATCCGCTCGGTCCTGGAGCAGACCCTGCCGGCGGACGCCTATGAAGTGATCTTCGTGGACGACGGTTCCACGGACGGGATCGCCGAACGCCTCGACACCGTGGCGACGGTCAGGCGGAACGTGCGCGTCCTGCACCTGCCGCATACCGGTTCGCCCATGCGGGGCCGTAACGTCGGCCTCGCCGCGGCCTGCGGCGACTACGTCTACCTGATGGGACAGGGCGACCGGCTGGAACGCACCGCGCTCGAGCAGATGCACGCGCGGGCCGTGGAGACCGATGCCGACGTGCTGGTGGGCAGGCTGGTCCGGGGCGGCGCCCCGCTGTCGGCGTTCGCCGCCAACCAGGCCCGCGCCGACCTCCTGCGCGACCGGCTGCTCAGCCTGCTCACGCCGCACAAGCTGTACCGCCGGGCGTTCGTCGAGGAGCACAAGCTGGGCTTCGCCGTACCCGGGGGGCGGGTGGCCGAGCAGGCGTTCTCGGTGAAGGCGTACCTGCTGGCCAAGGTCGTCGCGATCATGGCTGACCAGGTGTGCTGCCATCTGGGGGAGCAGGAGGCGGTCGAGGAGCAGCCGAGGGCCGTCGCGGCCGAGGTGCGCGCGCTGCTCGCGCTCATCGACGCGCACACCCCGCACGGCCGCCAGCGCGACCGGATGAACGCCCACCTGCTGCGTACGGCCGTGCTCAAGCCCTTCCTCAGTCCCCGCTTCGCCAACTCCTCGGTGGACCGCGGGCTGCTCTTCACCACCTTCAGGGAACTGGTGCTGGAGAGCTTCCCCGCCGACCTCGACCGCTTCCTGCCGGTCCATCTGCGGGTCGTGGCCGTCCTGCTGCGCGCGGGCCGCCTGGACCAGATCGTGGTGTTCGCCAACGCCTCGCGCCGCACCGGACTCCGCGCCGACCTCGGCCGGGTGCGCTGGGAGAACGAGGTCCTGGTGCTCGGCCTCGGCGTGGAGATCCACGACAACGAAGGCGAGCCGGCCACCTTCCGCGCCGCCGGCGAGCGGGTGTTCTGGCGCCCGCCCAGAGCGGTGGACGGCGCGCTGCTGCCCGAGGACGCCATGGACGTCACCGCCGCCGTCGAACGGGCCAGGCTGGAGGTGTACATCAGGCACGCCGACAGCGGCGTCACCCACTTCGTCCCCGTCACCTGCCAGGTCGTGCGCGTCGGCGACGGCCGCCGCCTGCGGCTCAGGGTCGAGGGCGAGGCCAGGGTGGACATCGCCACGGCGGCCATGGGCGAGCCGCTGGGCTCCGGCCAGTGGGAGGTACACGTCAGGATGTACGGCGGCGCCCACCACGCCAGAACGCGCGTCAGGCGCTCCGAAGGCCCTCTCACCTGCCTGGGCGTGCTCGCCGAACGGCCGCGCCGCCGCCTGGTGGTGCCCTGCTGGAGCGACGCCGGCGAGCTGGGCCTGTGCGTGGAGCCGCGCTCCTTCCCCGAGTCGGTCGCGCTGGTCTCGCCGGGGGCCACGGTCACCAGGCGGGAAGGGCACGTCTACGTCGTGGTGCCGGTGCCGTACGTGCCGCCGAGCGGTGGGCCCACGCTGGAGCTGGTGCTGCGCAACGCCGACGGCAGCGACCGCGAGATCACCGCGCCCGCGCTGGTCGAGCCAGGGGTGCCCGGCCAGATCGCGGGGCAGTTGGTGGCCAAGGTGCCGGTCAAGCGGCTGATGCCGGGCCGGGACCAGCTGGGCCCCGGCGCCTGGGCGCCCTTCCTGCGCACCCAGGACCAGGAGATCGGGCTCAGGTTCGGGCTCGAGGTGCGCGGCGGGCGGGTGGCGGTCCGGCAGTCGACGGCCATGGACCCGGTGCAGCGCTCCCCGATGGGCCGCGACTCGCTGCTGCACCGGCTGGCCCGCCGCGTGCCGGGGGCACGACACGCGGTACGGCTGGCACGGGCGGGCAAGCACCGCTACCTCAGGGACTGACGCGGCACTACCCCCGCAGGTGCTCGACGAGGGCGCGCTGGAAGGCGGCCGGGTGTTCCAGGTGCGGGAGTCGGGGATGTACGCCTCACGCTAGGGAGTGACCGACGTCACTCATATGGATCAGATCCCCATAGTCGGCTCAGGAGGCATGTCCGGCGGGACCACGCAGGCGGTGTAGGCGGAGGGCGAGCTGGATCTCCAGTGACCGGTCGGGTTCCTGCCAGCCGTCGCCCAGCAGGCGGCCGATCCGGTCGAGGCGCTGGGTGACGGTGTTGACGTGGATGTGCATGGCTTCGGCCGTACGCGAGGGTGAGGTGCCTGAGCCGAAGTAGGCGGCCAGCGTGCGCACCAGGGCGGTGCCGCGCCGGGCGTCGTAGTCGGCGACCGGGCCGAGCACCGAGCCGACGAAGCCGGACACGTCGTGGCCGTCGCTCATCAGCAGGCCGACGAAGCCCAGCTCGGCGGCGCTCGCGCCGTCTCCCGCCCGGCCGAGCGCGAGCAGCGCCTCGGCGCACCGCTGAGCCTCCCGGTGGGCCGTGGCGACCTCGCCGGGCCCGCGCACGGGCCCGGCCGCGCCGGCGGTCGCCGGGCTGCCGAGCGAGGCGCTTAGCTCGGCGGCGACGCGCTGGGCGGTCGCGCCGGGCCGCTCGCCCGGCAGCAGCAGCACCACCTCGCCGCCGCGCGCCGCGGCCAGCCCGTGGTGCGTCGCGGCCTGCGAGGAGGCCCAGAACGCCGCCCGCTCGCGCTGGCCGCCGTGCCTGACCGAGACCAGCACATGCGGGGCGGCCAGATCCACCCCGAGTCTGCGGGCCCGGTCGGCCAGCCCTTCCGGGTCGTCGGAGGCGCGCGAGATCAGGTCGTCGAGCAGTTCGCCGCGCACCCGGCCCTCGGCCTCGGCCACCGTCCTGCGGAACAGCAGCAGCAGCGCGCAGACCAGGGCGGCCCGCTCCAGGATGCGCTCGTCGGCGTCGTCGCTACGCAGCACCAGCGTGCACAGCGGCGCGCCGCCGACTTCGGCCGAGGTGATCAGCAGGTCGCCCCGGCGCACGGTACGGCCGAGCGCCGCCGCGTCCAGCACGCCGGGCGCCAGGTCGCCGACGTCGCCGGTGATCGGCCTGCCCAGGTCGTCCAGGACGGCCAGTGAGCCGCCGAGCACCTCGGTCACCACCGCCGCGACGTCCTCGATGCCGCCGCCGCGCAGCACCAGCGAGGTCATCCGGTCGTGCGCGAGCGCCGCCCGCTCCACCGCCTCGCCGTGCGCGCGGGCGAGCGCGTGCGCCTGGGAGAGCTCCTCCAGGGCGTTCCTGGTCTCCTGCAGCAGCCTGGCGTTGTCGATCGCCACGGCGGCGTGCGCGGCCAGCGAGGCCAGCAGCGCGACCTCCTCCTGCGCGAACGGGCGGGCGCTGCGGTTGGCGGCGAACAGCACGCCGATGACCCGGCGGCCCAGCTTCAGTGGTACGCCGAGGATCGCCACCAGGCCCTCCTCGATGACCGCCGAGTCGATGTGCTCCTTGTGCCGGAAGCGCCCGTCGGCGAAGTAGTCGGCCGTGGTGTACGGCGTGCCCGTCTGCGCGACCAGCCCGCCGAGCCCCGCGCCCATCGCCAGCCTGAGCGCCCGGAAGGAGGCCGAGATGGAGCCGTCGGTGACCCGCATGAAGGTGTCGCCCCGGTCCGGGGCGTGCAGCGTCAGGTAGGCGGTGTCGGTGCCGAGCAACTGCCTGGCCCGGTGCACGATGGCCTCCAGCACCGCGTCCAGGTCGCGCAGCCCGGCCAGGTCGCCCGCCGTGTCGTACAGGGCCGACAGCTCGGCTTCGCGCCTGGCCCTGCGGCGCAGCAGGTCGCGTACCTTGAGCGCCTCGACCTTGGCCTGCTCCAGTTCCTCGATCTGGGCCGGGCTCGCGCCTTCGGCTCGCGCTCTGAGCACCGGCCCCTCGAACTCGACGGCGGAAGCCTGCCTGGCCAGGAGTTCGAGGTAGACGCGCATGGGGTTCATTGTCCTAGCGGGCGGTCCATCCGCCGTCGACGGGGAGGGAGACGCCGGTGACGAACGAGCCCTGCGGGCCGCAGAGGTAGGCGACCAGCTCGGCCACCTCCTCGGGCTCGATCAGCCGCTTGATCGCGGCGGGCTGGAGCATGATGTCCTCGACCACCTGCGCGGCCCCGATGCCGTGCGCCCGCGCCTGGTCCTCGATCTGCTTCTCCACCAGCTCGGTACGCACATAGGCCGGGGCGACGCAGTTCGAGGTGACCCCCTTGGCCGCCCCTTCGAGCGCGATCACCTTACTGAGCCCCTCAAGCGCATGCTTCGCCGTGACATATGCGGATTTGTACGGCGAAGCGCGCAACCCGTGCACCGACGAGATGTTCACCACCCTGCCCCACCCCCGCTCGTACATGCCCGGCAGAACCCGCCTGACCAGCAGGAACGGCGCCTCCACCATCACCTTCAGGATCTTCGAGAAGACCGCGGGCGGGAACTCCTCGATCGGCGCCACATGCTGGAACCCGGCGTTGTTCACCAGGATGTCGACGGGCTCCTCCGGCAGCAGGCCGAGAAAGCCGGGATCGGCCAGGTCGGCGGCCACGGCCACCCCGCCCGTCTCCACCGCGACCTTCCCCGCCGCCTCCCCGTCCATGTCGACGACCAGCACCCGCGCCCCGGCCGAGGCCAACCGGAGCGCGCAGGCCCGGCCGATCCCCCCGCCCGCCCCCGTCACCAGGGCGGTGCGCCCGGTCAGCTCGTTCGCCATGCCCAGGACCCTAGCCGCAGCCCGGCGGGGGGCACATGGGGTTCGGCGACATAGAAAGGTGCTCCACTATGTGCGCCCTGTCATGGAGAGGACGTCGAGCAGCTCGTCGAGCTGGGCCTCGGTAAGTTTGCCGCCCGCGACGTGACCGCGCTCGATGACCACCTCGCGGATGGTCTTGCGCTCGGCCAGTGCCTGCTTGGCGATCTTCGCGGCCTCCTCGTAGCCCAGCAGGCGGTTCAGCGGGGTGACGATCGACGGGGAGGACTCGGCGTACTCCAGGCAGCGCTCCACGTTCGCGGTGACGCCCGCCACGCACCGGTCGGCCAGCAGGCGGGAGACGTTCGCCAGCAGGCGGATCGACTCCAGCAGGTTGCCGGCGATCACCGGCAGCATGACGTTCAGCTCGAAGTTGCCCGACGCCCCCGCGAACGTGATCGTCGCGTCGTTGCCGATGACCTGCGCCGCCACCATCGCCGTCGCCTCGGGGATGACCGGGTTGACCTTGCCCGGCATGATCGAGGACCCCGGCTGCAGGTCCGGCAGGTTGATCTCGCCCAGGCCGGCGCGGGGGCCCGACCCCATCCAGCGCAGATCGTTCGCGATCTTGTTGAGCGAGACCGCGATGACCTTGAGCTGCCCCGAGAGCTCCACCAGGGAGTCCTGCGCGCTCTGCGCCTCGAAGTGGTCCTCGGCCTCCACGAACTTGATGCCTGTCGCCTCGCTCAGCTTCGCGATCGCCTTCTCCGCGAACCCCGGCGGCGTGTTCACCCCCGTCCCGACCGCCGTGCCGCCCAGCGGCAGCTCGACCACGTGCACGAGGGCCGACTTGACCCGGTTCACACCATGCTCGACCTGCGCCGCGTACCCGCCGAACTCCTGCCCCAGGGTGACCGGCGTGGCATCCATCAGATGCGTCCTGCCGGACTTGACCACCGTGGCGAACTCCAGCGACTTCGCCCGCAGCACTGTCGCCAGATGCTGCAACGACGGCACCAGATGGAAGATCACCTCGGTGGCCGCCGCCACATGGATCGACGTGGGGAAGACGTCGTTGGACGACTGCGAGGCGTTCACATGGTCGTTCGGGTGTACGGCCCGGCCCAGCCGCTGCTCGGCCAGGGTGGCGATGACCTCGTTGGCGTTCATGTTCGACGAGGTGCCCGAGCCGGTCTGGAAGAGGTCGATGGGGAAGTGCTCGTCGTGCTCGTTCTCGGCCACGTCCGCGGCGGCCTCCGCGATCGCCTCGGCCAGCTCCTTGTCGATCACCCCCAGCTCGCCGTTGACCTCGGCCGCGACGGCCTTGATCAGGGCCAGGGCGGCTATGTGGGAAGGTTCGAGGGTACGGCCGGAAATGGGGAAGTTCTCCACGGCACGCTGGGTCTGCGCCCGCCAGCGTGCACCGGCGGGGACGCGCACCTCGCCCATGGAGTCGCGCTCGATCCGAAACTCGCTCATGTGTCTAAGTCTGTGCGATCCGAATCGAACACGACGGCCCGGGGCGGCAGTTTCGTCGCCAGCCCCGGGGCCGGTTGCTCTCCGTTTCGGGTTAGCCGTTGAATGCCGCGATGACCAGGATGGCGATCACCGCCAGGGCGATGATGGCGACGCCGATGAGGATGAGGACTCCCGCTCGGTTGCCTTCCTTGGCGTCGGAGGCTTGGCCTCCGGCGATCGCGAACAAGTCGGTACCGAGGCTTGTGCCCCTCTCGGAACCGGTTTCCTCCACTGCTTCCCCCCGAAAACCTTGCCCACCGGGCAATCCCACACCAACCTGCTGCCCACCCGGGCCGTTGTACTGCCCAGGCGCGCCGTACTGGTCGGGCCCGCCGTACTGCTCCGGTCCGTTGTACTGCTCCGGCCCGCCACGCTGGCCGGGCGCGCCGTACTGCTCCGGTCCGCCGTACGGCCCGGGGCCTCCAGGCCCGGACCTGTCGCGCCCACCGGGCGAGTTCGGCCCGCCAGGGCCCCCAGGCCCGCGCGAGCCTCCGGGCGCTCCAGGGCCGCCGGGACCGCTGGGCATGCCGGATCCTGGACCGCTTGGCCCGCCAGGGCCGGGACCTCCCGGACCACTGGGCTGGCCGGGGCCAGGAGCGCCCCCAGGGCCCTGTCCGCCGGGCTGACCAGGTCCACCAGGGTATCCCGGTCCGCCTGGGTACCCGGGGCCACCTGGGCCGCCGGGGAGGGTGGCCGGCTCACCGGAGAGCCCGGCCTGAGCAGGCCCGCCCGGTCCGCCGAAGGCGTTGGGTCCGTTCGGACCACCGGATCGCCCGAACGCTCCCGGCCCTCCCTGAGCACCGGGTGCTCCGGGACCGTGAGGCCCACCCTGGTGACCGAAGGCACCAGGCCCACCCCCAGACGGAGGCGGGAACCCGGGCACTCCTTGACCGCCAGGCCCGCCAGACCCACCCTGCCCAGGTCCGCCAGGTCCGCCGGGGGCTCCAGGACCTCCGGGTCTACCAGGCGTGCCGGGAGCCGGGGGAGTGGGTGTGCCAGGGCGGCCGGGGACGGGGAACACCGGCTTGCCGGGCAGGCCGTTCGGCAGTGGGTCGATGCGGGATGTGACGAGGGCTCCCTCGTCCGACGATGCGGGCGGCGGCCCCTTGGGACGGTGCACCGTCATCGTGCGATCGGGGTCGAACCCCTCGTCGGCCTGCAGCGCCTTCATCTCCCCTGTGGGCGTGTCGGCGACCATCCTGAGCATGGTCTCCGCCTTGGCCGCGGTCAGTCGCTGGTGGTGGTTCTTGTGCAGCAACCCGTCGAGCACCGGCCGCATCACCCCGGCCTGCGTGGGCGGGTCGGCGCTCTCGGACATCAGCGCCGCCAGCGTCTCGGCCACCGTCTTGCGCTCGTACGCGGGCCGCCCCTCGACGGCGAAGTACAGCGTCGCGCCGAGCGACCACAGGTCGGACTCCGGCCCGGTGTACTCGCCGCGGGCCCGTTCCGGCGCGGTGTACCCGGGCGAGCCGATCACCATGCCGGTCTGGGTCAGCTTGGAGTCGCCCTCCGTCTTGGCGATGCCGAAGTCGGTCAGCACCACCCGGCCGGTCTCGCTGATCAGCACGTTGCCGGGCTTGACGTCGCGGTGGGTGATGCCCTGGGCGTGCGCCGCGCGCAGCGCGCCCAGCAGGTCGACGCCGATCTCGGCCACCAGGCGGGGCGGCAGCGGCCCCTCCTCGTCGATGACCTGCTCCAGGGAGCGGGCCTCGACGAGCTCCATGATGATCCACGGGCTGTCGTCATGGATGATCACGTCGTGGATGGAGGCCACCGACGGATGGCTGACGCGTGCCGCGGTGCGACCTTCGCGGACCATGCGCTCGCGTAGCTCGGCGCGCTGTTCCTCGGTGAGGCCTGGGTCCTGGCGAATTTCCTTGATCGCTACCTCGCGACCCAGGGCGCGATCACGGGCCCGCCAGACGGTACCCATGGTCCCCCGGCCGAGTGGCGTGATCAGCTCGTAGCGATCCGCCAGCAGGCGCGCTTGCTGTTCCGGCATGAGAAGAAGATATCTATTCTTGCTTGGATAACGCTTTACCCGCGCTTGCGAAGTTCGCGCGGCCAAAAACGCCTGGGCAAGCACAGCTTAATCATCGCTTGCATAAAACGGGCATACGGGGACGGCGTGGGTCGGGATTCGAGCACCTTCCGGTGCACGCCCCTGGGTGAGGGGACGGCCGGCGTCGAGCCCGTGGTCTCGGCCCGGTGCAGGCCACGGTGGGTGGGGCGGCGCGTGAAGGAGGGTACGGCGAGCGCGGGAGCCGTACGGACCGACTTGCGGGCGGCTTGCGCGAGGGGCTCCTCGGCCGAGCCGCCGGCGGCCACCCGGGCCAGCATGAGCGAGGCGCGCACCGAGTCGAGCCGGTTGGCCGGGTCGATGCGCAGCAGGGCGTCGAGGACGGGGGCCAGGGGCCCGGCCCTGAGCATCGGGATGGGCTCGCCGCTGCTGAGGGCGGCGAGCGCGGCGGCGGCCGTACGGCGGCCGTGCAGGCCCCGGCCCTCGACGGCCGTGTAGAGGGTCGCGCCGAGCGACCACAGGTCGCCGGACGGGCTGGCCTTGGCGCCGAGCACCCGCTCGGGCGCGATGTACCCGGCCGAGCCGAGCACGATGCCGGCCTGGGTGATGGACGCGTCGCCTTCGAGCGCGGCCAGGCCGAAGTCGGTGAGCACCGCGCGGTCCTCGGTGACCAGGACGTTGCTGGGCTTGACGTCGCGGTGCAGGATGCCCTTGGCGTGTACGGCCCGCAGCGCGCCGAGGATCTGCCGCCCGATCTCCGCCACCTGGCGCGGCGGCAGCGGCCCGGCGTCCAGGATGAGCTGCTCCAGGGACCTGGCCTGGAGCAGCTCCATCACGATCCACGGCCGCTCGTCCTCGGTGACCACGTCGAAGACGGTGATGACCGACGGGTGGGTGACCATGGCCGTGGCCCGGCCCTCGCGCTCGGTACGCGCGCACAGCTCGGCCCGCAGGTCCTCGTCCAGGACCACCGGAAGCCTGACTTCCTTGACGGCCACGTCCCGGTCGAGCAACTCGTCGTGCGCTCGCCAAACGGTGCCCATGCCGCCGCGCCCAACCGGCTCCAAAAGCCGATAGCGCGCGGCAAGGAGGTAACCGGACGGCGCACGCATGGCAGGCAGCTTACCTATTTGCCTAAAGCGACCTGTAGAGGCCGGGCCGATAAAATGTTGCGAACTTCAGTCAACTGCCCTGACTCGTCACGTCAGAGAAGCGGCGCGCCACATCATCCCAGTTCACCAGGCCCCACAGCTTTTCGACGTAGTCCGGGCGGACGTTGCGGTACTGCAGGTAGTAGGCGTGCTCCCACGCGTCGAACACGAGCAGCGGGGTGCTGTTCATGCCGACGTTGCCGTGGTGGTCGTACACCTGCTCGACGATCAGGCGCTTGCCCAGCGGCTCCCAGGCCAGGATGCCCCAGCCGGAGCCCTGGACTCCGGCGGTGGCGGCGGAGAGCTGCTTCTGGAACGCCTCGAAGGTGCCGAAGTGCTCGTCGATGGCGGCCCTGAGCGCTCCGTCGGGGCGGTCGCCGCCGTCGGGGGACAGGTTCTCCCAGAAGATCGAGTGCAGCACGTGCCCGGACAGGTTGAACGCGAACGTCTTCTCCAGTCCGACCAGGCCGCCGAACTCGCCCTTGTCCCTGGCCTCGGCCAGGCGCTCCAGGGTGTCGTTGGCGCCCTTGACGTAGGCGGCGTGGTGCTTGGAGTGGTGCAGCTCCAGGATCTCGCCGGTGATGGCGGGCTCCAGCGCCGCGTAGTCGTAGGGCATGTCGGGAAGGGTGTAGTCACCCATGATCTGCCTCCTAGTGGATCAACTGCGATCCGACACTATTGCAACCTCTATGCATCTGCATCAGACCTTGGTCTTAGGACTCTCAGTTATTGCAACTTAGTTGCAGGTGGGTCATGATGGCAGAGTCAGTTTGGTCCCGCAGGCGCGGGCGGCCCGTCCGCCCGTGCCTGGCACCATCTCTTGGGCCCCGAGTGCTGCGGGCCTCGCGCCGCCGCCACTCGCGTGCGCGGGCAGGCCCCCGCCATGTCGTGTATCGGGCACTTTGACAGTGCGCATATTGTGATTGGTCAGCGACTTGTAAGTCGTTCGTCAGCCGCGTGATGCAGCATGAAGATGTGAATGTCCCCCAGATCCTCGGCCCCCGGGCGTCGAAACTGTCGGTGCCGGTCGTCATGATGGACATAAGGCCAGGTGATCGAAGGTGACCGCAGTCTTCGTGGGGACGTGATGAGGATGCGAAAACTCAAGATCCGTCGACCGGTCGTCAAAGCGACCCGGATAGAGCCGGACCTCCGGACACCGTCAGGGCGAGAGATGCCCTACTGAACACATTCGAGCAGGAGCTTCATCTGAGAGGTGCATGATGTGCAGCCACCGACCCCTATGTCCCGCCGCGGACGCCGCCGATCGTGAGGCGTCGCATGTGATCGCGTCCCACCCCGACCAGGGATGGAGCCTGCTGTGCAACGGCGTCGTGGTCTTCGAGGACACCGGTCTGCTGCTCCCCGACGGCAGCGTCGTCGCACCGCACCGCGCTCACGTGGCCGCCTGACCCGCCTCGGCGGTCCAACCTGAGGGGCGGGTGGGGGACGGGGAAGGCGGCGGAAGCCGCGACAACGGGGAAGATCCGCGAGGATACGGCCGGATGGTCGCTCAGGCGGGGAGAGGCCGAGCCCTCGCGGGCCCGGCCGGGACGTGGTCTCAGGCGCGGCGGCCGATGTTCAGCACGGGGCCGGTGCGGTCGGTGAAGAAGTCCTCACCCTTGTCGTCCACCACGATGAACGCGGGGAAGTCCTCCACCTCGATCTTCCAGACCGCCTCCATGCCCAGTTCCGGATACTCCAGAACCTCGACCTTCTTGATGCAGTCCTGCGCCAGCCGGGCCGCCGGGCCGCCGATGGACCCCAGGTAGAAACCGCCGTACCTCTGGCACGCCTCGGTCACCTGCTTCGAGCGGTTCCCCTTGGCCAGCATGACCATGGAGCCGCCCTCGGCCTGGAAGCGCTCCACGTAGGAGTCCATCCGCCCGGCGGTGGTCGGCCCGAACGAGCCCGAGGCGTACCCCTGCGGCGTCTTGGCCGGACCCGCGTAGTACACGGCGTGGTCGCGGAGGTACTGCGGCATCTCGCCGCCCGCGTCGAGCAGCTCGCCGATCTTCGCGTGCGCGATGTCGCGGGCCACCACGAGCGGCCCCGACAGCGACAGCCGGGTCTTGACCGGGTACTTCGTCAGCTCGGCCAGGATCTCCGGCATCGGCCGGTTGAGGTCCACCCGGACGACGTCGTCGGACAGGTGCTCGTCGGTGGTGTCGGGCAGGAAGCGCGCCGGGTCGGTCTCCAACTGCTCCAGGAAGACGCCCTCGGCAGTGATCTTCGCGAGCGCCTGCCGGTCGGCCGAGCAGGACACCGCGATCGCCACCGGGCAGGACGCGCCGTGCCGGGGCAGCCGGATGACGCGCACGTCGTGGCAGAAGTACTTGCCGCCGAACTGCGCCCCGATGCCGAGCTTCTGGGTCAGCTCGAACACCTTCTGCTCCAACTCCAGGTCCCGGAAGCCGTGCCCGGCGGCCGAGCCCGAGGTGGGGATGGAGTCGAGGTAGCGGGCCGAGGCGTACTTGGCGGTCTTCAGCGCGTACTCCGCCGAGGTGCCGCCGACGACGATGGCCAGGTGGTACGGCGGGCAGGCGGCGGTGCCGAGTGAGCGGATCTTCTCTTCGAGGAAGGCCAGCATGCGCTTCTCGTTGAGGACCGCCTTGGTCTCCTGGTACAGGAACGACTTGTTGGCCGAGCCGCCGCCCTTGGCCATGAACAGCAGCTTGTAGGCGTCGTCGCCTTCGGCGTACAGCTCGATCTGGGCGGGCAGGTTGCTGCCGGTGTTCTTCTCCTCCCACATGCTCAGCGGCGCCATCTGGGAGTAGCGCAGGTTGAGCTTGGTGTAGGCGTCGTACACGCCTCGGGAGATGTGCTCGGCGTCGCGGCCGTCGGTCAGCACGTGCCGTCCGCGCTTGCCCATGACGATCGCGGTGCCGGTGTCCTGGCACATGGGCAGCACGCCGCCGGCCGAGATGGAGGCGTTCTTCAGCAGGTCGAGCGCGACGAACCGGTCGTTGCCGCTGGACTCGGGATCGTCGACGATCTTCCGGAGCTGGGCGAGGTGCGACGGGCGCAGGTAGTGCGAGATGTCGTGGATCGCCGTCTCGGTGAGCAGCCGCAACGCCTCGGGGTCGACTTCGAGGAACGTGCGCCCCGCCGCTTCGACCTTCCGCACCCCCTCCGTCGTGATCAGCCGGTACTCGGTCTCGTCGGCGCCAAGCGGAAGCAGGTCGGTGTAGTCGAACTCGGGCATGTCCCTCGATCCTTTCGGTCCCCTAGAGGGTACGGCCCGCACGGCGCGCCCGTGTTCGGTGCCGTCTTTTGGGCGAACCGTGGAGGCTTTGTGACCCGATTCCGGCGTACTACTGAAGAGGGAGGAGGCTGCCATGGAAGCGGGTTACATCGTCATGTTCGTGCTGGGCGTGCTCGTTGTCGCCGGCCTGGGCGTCTCATTGATCATGATCGTGCTCAAGGGGATCAAGAGCGGCCAGTGGCCGGTGAAATGACCAGCGTCGTCGCTGGGGTTCGCTTCGCGGTGAGCCCCACGACTATGCCCGCCACCACCAGCCCGGCCCCGGCCAGGTCGGGCACGGTGGGCGCGGCCACCCCCAGCAGCGCCCCGGTGGCGATCGCGCCGACCGGGATCATGCCCGCGAACAGCCCGGCGACGCCCGCGCCCAGCTTGGGCAGCGAGGTGTACCAGAGGAAGAACGCGATCGTCGTCACCACCACCGCGAGGTAGGCGAAGCCGAGCGCCTCGGCGAGCGTGGGCACCCGCAGCATCGAGGTCCCCTCGGCGACGAGCCCGACCGCCGCCAGCATGGGGACGGCCAGCGCGACGCTGTAGGCGGACACCCGGATCGCCCCGAGCCTGGGCAGCAGCGGGATGGCCAGCAGCGAGAAGCTCACCTCGCCGACCAGCGCGCCCAGCGACCAGAGCAGCCCCGGCAGGTTGCCGCTGC
The DNA here is from genome assembly GCF_040645915.1 of Nonomuraea sp. NPDC046570. Lineage (NCBI taxonomy): Bacteria > Bacillati > Actinomycetota > Actinomycetes > Streptosporangiales > Streptosporangiaceae > Nonomuraea > Nonomuraea sp. NPDC046570. Next base: position 183,552 of record NZ_JBEYZF010000007.1, on the reverse strand, counting down.
CGAGGCCGGTGGCCAGCGTCGCCCCCGCCACGACCACGGTCGCGCCGATCACCACCCGGCCCGACGGACGCCCGGTGACCAGGGCCAGGACCAGGGGGACGGTGCCGAGCACGGTGCCGACCAGGGCGGGTCCCGAGGCCCGGGTCGCCTCCACCACGCACACGTTGAAGACGACCAGGCCGAGCAGCGACAGCGCGCCCAGCAGCAGGGACTCGCGGGGGGTGAGCCTGATCGCGCGCAGGCCCATCGCGCGGGTGACGATCAGCAGGATGACGGCGGCGGCGAGGTAGCGGACGGCCTGCCCGCCGTACAGCGGATAGTCCTTGATCACGCCGGAGACGCCGGCGAGTGTGCCGACGATGAGCATGGCCGAGGCGGCGCCGAGGGCTCCCTTTTTCATGGAAGCGATGCTAGGAAGGGAATGGCTCTCTCGTAGAGTCCAATCGCCTAGCGCTGGAGGGGACCAATTGGCCGATCTGCATGTGGAGATCAGGCGGGAGCGGGGGGCGATCGCGGGGCAGATCGCGTCCGAGCTGCGCGGGGCCATCCGCGAGGGACGGCTGCGGCCGGGCGTGCGGCTGCCCGCGACGCGGCAACTCGCGGGCGACCTCGGGGTGTCGCGCGGCGTCGTCGTGGAGGCGTACGAGCAGCTTGTCGCCGAAGGGTTCCTGGTCTCCAAGGTCGGCGCCGGAACCCTGGTGGCCGAGGCCGCCAGGCGCGGCCCCGAGCCGCCGCGCACCGGCGCGGAGACGGGACTGCCCTTCTACGGCTACCGGGCCACCTCGCCCGACCTGACCTCCTTCCCCCGCGAGCGCTGGCTGGCCTCGATCAGGCACGTCCTCGGCACCGTGCCGGGCGACGCCTTCGACTACGGCGACCCCGGCGGCGTGCCGGAACTGCGCGAGGAGCTGGCCGGGCACCTGCGGCGGGTCCGCGCGGCCGACGTCGGCCCGGACAACCTGGTGATCGTCGGCGGGGTCGCCCAGGGGCTCAGCCTCATCCTGCAGGTCCTGGGCGAGGTCGGCCTCGCCGTGGAGGACCCGACCAGCGACCGGCAGAAGCCGCTGCTGCGCCGGGCGGGCGCGGAGCTCGTCCATGTGCCCGTCGACGGAGAGGGGCTGGACGTCGCCGCGCTGAGCGCGAGCGGCGCCGAGGTGGCGCTGGTGACCCCGGCCCACCAGTACCCGACCGGCGTGGTGCTCTCGCCCGCGCGCAGGGCCGCGCTGATGGAGTGGGGCGGCCTGGTGCTGGAGGACGACTACGACGCCGAGTTCAGGTTCGACCGTGACCCGGTCGGCTGCCTGCAGGGTCTGGCGCCCGACCGGGTGGTGCTGGCCGGCAGCGTCAGCAAGTCGCTGGCGCCCGGCCTGCGGCTGGGCTGGATCGCGGCCCCGCGCCACCTGGCCAAGGCGGTACGGCGGGCGCGCGGCGAGCTGGATCTCGGCTCCCCGGTGATCGACCAGTACGCCCTCGCCCACTTCCTGCGCACCGGCGGCTACGACCGTAACCTGCGCCGGATGCGCAGGGAGTACAAGACCCGGCGCGACGCCCTGGTCAGGGCACTCGCCGAGCACCTGCCCGAGGTCGAGGTGCGCGGCATCGAGGCCGGCCTGCACGCCTACCTCCACCTGCCGCGAGGATGGGACGAGCAGGTGGTGGCGGAGGAGGCGCAGGCGCTCGGCCTGTCCGCCGAACCGCTCGGCCCGATGCGGCATCGCCCCGGTCCGCCGGCGATCGTCGTGGGGTTCGCCCGCCTGCTGGCGCACCGCGCCCCGGATGTCGTGAGAGCTCTAAAAGTCAGAATGTCAGGACAAAGTATTGACTGAGTTCTGGCGCTCGCCTAGAAAGGGAATCCCTACCCCCTGGAGGCGTCATGCGTGTCGGTCTACTGGGCCTGGGCAGGATCGGAGCCTTCCATGCCGCGACCCTGGCCGCGCACCCGCTGGTTGACGAACTGATCGTGTCCGACCCGGTGCGCAGTTCCCCGTACGGCCGCCCGGGAGACCCCTTCGAGGCGGACGCCCTGGTCATCGCGACTCCGACGGCCACCCATGCCGAGCTGCTGGTCAAGGCCTGCCGGCTGGGCATCCCGGTCTTCTGCGAGAAACCGGTCGCGATGGGCGTTCAGGAGACCGTCGAGGTGCTGAAGGCCAGGCGCGACAACCGCGTGCAGATCGGTTTCCAACGCCGCTTCGACCCCGGCTACGTGGCCGCGGCCATGGCACTGCGCGGCGGCGAACTGGGCGACCTGCACCGGGTGCACCTGCTCACCGCCGATCCCGCCCCGCCGCCCGCGGAGTACATCCCGCTGTCCGGCGGCATCTACCGCGACTGCCACATCCACGACTTCGACATCCTGCGCTGGGTGACCGGCCGCGAGGTGGTCACCGTGTACGCCACCGGGGCGAACCGGGGCGCGGCCTTCTTCGCCGAGGCGGGCGACGTCGACACCAGTGCCGCCCTGCTGACCATGGACGACGGCACACTCGTCACGATGCAGGGGTCGCGTTACAACGGCGCGGGGTACGACGTCAGGATGGAACTAGCCGGGACGCTCAGAACCCAGGTCGTCGGCCTCGATCCCCGAGCCCCCCTGACCAGCGCGGAAGGACTGCAACCACCGGGCGATCCGTGGCCGGACTTCGTCAGCCGCTTCCACGACGCCTACGTGGCCGAGATGGACGGCTTCCTGCGCAGCACGACCAGCCTGTGCTCGATCGAGGACGCCCTGGCCGCCCTCTACATCGCCGAAGCGGCCGACCTGTCCCGCCGCGAAGGCCGTCCCGTCGCCGTCGCGGAGGTGCGCCGATGAAGACCGCTGCGGCCCCCATCTCGTGGGGCGTGTGCGAGGTGCCCGGCTGGGGCGTCCAGCTCGACCGCGAGCGCGTGCTCGGCGAGATGCGCGAGCTGGGCCTGACCGCCACCGAGCTAGGGCCCGAGGGCTTCCTGCCGCCCTCGCCGGCCCGCAGGAAGGCGCTGCTCGACGACTTCGGGCTGATCGCGATCGGCGGCTTCCTGCCGTGCGTCCTGCACGACCCCGGGCACGACCCGCTGCCCGCCATGCGGGCCAGGATGCGCGACTTCGCCGAAGGCGACGTCGGGGTGATGGTGCTGGCCGCCGACAGCGACGTGGAAGGCTACGACCGCCGCCCCACGCTCGACGCGACCGGTTGGAAGACGCTGCTGCGCAACCTCGACCGGATCGTCTCCGACGCCGCGGAGTTCGGCCGCACGGTCACGCTGCACCCGCACGTCGGCACCATGGTCGAGACCGCCGAGGAGGTCGACCGGGTACTGGAGGGCAGCTCGGTGCCGCTCTGCCTGGACACCGGCCACCTGCTCATCGGCGGCACCGACCCGCTGGACCTGGTCAAACGAGACCCCGGCCGGATCGCGCACGTCCACCTCAAGGACGTCACCACCGCCACGGCCGAACGGGTCAGGGCCGGCGAGCTCACCTACACCAAGGCCGTCGGCGAGGGCATCTACCGACCCCTCGGCCAGGGCGACGTGGACATCGCGGGCATCGTCTCCGCCCTGACCCGGCACGGCTACACCGGCTGGTACGTCATGGAACAGGACGTCACCCTCACCGACAACGACGCCCACCCCATCGACGACGTACGGCGAAGCCTCGCCTACCTGGACGGTCTCTCTTGACTCTGGACGTGCTGACGATGGGCAGGATCGGGGTGGACATCTACCCCCTTCAGGTCGGAGTCTCGCTCCGCGAGGTCGAGACCTTCGGCAAGTACCTTGGCGGCAGCCCCTCCAACGTGGCCGTGGCCGCCGCCAGGCTCGGCAGGTCGGCCGGGGTGATCACCAGGACCGGCGCCGACCCGTTCGGCGAGTTCCTGCACGACGCCCTGCGCTCCTACGGCGTGGACGACTCCCACGTCACCGCCGTCGAGGGCCTGCCCACCCCGGTGACGTTCTGCGAGATCAGGCCGCCCGAGGACTTCCCGCTCTACTTCTACCGGGAGCCCAAAGCCCCCGACCTGGAGATCGAACCCGGCTCGCTCGACCTCGACGCCGTCAAGGGGGCGCGCCTGTTCTGGGCGACCGTCACCGGGCTGTGCCAGGAGCCGTCGCGGGCCGCCCACTTCCACGCCTGGCAGGCCCGCGACCGGCGCGAGCACACCGTGCTGGACCTGGACTACCGGCCGATGTTCTGGGAGTCGGCCGAAGCGGCGTCCGAGCAGGTCCGGCGGGCGCTGCAGCACGTCACCGTCGCCGTGGGCAACCTGGACGAGGTCGAGGTGGCCGTGGGGGTGCGGGAGCCGTACCAGGCGGCGAAGGCTCTGCTGGACGCGGGCGTCGGGCTCGCGGTGGTCAAGCAGGGGAGTGCCGGGGTCCTCGGGATGACCAAGGACAAGACCGTGGAGTTGCCGCCCGTGCCCGTCGAGGTGGTCAACGGCCTCGGCGCGGGGGACGCTTTCGGTGGGGCGCTGTGCCACGGGCTGCTCTCGGGCTGGCCGCTGGCGCGCATGCTGCGTTTCGCCGGAGCGGCGGGCGCGATCGTCGCGGGGCGGCTGGCGTGCGCGCCCGCGATGCCCACCGTCCAGGAGGTCGAGGGGGTGCTGGGAGATGCGTGACTACCGTGACCTACGGGAGATCAGGGCGAGGTTTCCGAAGCGGATCGAGGAGGCGGCCGCCATCAGGCGGCGCAGGCCGCTGATCGGCGAACGCGACCAACTCATGATCATCGCGGCGGACCATCCGGCGCGCGGCGCGCTCGGCGTCAGCGGACGCCCGCTCGCCATGGGCAGCAGGATCGAGCTGCTCGACCGGCTGCAGATCGCGCTGGCCAGGCCCGGCGTCGACGGGCTGCTCGCCACCCCCGACATCGTCGAGGACCTGCTGCTGCTCGGCGTGCTCGACGACAAGGTGGTCATCGGCTCGATGAACCGCGGCGGCCTCCAGGGCGCGGTCTTCGAGTTCGACGACAGGTTCACCGCCTACGACACCGCCACGATCGTCCGGATGCGCCTGGACGGCGGCAAGATGCTCTGCCGGATCGCGCTCGACGAACCGGGCACCGCCGCCACGCTGGAAGCCTGCGGCGCGGCCGTGAGCGAGCTGGCCGGCGAAGGGCTGGTCGCGATGATCGAGCCGTTCTGGTCCACCCGCGCCGGGCACGACCTGACGCCCGAAGGCGTGATCAGGGCGATCAACGTCGGCCAGGCCCTTGGCGCCACCTCGGCACGCACCTGGCTGAAAATCCCGGTCGTCGAGGACATGGAACGGGTCATGCGCGCCACCACCCTGCCCACGCTGCTGCTCGGCGGCGACCCCGGCGATACTCCCGACCTGGCCTACGCCGCCTGGCGCAAGGCCCTGCGGCTGCCGGGAGTGCGCGGGCTCGTGGTCGGCCGCGCGCTGCTCTACCCGCCCGGCGACGACGTGGCCGCCGCCGTCGACACCGCCGTCGCGATGCTGGAGGTCTCATGACGTACATTCCAGCCGGGACCACGGCCCGCAAGCCGTGGTCGCTGGAGATCACGCCCCGGTCCGCCGGGTGGACCTACTGCGGGCTGCGCGTGCTGAACCTCTCCGGCGAGAGCGTCGAGTTCGACACCGGCGGCGAGGAGATGCTGGTCCTCCCGCTGTCCGGCTCGTGCCAGGTCGAGGCCGACGGGGAACGGCTGGAGCTGTCCGGCCGCCCCTCGGTCTTCCAGTCCGTCACCGACTTCGCCTACCTGCCCATCGGGACGACCGCCCGCCTCACCGGCCACGGCCGCTTCGCCCTCCCCTCCGCCGCCGCCACCCGGACGTTCCCCATCCGGTACGGCCCGGCTGAGAAGGTCCCCGTCGAGACCCGCGGCGCCGGGCAGTCCACCCGTCAGGTCAACAACTTCTGCGCGCCGGACGCCTTCGACTGCGACAAGCTCATCTCCGTCGAGGTGCTCACCCCCGGCGGCAACTGGTCGTCCTACCCGCCGCACAAGCACGACACCCTCTCCGAGCGCGAGGCCGTGCTGGAGGAGATCTACTACTTCGAGGGCGGCCCCGGCTACCAGCGCGTCTACGGCGGGCACGAGGTGCTGGCCGAGGTGTCGGCCGGGGACGCGGTGCTGGTGCCGCGCGGCTACCACGGCCCATCGATGGCCGCGCCCGGCTACGACCTCTACTACCTGAACGTGCTGGCCGGACCCGCCGAGAAGCGGTCGATGGCCTTCTGCGACGACCCCAGGCACGCCTGGATCAGAGGCACCTGGGACGCCCAGCGGGTGGACGACCGGGTTCCCTTCGGAGGAACTCCATGAGATTGACGGTCGCCCAGGCGCTCGTGCGTTTCCTCGCCCGGCAGTACACCGAGCGGGACGGGGTCGAGCACCGGCTCATCGAGGGCTGCTTCGGCATCTTCGGGCACGGCAACGTGGCCGGGATCGGGCAGGCGCTGGCCGCTCAGGGGGCGGGGCTCGGCTCCGACCTGCCGTACTTCCTGGCCCGCAACGAGCAGGCCATGGTGCACACCGCGGTCGGCTTCGCCCGCATGCGCAACCGCCTGTCCACCTTCGCCTGCACGACCTCGATCGGGCCCGGCGCCACGAACATGGTCACCGGGGCCGCGCTCGCCACCATCAACCGCGTCCCGGTGCTGCTGCTGCCCGGCGACGTCTTCGCCACCCGGGTCGCCAACCCGGTGCTGCAGGAACTGGAGGACCCGCGCTCGTACGACGTCAGCGTCAACGACGCCTTCCGGCCCGTCTCCCGCTTCTTCGACCGGATCAACCGGCCCGAACAGCTTCCCTCGGCGCTGATGGCCGCGATGCGGGTGCTGGCCGACCCCGCCGAGACCGGGGCGGTGACGCTCGCGCTGCCGCAAGACGTGCAGGCCGAGGCGTACGACTGGCCGGAGGAGCTGTTCGAGCGCCGGGTGTGGCATGTGGCCCGCCCGGTGCCCGAACCTGCGGCGCTGGCCAGGGTGATCGAGGCGATCAGGGCCAGCGACCGGCCGCTGATCGTCGCGGGCGGCGGCGTGATCTACAGCGAGGCGTGGAGCGACCTGCGCGACTTCGCCTCCATGTACGGGATCCCGGTGGCCGAGACCCAGGCGGGCAAGGGGGTCCTGCCGTACGACGACCCGCTCGCCGTGGGTGGCGTCGGGCACACCGGGACGGCGGCGGCCAACGCGCTGGCCCGCGAGGCGGACCTGGTGATCGGCGTCGGCACCCGGTACACCGATTTCACCACCGCCTCCCGCACGCTCTTCGGGCGGGCCGGATTCGTCAACATCAACGTGACCGCGTTCGACGCGGCCAAGCACGCCGGGCTGATGCTCGTCGCCGACGCCCGGGAGGCGCTGCGCGCCCTGGACCTGGCGGACTGGCGGGCTCCGCGCGAATGGCGGACCAAGGCCGCGCGGCTCACGGAGGACTGGTGGCGGCGGGCGTCGTTCCCCGGCCCCGAGCTCACCCAGCCGGCGGTGCTGGAGACGCTGCGGGAGGTCATGCATCCGAGCGATGTGGTGGTCAACGCGGCCGGGTCGATGCCCGGGGATCTGCACAGGCTGTGGAAGGCGCGCGACCCCAAGGGCTACCACGTGGAGTACGGCTACTCGTGCATGGGCTACGAGATCGCCGGAGGGCTCGGGGTGAAGCTCGCCGACCCCTCGCGCGAGGTGTTCGTCCTGGTCGGGGACGGCTCCTACCTGATGCTCGCGCAGGAGATCGCGACCGCCGTGCAGGAGGGCGTCAAGCTCGTCGTCGTCTTGGTGGACAACCACGGCTTCGCCTCCATCGGCAACCTGTCGGAGTCGGTGGGGGCGCGGCGGCTGGGCACCGCCTACCGGATGCGCGGCGCTTCCGGCGAATTGGACGGCCCCCCGCTCCCCGTCGACCTGGCCGCCAACGCGGCCAGCCTCGGGGCCGACGTCCTGCGCGCCACCTCCCGCGAGTCCCTGACCTCCGCACTGGTCAAGGCCCGCGAGTCGGCGCGTACGACGGTCGTGTACGTCGAGACGGTGCCCGGCGGGGACGCGCCCGGCTCAGAGGCCTGGTGGGACGTCCCGGTCGCCCAGCAACCCGGCGACATCCACGACCACTACCTACAAGCCAAACGAGACCAACGCCCCTACCTCTAGCCCCTGCCTCCGGCCCCCTGACCCGGAGTCGGTCTTCGGCCTCGTCCGGCGTTCCCGCCCCCGACGCTGGGTCAAGGGCTACGCCCGTGTCGCGGGGGCGGCGCTGGGCTGGAAGCCGCGGGCCAGGGTGATGATCCCGGCGGCCAGCACCAAGGGGGCGGCGAAGGCCACCCGCATGTCCGCCGCGTCCGCGATGCCGCCCACCAGGGCGGCGCCGACGATGAAGCCGACATAGTTGAACAGGTTGACCCGCGCGATGGCCACCCCGGTCCCCGCCGGGTCCAGCCTGCCCGCGGCCGAGAACGACTGCGGGGCGACGACCGCCAGGCCCATGCCGGTGAGGCCGAACGCCACGATGGCCACCGGCTGGGAGGGCGCGAGCAGGACGCCGAGGAAGCCGAGCGTGGCGATCGCGCCGCCGATCCTGACGATCGCGGCCGGGCCGTACCTTCTGACCGCCAGGTCTCCGCCCGCCCGTACCAGCAGGGTGGTGGCCTGGTAGGCGGCGTAGGCCAGTGGCACCACCGAGGGGGCGGCGGTCAGGATGTCCTGCATGTAGACGGTGCTGAAGTTCGAGACGGCGGCGTCGCCGACGTACAGGAAGGCCATGGCGAGGCAGAGCGGGATGATGGGGCGCCACGGGAACCTGGTCCCTGCCTTGACGGTTTCGACCCTCTCCTCCAGGTGGGTGCAGAGCGACGGGCCCGCGTAGAGGGAGCCCGCGACCGCCAGGGCCATGGGGATGGCCAGGGTGAGTGCCAAGCTGAGGTCGAGGGCCGCGGCGGCCGACGCCCACAGCGCTCCGGCCAGGCTCGCCACGCTCCACAGGGCGTGGAAACCGTTCAGCACGGGCCGGCCGTACCGGCGTTCGACCGCGACGCCCTGCATGTTCATGCCCGCGTCGACGGCGCCCACCGCCAGCCCGAACAGCACCAGCGCGGCCACCAGGACGGGCAGGCTCGGCGCCAGGCCCGCTCCGACGACGGCCACGGCCACCGTGGGCTGGGCGAGGCGCAACAGCCGCTTGCTGCCCCCGCGGGCGGCCAGCGACCCGGCCGCCACGCTGCCCGCGCCCGCCAGTACGGGGATGACGAGCAGCAGGAGGGTGAGGTCGCCCTCGTCCAGCTCGTGCTTGTGCTGGAGCGTGGCGACCTGGGTGAGCAGAGCGGCGAAGGACAGCCCTTGCACGGCGAACACGACGAACGTGGCATGGCGGGCGAGGCGGTCACGCGGGGTCGGCACAGCGACCTCCAAGAGGGGGGTAAACGTGAGGCCCCGTCAGGTTAGTCTCTCGCCCCCTACCTCCGCCAGACATCACTTACCGCACCGGGAACGTGCGGGGCGCTACCGGGCCGGGCTGTCCAGGGGGATGGAGGCGGGCTGAGAGGGGCGTTGGGACGCCCAGATGCCCAGCGCGATGAGCGCGGCCACCTCGGTCACCGCCAGGCCGCGCTCCACCAGGCCGAGCGGCATCATCTGCCACCACGCCAGGCCCTCGCGCTCGGCCACCGTCACCACGGCCGCGATACCCGCCACCCATAGCAGCGACCCCGCCCCCAGCAGGAAGGCGGCCATCGCCGCCACCCGGCCACGCCCGCCATCGCCCCAGCCACTGCCCTTCTGGGTGCCGCCCTTCTGGGTGCCGATCCTCGGGGCGGGCAGTGCGGTGGGGCGGTGGCGGATCCGGCCGATGAGGAGGGCCGCGAGTGGCAGGCAGAGGAAGGCGACCAGGCTGCCCACCCGGTGGATGCTGCCGCTCAGGCTCGGGCCCACCGACCAGTCGTGCTTGGGAAAGTACGCGGTGACCAGCAGGCCGAGGCTCCAGCCCAGCAGGGCGATCGTGCCCACGACGCCGGCCAGCCTCCGGCGTACCAGCGACACCGCGATGGCCAGCGACCCGGCGGCCAGCAGCGCCACGCCGAGCCCGAAGACCCAGCCCTGCTCGCCCAGCCCGTGCTCGCTGATCGTCCGCCGCAGCGGGTTGACCTCACCGAGGTAGGCCACGTCCAGGCCGAGGATCATGACGATCCCGGCGCCGACGGCGACCAGACCGGCTCGTGCGGGCTGATGCAACGGCCTCTCCTCCCCTGCTCCTGCCCACTCCAACGGGCGAAAAGCGCCACGGATTCCGAGTCGCACGCTGTCAGTCGATGAGCCTCGCCCGCATCTTCCACACCGCGAGCCCCCACATGACCGCCGCGAACAGCACCAGCACCCCGACATGGACCAGGTCGTCGATGCCGAGGCGGCCGAACACCGCGCCTCTGACCAGCTCGACGCAGTGGAACAGCGGGTTGAACCAGGCCGCGGTCGCCGCCCACGCGGGCAACTGGGTCACCGGGAAGAACGTGCCCGCCACCATGAACATGGGCGTCAGCAGCCCGGTGATGACGTAGTCGAAGGTGTTGATCGACGGCACGATCGCCGACACCCACACCCCGAACAGCGCGAACGCCAGCCCGGTGAGGAACCCGATGAACGGCACCAGCAGCATGCCCCAGCTCGGATCCAGCCCGAACGCCATGCCCACCAGCACCGGCGCGCAGCCGTACACGCCCGCTTTGGCCGCCAGCCACGAGGCCTCCGCGGTGACCAGCTCGTGCACGTCCACCGGCGCGGCCAGCATCGCGTCGTAGGTGTGCTGGAAGGTCCGCCTGATGAAGGTGTTGAACATCCCGCCGAACGCGCCGATGAACAGCACCGCCGTGGCGACCACACCGGTGGCCACGAACTCCTTGTAGTCGTACCCGTAGAGCTCCCCGACGACCGACCCGAAGCCATAGCCGAAGGCGAGCAGGTAGATGGTCGGCTCGCTCACCGCGGCGAACGAGGTGGAGGCCCAGTAGCGGCGGTAGAGGGCCACCTCGCGCCGCCACACGGCACGCACCGGCGCCCATTCCAGCAAGCTGCTCATTCGACGTTCTCCCCGGTCAGCACGACGAAGACGTCCTCCAGGTTGGCGGGGCGGCGCACGCTCGGCTCGCCCAGCTCGGCCCGCAGGCCCTCGCCGAGCTGCTCGGCCTTCAGCACCGAGACCGACGGCCCGGTACGCCTGGTGGGGATGCCGGACGCGGCGGCCAGCCGCTCGATCTCGGCCAGCCGCTCGGCCGGGACGTAGTGCTCCTGCACCGAGGCCCCCGCGTACTCCTTCACCAGCCGTGCCGGCGTGCCCCTGGCCACCACGGTGCCGTGCGACATCAGCGCGCAGTCGTCGGCCAGCCGCTCGGCCTCCTCGATGTAGTGCGTGGACATCAGCGTGGTCACCCCTTCGTCGCGCAGCCGCGCCACCAGCGACCACAGCTCCTGGCGGACCTGCGGGTCGAGCCCCACGGTCGGCTCGTCGAGCAGCACCAGCCGCGGCTCGTGGACCAGCCCGCGGGCGATCAGCAGCCGCCTGCGCATGCCGCCGGACAGCTTGACCGTACGGGTGCCCGCGCGGTCGGTGAGCTGGGCGATCGCCAGCGCCCGGTCGACCGCCGCGCGGCGCCCGGCCCTGGGCACGCGGTAGAGGTGGGCGAAGACCTCCAGGTTCTCCCGGGCGGTGAGCTCCTCGTCGAGGTTGTCGAGCTGCGGCACCACGCCCATCAGCGCCCTGGCCCGTTTCGACTCCTGGGGCAGCGGCAGGCCGAGCACGCTGATCTCGCCCTCGTCGGCCAGCGACTGCGCGGTGAGCAGGCGCATCGTGGTCGATTTCCCTGCTCCGTTAGGTCCGAGCAACCCCAGGCAGATGCCCTCGGGAACGTCGAGGTCGAGCCGGTCGACGGCGGTGATGTCGCCGTAACGTTTGGTGACCTGCCGCAAGCTGATCGCGACATCGGCGAGCATCCGCATACCGGCCACGGTAAACAATGACACCGACAGAACCTCAACAGGTTTTCCCGGTTACGGTGGAAGGCGTGAACGAACGCCAGGGATCGTGGCTCCCCCGCCTGTCCGAGGTCGGCGAGCGGCTGGCCGAGGAGTGGCAGGCGGCCCGCAGGCCCCGCAGCAGCGACCCCGCTCTCCCCGAGCCGCACGAACTCCGCGCCTCCGACGCCGACCGGGACCGGATCTCCCAGGTCCTCAACGAGGCGGTCGCCGACGGGCGGCTCGGCATGGCGGAGTTCGAGGAGCGCCTTGAGGCCACCTACAAGGCCAGGACCCTGGGCGAGCTGGCCGCTCTCACCGCGGACCTGCTGCCCCCGGACCAGCAGCCGTTCCGGCTCGACGGCGGCAAGCCGGTGTCGGCCATCTTCCGGAAAGAGCACCGCGACGGCCGCTGGGTGGTGCCCGCCGAGCTGGCCGTGACCGCGATGTTCGGCACGACCACGCTCGACCTGCGCGACGCGATCATGCAGACCAGGCGGGTAGTGATCAACGCGACGCTCATGCTCGGCTCGCTGGAGATCCACGTGCCCGAGGGCGTCGAGGTGGTCCGCGTCTCTAAGGAGAAGACCGTCGTCCTCACCCGCCAGCAGTGCCTGCCCGACTGCCCGGTGATCGAGGTCCGCACCGCGAGCTCGCTGGGCGAGGTCAAGGTCAAGGAACCTCCCCGCCGCAAGCGCCGCAGGTAACCCCTTCCGGGTACGGCCCGCGCGAGCCGTACCCGGGGAGTGGTCAGCCCGCGGTGTCGAAGTTGATCGCGCTGTACGCGCGCAGCTTCCAGAGCTGGTGCTCGCTCTCCACCTTGCGGATCGTGCCGGAGCGCCCGCGCATGACCAGCGAGTGGGTCACCGCCACGCCGCCCCGGAACCGCACGCCCGACATCAGCTCGCCCTGCGTGATGCCGGTCGCGGCGAAGAAGACGTCGTCGGAGGTGACCAGGTCGTTGGTGGTCAGCACCTGGTCGAGGTCGAGCCCGGCGTCGAGGGCGCGGCGCCGCTCGGCGTCGTCCTGCGGCCACAGCCGGCCCTGGATCACGCCGCCGAGGCACTTGAGCGCGCAGGCCGCGATGATGCCCTCGGGGGTGCCGCCGATGCCGAGCATCAGGTCGACGCCGGTGCCCGCGCGCGCCGCCATGATCGCCCCGGCGACGTCCCCGTCGGTGATGAACTTGATCCGCGCCCCGGTCTCCCTGACCTCCTTCACGATCCGCTCGTGCCGCGGCCGGTCCAGGATGACCACCGTGACATCGGCAGGCTCGGCGCCCTTCGCCCTGGCCACGGCGTTGATGTTGTCGGCCACGGGGGCGTTGATGTCGACCGCGTCCGCCGCCTCGGGGCCGGTGACCAGCTTCTCCATGTAGAAGACGGCCGACGGGTCGTACATCGAGCCGCGTTCGCTCACCGCGATCACCGAGATCGCGTCGGGCATGCCGAGCGCGGTCAGCCTGGTGCCGTCGATCGGGTCGACGGCCACGTCGCACTCCGGACCGCTGCCGTCGCCCACCTGCTCGCCGTTGAACAGCATCGGCGCGTGGTCCTTCTCACCCTCGCCGATCACCACCACGCCCTTCATCGAGACGGTGCTGATGAGCTGCCGCATCGCGTTGACGGCGGCGCCGTCGGCGCCGTTCTTGTCGCCGCGTCCCACCCATCTGGCGGCGGACATGGCGGCGGCCTCGGTGACGCGCACGAGTTCCATGGCGAGGTTTCGGTCGGGTGCGTGCTCACCCGTGGCGAGAGCGGCGGGAACGGACGACTGCTCGGACATGGTGATGCGCCTCCTGTTGGACAACTGACTCGATCGTAGTTGGCGCCTTCTCTCCGGACAGAGGGAGATAATGTGCCCACCATGAGCAGCGATGCGGAACGGCCGGTGACAGCGGTGCCGGTGCGCACCTCCGAACGCGGCGCCGCCACGCGTACCGCGCTTCTACAGGCGGCCAGGGAGATCTTCGTCACCAAGGGTTTCGCCGAGGCGGGCGTCACCGACGTAGTGGGACGGGCCCAGGCGAGCGTCGGCAGTCTTTACCATCATTTTTCGGGAAAGGCGGATCTCTATCTCACGCTGTGGGAGGAGTTCCAGACCCGGCAGATGCAGCGCACCAAGCGGGCCGCCAGGCAGGCCCGCGCGGCGGGCGAGACCGACCCGATGCGGGTGTTCGTCGCCGCCGCCCGCGCCTACCTGGAGGGCAGCCTGGAGGAGCGCGAGCTGGCCGCGCTGTTCCTGCGCGGAGACGGGCCGCCCGGCTTCGAGGTGGTCGTCCGCGAGCGGCTGAGCACCTGGGCCAAGCGCAACGCGGCCCTGTTCGAGGGGGACAACGGCGCGCTCGTCGTGGTCGTCACCGGCGCGCTCGCGGGCGCGGTGTCGGAGGTCGTGCTCTGCGGTGACGAGAGCGAGGCGCGGCGTCTGGTCGAGGACGTGCTGGCCATCATCGGCCAGATCCAACCGGTCACTGCGGCGGGCGGCCCCGTCACCGGGTAACCTCGCGTGACGTGCGACGGTTCACAGAGGGTTTCTACGGATACGCGGTTGCCTTGTTGGTGTGTGTGGCTGCGGCAGGGCTGTTCCTGCTGATCACGCCGCAGAGCAGGGAAGAGCATATTCCCCGGCTCGACTACACCATCACCGTCGCCAACTTCAACCGGGCCGTGCCGTACCAGGTGTGGGGGCCGGCCAAGGATCCCGTGGACTGGGTGCCCAACAGCAACCGGATCGCCAAGGGTGACAAGGGCGCCGACGTGCTGTACCTCGGGTACGCCACCGACAAGAGGGGCGGCGACACGCGGGCGCACGCCATGTTCGCGCAGAGCGGTGAGCAGCCGGCCGCGGCGTTCGCCAGCAGGCTCGCCAACACCGACAAGGCCGCGGGCACCCAGCAGATCGGCGGACAGGCGTGGGAGCGGCGCTTCCGCGAGGACAAGAACCAGCGCTCGCTGATCCGCTTCCTGCCCGACACCACGCTCATCGTGACCGGCACGGCCGACTGGGACCAGCTCGCCACCTACGCCGCCACCCTCAAGCTCCACCCGAAGCCGACAAGCTGATCGTGGTCTGCTTGACCCATGAAGATCACGAAATACACCCATGCCTGCGTACGGCTGGAGCACGAGGGGCGGGTCCTCGTCATCGACCCCGGCACCTGGAGCGAGCCCATCGCGCTGGCCGGAGCCGACGCTCCTGGTGCCGTTGCAGGGGTCGTGGCTCAAGACGTCCGGGGCGGTCAGAGCAGCTTTAGCAGGTCGTCGAGGCCGGACTTGATGACCTCGGGGGTCATCCCCCGCTCGGCGCGCTGGTGGCTGATCAGCCCGGCGTTGACCGGGGCGAGCAGCGCGTCGGCCAGGTAGTGCACGTCGGCCTCGGGGCGGAGCGGGGCGAGCAGCGTGGCCACGTGGGTGTGGTAGACCCGGTACGGGCCGGTGTACCTGGAGCTGCCGGTGCCCTTCTCCAGCAGCAGGAACAGCTCCTCCTGATCCAGGATCCGGTCGACGAGCGCGTGCAGGAAGGCGCGGAGGCGGACGGCCAGGGGAGCGCCGGGGCCGATGGGCGGCGGGCCGCTGATGAAGGCGGCCTGGAAGCGGCGCTCGTTGTCGTCGATCAGCGCGTAGATCAGGCCGGACCGGTCGCCGAAGCGCCGGTACACGGTGCCGACGCCGACGTTCGCCGCGCGGGCCACCTCGTCGAGGGACAGGCGGGTGGCGCCCCGCTCGGCGATGAGTTCGCGGGTCACGTCCAAGATCTTCTGCCGGTTGCGTGCGGCGTCCGCGCGCTCGCCCGGCGGCTGGCCGATGATCGGCAGCGATTCCGGCATGCCCGTCCCCTCCCTCGACGCTCAACCTTGTAAGTGGAGATCTCTCCGCTTAGAGTAAGTGGAGAATTCTCCACTTAGAAGGAGTCGAACGTGTCGAACGATTTCAACGCCAAGGTCATTGAAGAGTTCCGGGCGAACGGTGGCAAGGTGGGAGGCCCCTTCGAGGGGGCGGACCTGGTGCTGCTGACCACCGTCGGCGCCAAGAGCGGGCGGCAGGTGACCTCGCCGGTGATGTACCTGCCCGACGGCGACCGGATCGTGGTCATCGCCTCCAACGCCGGCGCCGACCACCACCCCGCCTGGTACCACAACCTGACCGCCAACCCGCAGGCCACCGCCGAGGTCGGCACCGAGACCTACGAGATCAAGGCCGTGACCGTCTCGGACGACGAGCGCGACACCCTCTACGCCCGGATGGTGGCGATCGCGCCAGGCTTCGCCGACTACGAGGCCGCGACCACCCGCCGCATCCCCGTCCTCGCGCTGTACCGCGTGGAGGCCTGAACACCCACCTCCCGCTCGCTCAGAAGGGCGTGTCGTCGTCCCCCGGGGGGCTCGGCTCGGCGCGTCTGGCCATGGCCGCCGCCAGCTTCACCCGGGCGCCCTGGAGCCACTCCTCGCAGATCGCGGCCAGCTTCTCGCCGCGCTCCCACAGCTCGATGGACTGCTCCAGGGTGAGCCCGCCGGTCTCCAACCGGCGCACCACCTCGGTCAGCTCCTCGCGGGCCTGTTCGTACGAGGGTGCCTTCTCATCTGCCACGCGCACCACCCTAGGGTCACCGGCCGACAAACGTGCCGAGGAAGGCCCCCGCGCCACGACGCCCCGGCATCATTCTTCTGAGGATTCAGCGGATTCAGCGGATTCGGCGCGGGCGGCGAGGCGGGCGTCGGGGAGGCGGATCGTCAAGAGGTCGCCGGGAGTGACGTCGCGGGCGAGCCGCACGACCTCGCCCGAGGGGAACTGGACGATCGCGTAGCCGCGCTCCAGCGTCGCCGCAGGGGAGAGGGCCACCAGGCGGGCGCGCAGATGGGTCAGGGAGTCCTCGGCGCGGTCCAGGGAGCCGCCCAGGCTGCGTCTGGCCCGCTCCCGCAGCGCGTCGACCTGCTCGGCCCGGCGTTCGAGCTCGCGCACCGGATCGGCCAGCGACGGCCGCGAACGCACCGAGGTGAGCCAGGACATCTCCCGGTCCAGCCAGCCGCCCACCACCCGGCGCCCCCGGTCGCGCAACTGCCGCACCAGCGTGAGCTGCTCACCCACATCCGGCACGACCTTCTTGGCCGCGTCCGTCGGCGTCGAGGCGCGTACGTCGGCGACCAGGTCGAGCAGCGGATTGTCCTGCTCATGCCCGATCGCGCTCACCACCGGTGTACGGCACGCCGACACGGCCCGCACCAGCGACTCGTCCGAGAACGGCAGCAGATCCTCCAGCGACCCGCCGCCCCGGGCGACGACGATCACCTCGACCTCGCGGTCGGCGTCGAGCTTGCGCAGCGCCTCGGTGACCTCGCCCACGGCGTACGGCCCCTGGACGGCCACCTGCTCCACCTTGAACCTGACCGCCGGCCAGCGCCGCCTGGAGTTCTCCAGGACGTCCCGCTCGGCGGCGGAGTCACGCCCGCAGATCAGCCCGATCGTGCCGGGCAGGAAGGGCAGCCGCCGCTTGCGGTCGGTGTTGAACAGTCCCTCGGAGGCCATCACCTGGCGCAGCCGTTCGAGCCGGGCCAACAGCTCGCCGACCCCAACCGGGCGGATCTCCAGCGCGGTGAAGGCGAACGACCCCCGGTTGACCCAGAAGTCGGGTTTGACGTTGACCACGACCCTGGCGCCGTCGGCGGGGCGCGGGACGGCCGCCTCGTAGACCCCGCGCGGGCAGGTGACCCTGGCCGAGACGTTCGCCACCGGGTCGCGCAGGGTCAGGAACACCGTGCCGCCACGCGCGGTGAGGTCGGTGATCTGACCTTCCACCCAGACGGTGCCGAGCTTGCCGATCCATCCGGCCACCATCTGCAGGACGGTGCGGACCGGCAGTGGCTGCTCCGGCGAGGTCTTGGCGCTCATAGGGGAAGGCTAGGGCAGGGCACCGACTATTCGGCGGCTTCGAGCTTGGCGAGCCGGTTCTCGAACATCCGGATGACCTCGGGCCGGCCACTGGTGGCCCGCTCGTAGTCCAGCAGCTCCTGGATCTGCGCGGCACTCTTCCCACGCAGCCTGGCCCGCAACGACGCCACGGTCAGCCCGGCATACCCGGGCAGCGGCTCAGCCAACTCAACGGCGGCGGCCTCAACAGCGACCTTGGCGTCAGCGACCTTGGCGTCGGCGGCCTTGGTGGCCGCAGGCTCCTCGACGGGCTCAGCCTGTACGGCCTGCGCCGCCTTCCCCGCCTTGGCGGACCTGACCGGGTCCTTGGCCACGCCGTTCGTGGTCTGCGCCGAGGTGTCGGGCACGATGGCGACCGCCTCATGGCCGACCGCGGGCTTGCCCTCCGTGACAGGCTCGGCGGCAACGACCTCAGCAGCGACGGGCTCGGCGGCAACAGGCTCGGTGTCAGCGGGCTTGGCCTCGGCGGCCGGCTCGGCCTGCGCGGCAGCGGGCTTGGCCTCGGCGGCGGGCTTGGCGTCGGCGGCCGGCTTGGCGTCAGCCGCGGGCTTGGCGTCCTCGGTGGGGCGGGGAGCGAAGATGACCGGCTCCCGGCGGGCGGGCTTGGCATCCTCGGCGGAGGCGGCGAGCTGGTCGGCGGCCGAGACGTGCTCCTCCTCTTCCTGCTCCTCCTTGCCCTTCCCCCTGAAGACGTTCTTGACCCGGTCGGCGAGCAGGAGCACCTGCCCCGCCGCGCTCAGGGTGGTCTGCACCACGAACATCGGGAGGTCCTTGGCCTTCTCCTTCAGCTCGTCCTTGTCGGTGACTGTCTTGGTGATGTTGCGTATCACGTCGCTGAGAGACATGCCGGCTCCCTGGGAGGTCAGTACTGGACGGCCAGTGTGGCAAAGGCTGGGCCTCCGTGCACGCCCGGCCCTGTTGTCCCGCCACGTAGCATAGGTACATGGAGCCGCAGACCCTCACCACCCGACGTGTACTCGTGGCCAGGCCGCGCGGTTACTGTGCCGGAGTCGACCGAGCCGTGGAAGCGGTGGAGAAGGCCCTGGAGCAGTACGGCGCACCCATCTACGTCCGCAAGCAGATCGTGCACAACACGCACGTGGTGCGGACGCTGGAGGCCAAGGGCGCCATCTTCGTGGAGGAGACCGAGGAGGTGCCCGAGGGGGAGATCGTCGTCTTCTCCGCCCACGGCGTCTCGCCCGCGGTCCACGACCAGGCGAAGCGGCGGCAGCTACGCACCATCGACGCGACCTGCCCGCTGGTCACCAAGGTGCACAACGAGGCCAAGCGCTTCGCCAACCAGGACTACGACATCCTGCTCATCGGCCACGAAGGCCACGAGGAGGTCGAGGGTACGGCAGGCGAGGCGCCCGACCACATCCAGCTCGTCGACGGCCTCGACGGCGTCGGCAAGGTCCAGGTGCGCGACCCCGAGCGGCTGGTCTGGCTCTCGCAGACCACGCTGTCGGTCGACGAGACCACCGAGACCGTCACCCGGCTGCGCGAGCGCTTCCCCAACCTGCTCGACCCGCCCAGCGACGACATCTGCTACGCCACCCAGAACCGGCAGGTCGCGGTGAAGGAGATCGCCGCCGAGGCCCAGCTCGTCATCGTGGTCGGCTCGAACAACTCCTCCAACTCGGTGCGCCTGGTCGAGGTCGCCAAGGACGCTGGGGCGGACGCGTCGTACCTGGTCGACAACGCCTCCTTCATCAAGGAGGAGTGGCTCGACGGGGTCACCACGGTCGGGGTCACCAGTGGCGCCTCGGTGCCGGAGGAGCTGGTGGACCAGGTGCTGGCCTACCTGGCCGAGCGCGGCTACGGCGACGTCCGGCAGGTGGAGTCGGTGCACGAGAGTGTCCGCTTCGCCCTGCCTCACGAACTTCGCAAGGATCTGCGCGCGAGCGTCTGACCTGTGCGGGGGCGGCTTCCCGGGTGGATCCGGGGGCCGCCTTCCGTGTGGAGGGGGGCGGTCAGTCCTCGGTGCGCGGGGTGCCGTACACCTTGGGCTCGAAGTAGCCCTCCGGTTCGGGGGCGAACGTCTGGTCCTTGGGGGAGCGGGGGCGCGGGACCTCCGCGCCCGCCTTGAGCTCCTCGCGCAGCTCGCGCACGTTGGCGCGCAGCCCGCGCCGCCAGGCCACCAGGAGCACCAGCGCCGAGCCCGCGAACAGCCACGGCGCGCCCGCCGACAGCGAGGTGTAGAGGCCGAGGGCGAGCGCCTGCAGCACCGACACCGAGCCCAGCGCGGAGCCGAGCTGGACGACCAGCGTCGCCAGGAAGAACACCAGCGGGGGCGTGACCACCAGCGACAGCAGCTCGCGCGGATTGACCAGCAACACCCCGAGCAGGCAGGCGACCAGGAAGGCCGGGCCGACCAGCGCGGGCAGGTTCAGCGCCGCGGCCAGCACGTATCCGGTGAGCGTGGTGATGAGGACGAGGGCGATGCCGCCGCGCGCGGTCAGGCGCACGGCTGGTCCGCGCTTCGGCCGACCTTTCTCACTCATGTGCCCGCCCCCTAACTGCGACCTGCCGTCATCCTGCGTCAGGACAGGTCGTTGGCCAACTTACCGTTCGCGTGAGATATCGGAGACGAGGTTTCCAGCAGTTCGGGAGAGGCGAGAGGCCGGGGCAGGCCGTCGAGCATCTCGGGGGCCTCGAGCTCGCCGTCCACTACGCCCAGATCGTTCAGTTTGCGAGCCGTGACCAGCACACGGCTTTCGAGAGAGCCCACCGTCTTGTTGTACGCCTCGACCGACCTGGTGAGCGAGCGGCCGAGGGTCTCGACGTTGCGGCCGAGGCTGCTGAGCCGCTCGTACAGCTCCTTGCCCAGGTCGAAGACCGCTCGGGCGTTCTCGCTGAGGGCGGCCTGTTGCCAGGCGTACTGGGCGGTGCGCAGCATGGTGATCAGCGTCGTGGGGGTGGCGATGTGCACCCGCCTGGACATCGCGTACTCCAGCAGCGCGGGGTCGCGCTCCAGCGCGGGCGCCAGGAACGCCTCGCCGGGGATGAACAGCACCACGAACTCGGGCGTCGGGCTGAACGCCTGCCAGTACGCCTTGGCCGACAGCCGGTCGATGTGGTCGCGCACGTGCTTGGCGTGGGCGTCGAGCCGTACCGACTCCAGATTCTCGTCGCCCGCCTCGGCGGCTTCGAGGTAGGCCGCCAGCGACACCTTCGAGTCGATCACGATGTTCTTGCCGCCGGCCAGCCGGACCACCATGTCGGGACGCTGGGGGCCGTTCACCGTGTGCACGGTGGCCTGCTCGTCGAAGTCGCAGAACCTGGACATCCCGGCGATCTCGGCGACCCTGCGGAGCTGCAGCTCGCCCCACCGGCCGCGGGCCTCGGGCCGCTGCAGCGCCCGGACCAGGGACGTGGTCTGGGAACGCAGCTCGGTGTTGCTCTGCCGGACGAACTCCATCTGCTGGGCCAGCTCGGCCCGCGCCGCGCGCTGGCCCGACTCGGTGTCCCGCAGCTGGGTCTCGACTCGCGCCAGGGCGTCCTTCAGCGGCTCGACCAGGTGCTCGACCGCCTGCTTGCGCTGCTCCAGGTCGCCGGTGGCCTCGGCGCGGCTGGCGGCCATGCGGGTCTCGGCCAGTTCCAGGAAGCGCACGTTGTTGACGTCGAGCGCGCGGGTGGACAGGGCCTGGAAGCGCTCGGCGAGCTGCTCCTCGACGTACACCAGCTTGTCGGCCGCCGACTTGGCGCGCGCGTCCGCCTCCGCCACCCGCACCGCCGACCGCGTCCTGGCCAGCATGAAGCCGATGGCGAGTCCGACGGCGAGCCCGATGAGCAGCGAGACGACATCCACCATGGGCATGATTCCAGGGCGCGGCTCCCGGGTCGTCCCGACACGCCTGGCGGGGACGAGTCCCGCATTCCACTTGTGCGAGCGCATGTGCGTCACTCAGAGTATCGATATGACTACCGGCCCGAAGATGGTGATCTCCCTCGTGGGCACCTTCGTGGTGTCGGCCGTGGTGGTCGCCGCGGCCGGTGCCGTCATCGCCCAGCATGTCGAGAGGCGGCAGGCGGCCACCCCGTCGGCGTCCCCGCGCGCGCTGCGCTGGGAGGCGGGCGCCTGCGTGCGTGATTCCGGCCCGCGCTACGAGCTCGCGCCCTGCGAGGACGCCCGCGCCGAGGTGGTCGCCATGGCCGCCGACCCGCCCGGCCTCGGCGACTGCCCCGACGACACCGACGACGTGCTCCGCGTCGGCCAGGGCCGTACCGCGTGCGTCCGCGGGCGCGTCGCGCCGCACCCCGGCGCGCCCGGCGCGGGCGGCGGCGTCCTGCGCGCGGGCGACTGCCTCGCCGCCGACGGCCGCGAACGCCCGTGCACCCCCTCCGGCTGGTACGGCAAGGTCGTCGCGGTCGTCACGGCCGCGTCCGCCTGCCCGGCGGGCACCGTGGACGCGCTGACGCTCGACGACCGCGCCACGGCCTGCCTGGGCGCGGGCGGCCAGGTGCTGGCCGAGGGCATGTGCGTGGCCAGGCCGCCCGAGCGGGTGGTCGACAGGTCCGCGATCGCCGCGATCCCGTGCGCCTCGCCGGGCGCCTGGGCGCGGGTCTCGTCGTTCGATAGCGCGGGCACCCGCTGCCCGAAGGGCTCCGACCGGTACCTCAGGGCGAGGGGGGCCTTTCGCCCCGTGACCTGTTTGAGTGTTCTGGACGACTAAACTCGGGCCACGTGAGCCTCAGCATCGGGATCGTCGGCCTGCCCAACGTCGGCAAGTCCACGCTCTTCAACGCCCTGACCAAGAGCGGGAACGCCCTGGCGGCCAACTACCCGTTCGCCACCATCGAGCCCAACGTGGGCGTCGTCGGCGTGCCCGACGACCGCCTGCCGGTGCTCGCCGGGATCTTCGGCTCCGCCCGGATCCTGCCGGCGAAGGTGGAGTTCGTGGACATCGCCGGGCTGGTCCGCGGCGCCTCGGAGGGGCAGGGGCGCGGCAACCAGTTCCTGGCCAACATCCGCGACACCGACGCCATCTGCCAGGTGATCCGCGTCTTCAACGACCCCGACGTCACACACGTCGACGGTGAGATCTCCCCCAAGCGGGACATCGAGACGATCAACACCGAGCTGATCTACGCCGACCTGCAGACGGTCGAGAAGGCCATCCCGCGCCTGCAGAAGGAGGCGCGGACCAACAAGGACAAGAAGGGCGCGCTGGAGGCCGCCGAGGCTGCCGCCAAGGTGCTGGAGACCGGCAAGACCATCTTTGAGAGCGGCCTTGACCGCGCCGAGCTGCGCGAGCTGCACCTGCTGACGGCCAAGCCGTTCCTGTACGTCTTCAACCTCGACGCCGACGAGCTCACCGACACCGCGCTGCGCGAGCAGCTGGCCACGCTGGTCGCCCCGGCCGAGGCGGTCTTCCTCGACGCCAAGATCGAGTCGGAGCTGGTCGAGCTGCCCGACGACGAGGCGCTGGAGCTGCTGCAGTCGGTCGGCCAGGAGGAGTCGGGGCTGTCGCAGCTCGCCAGGATCGGGTTCGAGACGCTCGGGCTGCAGACTTACCTCACGGCGGGCCCCAAGGAGACCAGGGCCTGGACGATCCACAGGGGTTCCACGGCGCCGGAGGCCGCGGGGGTCATCCACACCGACTTCCAGCGCGGGTTCATCAAGGCCGAGATCGTCTCCTTCGAGGACCTGGTCGACGTGGGCTCCATCGCCAACGCCCGCTCGGCGGGCAAGGCCCGCATCGAGGGCAAGGACTACGTGATGCGGGACGGCGACGTGGTGGAGTTCCGCTTCAACGTCTGAGTCTGGCTTTGTGCGGACAAGAGGGGCATGGGCCGCGTCAACCCCTTTCGGCTCCCGCGCGTCGAATCGTCACGGCGTTCACGCTGACTCGGGAGGCCCCCCATGATCCGTCGCATCCTTCGCACCCGTCGTTCGACGACCCCTTCGCTGGCGAGCATCAGCCTGGAGGAGGAGCTCGCGCTGCTGCGCGTCGAGCTCATGTACGGCCTGCGGGTGAACCGTGAGGCCTATCTGCGCCGGAAGATGGAGGAGCGGGATGAGCTGACCCGCAGGCTCTACCGCCGTGACGCCGCCGCCATGCTCACCGAACTCCGCGGCTGCCTGGAGCGGGTGGGTCCGCGGCGTGAGGGGATCGAGGGTCCCGCGAAGGTCGTGGAGTTCCCGAAGCGGCGCCATCTGCAGGCCGTGGAGGGGCCCGACCCCGCCTGACCGGCCCGCTGACCAGGCCGCATGCCCTGAGGGGTGTGCGGCCTGTGGTGTCTTATACCAAACGGGCACTTCGGTACAGTCGCCACGCCCTTTGGATAGCAATCCGTGGCCTCAAGGTAATAGCGCGTGGCGTTGTCGCTGGTCACACGCCAATTCCACAGGAATGTGACAGGAACCGGTACTGAGAGTTGTCATGCACACTCGGTTTGCTCCGGAGCGGCGATGCCTGCAGCATGGGCGTGGCTTTCCTGGAAGAATTGGCGGGACTCGATAGGGTGACAGCTTCACCACGGATGATGGGGATCGGCTACGGACGACACCGCGCCAGCCGGGGGGATCGGCGCGAGCGGAGGCGTGATGGCTCGTAGGTCAACCGTCCAGCAGGGTCCTCGGATCGCTGGCGACCCTGAGCTGTCGGCGTACCCGGACACACCAGGCTTCGGCGATCCGCCGCCCCGAGGGCGTCGCGGCCCCAGGCGCGGGCGCTGGTCCGGTGGTGGCGGGCGCTGGCTGGTGTGGACAGGCCGCGCCATTCTCTGGGCGCTTATTGTAGTTATCGTGGTCAATGGGGTCCGTGCACCATTTGAGCGATTTACTCAGGCGAGTGCGCCCGTGCAGCAGGCGCCCGCGACCGGCAAGGGATTTCCCTCCGACCGGGCCTCGGCTTTCGCCACCCAGTTCGCCAACAACTACCTGAGTTTCGACGCGACCCAGCCGCAGGGCAGGGCCGCGCGGCTCGCGCCGTACCTGCCGGACGCGTCCGACGCGCAGTTCGGCTGGGACGGCAACGGCAAGCTGTCGGTCACCAACATCGAGCCGTTCGCCGTCGAGGTCGTCGACGCGCAGAACGCCGTGGTCACCGTGGCCTGCCAGACGGGCGGGCGCAGGCTGCACCTGTCGGTGCCCGTCTACTACTCGGGCGAGAAGTTCGTCGTGTCGGGCAGGCCCGCGCTGCTGCCCGCCCCCGGCCGCGCCGACCTGCCGCAGGTCGCCGGGCCCGAGGGCGACCGGGACGCGGAGACGGAGCTGCGCCCGCAGCTGGAGGGCTTCTTCAAGGCCTACGCCGAGGGGGACAGCGAGGGCATGCGCCGCTACCTGTCCGCGGGGGTCGACCTGCCGAGCTTCGGAGGGGCCTTCACCTTCGCCGAGCTCAAGAGCGTCGTGGTGCCGGTGGGGGGTGCCACCAGAGAGATCACGGCCGTCGTGGTGTGGAGCGTGCCGACCGGCGCGACGCCGTCGGCCGAGCCAGGGGCCACCGACCCGAGCGCGGTCGCCGGCCGCCTTGAGCAGGCCTACCGCCTCACTGTCGAGAAGCAGGGCGACAAGTGGTTCGTCGACGACATCCGCGGCGCCGGTCGGGCCGTTGGATAGACGCACGACCCGCACTGCTGATCGGTACCCCCCGGGAGGACAGAAGTGATCCTGAAGACCATAGTGCTGAACATGATCGAACTAGCCACGCCGACACCGGCCCCGACAGGCGTGGACACCGAAGGGCTCGCCAACTTCCTGCGCGCCTTCTTCGCCCCGCTCTTCCTCGTCGTGGTGTCCGTGGTCGCGCTGTTCTTCCTCTTCACCCGTGAGATCACGAGATTCGTACAGTTCCTGATTCTCGCCGTGGCGATTGGCGTGATCTTCTACGTTCCCAACATCATCGAAGTGACGGCCAAGGCGATAGCGGGGGCACTGGGCATCAAATGAGTTCTCCGAAGAGACCTCTCTAGAGCGGTCTCGGAGGGTTGAGACTGCTCTGTGGCGGTCATTGAACGAGAGCGGAGGACTCCCGAGCGGCGGCGACCGCGAGCGAGGGTGGAGAGGAGGACTGCGTGGATCTGCCCACGTACACGAACATCTGGCGTATCGAGAAGCGGCTCTACAAGCTGTATGACCTGCGGCTTCCCATGCCACTCCCGATCGTCTGGATCGGCGTCTTCGTCGGCGTGCTCGCACCGTGGTCCCTGTTGCTCTGGCTGATCGGCATCAAGTTCCAGGCGCCCTGGCACGTCCTCTACCTGGTGCCGCCGGGCATCGTGACGTGGTTGTCCACCCGGCCGGTGATCGAGAACAAGCGGCTCACCGAGCTGCTGCAGTCGCAGGTGCGGTACATGGGCGAGCCCCGCTCCTGGTGCCGCATGGCGCCGACCGCCGAGCCCGAGACGCTGGCCTTCGCGGGCCGGGTATGGCGGGTGTCGCCCGAGACGGTCCGCGTCAAGGCCCCGCGCAAGGCCCGCCACGGGATGCGCGGCAAGACACCGGTCCGCGCCACCCCGGCCACGGCCCGCGAGGTACGGCCCGCCGTCGCCGCCGCGGCCGCCGCCGCCACCCACGCCCCCGTGGCCGAACCCCCCCAGCCCCGCACGGGTTGGGGCCGCGTGGTCACTCCCCGCCGAGGCACCGCCCCCGCCCTGGGCAGCGCCGCCGCCCCCAAAACCCCCGATCCGGTACGGCACGACGACCTTCCCCCCAGAACCACCACCCAGCCCGCGACCAAAGCGGAACCGGTGCCCGCCCCACGAGCCGAGGTACCGCGCACTCCCCAGCGAGCCGAGGCGCCGCGCACTCCCCGGTGGGGCGACAAGGGCCCAAGACCGGCGCATGAAGAGAGCGCGCCTCCGGTCCAGGACGAGGCTTCGCCCGCGGCATGGGTTGAGGGGTCGCAGGCCGAGGTGAAACCGATCGGGACCGAGGCGTTGCGGCGACTGCGCAGGCTCGCGGCCACCGCCGACTCAGCCCCCGCGGCCCCCCGCCCAGAACTCGACTCCCCCCATCTCCACCCCACCCACACTGACGCACCCGCACCCGCATCCGGGGACGCCGACGCGCGGGCTTCCGGGGACGCCGAGGTGTCTCCCGCCGATCAGGGGAGTGGAGACGCCGAGAGGCCGGATACCGCCCACGCTTCTGAGGGCGTCGATCCGTCCACCTCCGCCCGCGTCTCGGGAGATGCCCCATCCGCCGCAGTACGCGCCTCAGGGGATGTCACGTCCCCCGTCGCCCGCGCCTCCGCGGACGACACGGCCGCTGCGGAACGCGGCCCCGGGGATGACGCTTCCGCTGTCGCGCGGGATTCCGGGGTGCCGAGGGATCTGCGGGAGCAGCATCGCAAGGGGCAGCCGCCGAGGGCGGGGGCCGCGGCGTCAGCTCCCGAAACCCAGCAGGTCTGGCCGCTCTCGCCGAAGTCGAAGCCCAAGCCGGGTCTCCTGCCCCCGTCCCTCAGGAACGCCGTGAGCTCCGTGCGCACGGGACCCCAGATCGACGACCCGAGCACACCTCCCACGGGTCACCCGATCCCCTCGAAGCCAGGCGTATCAAGGCCCGCCGCATCCGAGCCCTCCCTGCCCGCACGGGGAACGCTCGCGCCGGGCACGCCTACGCCGGAAGCATCCGCGCCGGGATCGCCTGCGTCGGGAGCACCCGCGTCGGGCGCGCCCGGACAGGAGGCGCCGGAGCAGGGTGCTCCCGCGTCGGCGCCGTCGAAGGCGGTGCCCGGTAAGGCGGGGCCCGTCAAGCCGCCTGTGTCGATCAGGGCCGTTCCCACGGTGGGCAGGGCCGCTGAGGCCGCGCCGGGGGCCGCCGTGCCCGTGCCGCGCCCCGGGGAAGGGGAGACGCGGATTCGCCGGGTCGAGTCCGTGGTCGGGCGGGACGGCTCAGGCGGCGGGTGGCGGCGGCTCGCGCAGGTGGTCGTCGGGGGGAGCGGTGGCCGTACCGACGGGTCCGAGGTTGACGAGGCTCGGGCCAGGGGTGTGTTCGTGGGCAGCAGGCGGGTTGTGGTGCTGGGGTGCACGGGGGGTGCGGGGCAGAGTACGACGGCGTTGATGCTCGGGCACACCTTCGCCCGGTTCCGCGACGACCGGGTGCTCGCCGTGGACGCCAACACCGGCGGCAGCACGCTGACCAGCAAGATCAAGGCCGAGTCGCCGGAGACGCTGACGTCGCTGCTGTCAGGGCTGGACCAGGTCAGCGGGTACCTGAGCATGCGGGCCTACACGACCCGTACCGCCTCGGGCCTGGAAGTGGTCGCCGCCGACACCGAGCTGGGCGCCGAGCAGCGCCTGGCCGACCGCACCCTCTTCTCCGACCACCGCCTCGGGCAGGCGATGCGCCTGCTCGACCGGCACTACAAGCTCGCCGTCATCGACCCGGCGGCCGCCCTGGCCGCGCGGGTCCTGCCGTACGCCGACCAGTTGGTGCTCGTCGTCCCCGCCAGCGACGACGCCGCGGACGCGGTGGCGATGACCTTCGAGTGGCTCGACGGGCACGGCTGCGCGGACCTGCGCAGGCGCGCGGTGATGGTGGTCAACGGCGTGAGCCGGCGCAGCATGTCCGACGTGGAGCAGGCCGAGGCGGTGGCGCGCGGCAGGTGCCGGGCCATCGTCCGGGTGCCCTGGGAGGACGACCTGGCGCCGGGCGCGAACGGCGACCTGGTCGAGCCAGGGCAACTGCGCCCCGCCGGCAGGCGGGCCTACCTGGCGCTCGCCGGGGTCGTGGTCGCGGGCTTCGCGGCAGGGGCGTCGGGACAGACAGCACGGCCGAGCGAGGAGGAGCTTGCCCAGTGACCCCACGGGCACGAAAGAGGGTGGCGGCATGAGCAGGACGTCGCGCGGGCATCAACGCCTGGCGGTCCGCTACTTCGACGACCGCATCCTGCTCACCGAGACCTCCGCGTGGGCCTACTTCCGGCTCCCCACGGTCAGCTACGAGTTCGTCACGCCGGAGGAGCGCGAGGCGCTGGCCACCAACATCACGATCGCGCTGGCCGCGATCAGGATGCCGGACGCCGAGGTACACCTCAGGGTCGCCCACCGCACCTACCCGGCGGCCGAGTGGGCGATGACGCTGAACGGCACCTCCGACGAGGGGCCGGGCTGGCGCGACTACCTGGAGGAGATGTACCGGCACGTCTGGGCCAAGGACTTCTGGTCGAAGGAGGTCTACCTCGGGGTACGGCTCGGCCCGCGCGGCCGCCAGCTCGGCTCCGGGGTGCTCTCCCAGCTCTTCGGCTTCTACCAGCGCAGCGAGAAGGCCCTGGGCCTCGACGACGACCACGTGCCGGACGGCGAGATCACCAGGTGGACCGAGCAGGCCGAGCGGCTGGGCCGGGCGCTGGCCTCCAGCGCGCTGTACGCCAGGCACGCCACCTCCACCCAGGTCGCCTGGCTGTTCCAGCACGCGGCCTCGGGCGCGCTCGGTGACCCGCCGCCGTCGGCCAGCCCGCGCCGGCGCTGGGGCCGGGGCGAGATCGAGTCGCTGGTCGAGGGCGAGATCCACAACGGCAGGTCGTACCTGCGGATCGTGCAGCCGCTCGGCGACTCCTACGTGGCGCACCTGTCGTTCGCCCGCTTCCCCGACCTGATGGCCTTTCCGGACGGCGAGCCGTGGATGCACTTCGCCGACCAGCTCCCGTTCCCGGTGGAGATCTCGTCGCGGATGCGGCTGATCCCGCCGGTCAAGGCGTCGAAGGACGTCGCGCGCAAGCTCGCGCACGCCCGCGACATGGACATCCACATCCGCGAGGCGGGCGCGGAGGCCCCGATCGCGCTGGCCGAGCAGATCGACGCGGCCCGCATGCTGGAACACGGCATCACGAAGGAACGACTGCCCTTCGTGTACGGCTGGCACCGCCTGATCGTCTCGGCCCCGACGGAGGAGATCTGCGTCCAGCGGGTGGAGGCGGTGGTCGAGCACTACCGGGACCTCGGCATCGACATCGTCAACTCCACCGGCGACCAGTTCTCGCTGTTCTGCGAGGCGCTGCCGGGTGAGAAGGTGCGGGTCAACGCCTACGCCCAGCGCCAGCCGCTGCGCACGATCGCGGGCGGCATGGCCACGGCGACGGTCGATCTGGGTGACCGGATCGAGGAGGCGAGCACGAGCTGGCTCGGGCCGTACATCGGCGAGACGGTCGGCAGGGCGCGCAGCATCGTGCACTTCGACCCGCTGGTGGCCGCCTCGCGCAACCGGCCGACGGCCATCGCGATCACCGGTGAGCCGGGCGGCGGCAAGACCACGCTGGCGCTGCTGATGATCTACCAGATGGCGCTGCGCGGGGTCACGGTCGCGGTGATCGACCCGAAGGGCGACGCGGAGTCGCTGGTGCAGTTGCTGCAGAAGCGGGACCGCAAGGCGCGGATCATCCCGCTCGGCTCGGCGGCGCCGGGCCTGCTGGACCCGTTCTCGTTCGGCGACGACATCGCGGCGAAGAAGACGATGGCGACCGAGACGCTGCGGCTGCTCCTGCCGAGGATGTCGGAGGAGCGCGAGTCGGCGATGATCCAGGCGGTCGCGGCGGTGTCCAACCAGCCCGACCCGTCGCTGGGCAAGGTGGTGGACTTCCTGGAGGAGTCCGACGACGCCGCCTCGAAGAACCTGGGCGCGGTGCTGCGCTCGATGTCGGAGATGCACCTGGCCACGCTCTGCTTCGACCCGTCCGGCGGCGACCAGATCGACAGCGAGGGCTGGACGACCGTGTTCACCCTGGGCGGGCTGACGCTGCCGGACGTCGCCACGGGCCGCGACGACTACTCCTACGAGCAGCGGCTCTCGGTGGCTCTGCTGTACCTGGTCTCGCAGTTCGCCCGCAGGCTGATGAACGGCCTCGACCGGCGCGCGCCGAAGGCGATCTTCCTGGACGAGGCGTGGGCGATCACCTCGACGCCCGAGGGGGCCAAGCTGGTTCCCGAGGTGAGCCGGATGGGCCGCTCCCGCAACACCGCGCTGGTGCTCGTCTCGCAGAACGCCGGCGACCTGCTGAACGAGCAGGTGACCAACTGTCTGTCCTCTGTCTTCGCCTTCCGGTCAACCGAGCGCGTGGAGGTCGATCACGTCATGGCTTTGCTGGGCGTGGATCCGTCGGAGGAGCACAAGGCCGTACTCCGGTCTCTGGGCAACGGCGAGTGCATTTTCCGTGATCTTGACGGCAGGGCCGGCCGTATCGGCGTGGACCTGATCTCCGACGAGCTGCTCCGGTGGCTCGACACGAACCCGACCCACGACAAACCCGGCGAGAACGGGCATGATCATAAGCGCGGGGGAGTGGCAGGAGCGCAGGAGGTGCGGTCATGAAGGGCCCTCGGAACGGACGTCGGTCTAAGGTCCGGCTAGCCAGGAGGCTGGCGGCGGCCCTGGCCATGTTCATCGGCATCCTCGCCCTGCCACTGGTGCTGCCGCCCAGCGCCTCGGCGGCGGCTCCCATCTGCAACCTGTCGGGGGAGCTGGCCCCCCAGATCGTCGGCACCGGCATGAGCGGCATGCTCCAGCCGCAGGGCGAGCCCGAGGGCTCGCCCCCCGCCGCACAGCAGCAGCCCATCACCAACTACGGCCGGTACGGCATGGCCGGCCAGTTCTGGCACACCAACGAGCTGGGCTGCAGCGACTTCGCCGCGGTGCTCGGCAACACGTGGGCCAACATGATCTTCGACTGGGCCAAGGCCGTCGACCAGCTCACCATCACCACCTACCAGGCCGCCACGACCGAGGGCCCACTCCAGGCGATCAAGGACGTGACCGACGACATCGTCGGCAACCTGGCCTCGGCCATGTACTGGCCGTACCTGCGCCCGCTGGTCATCCTGGGCGCGATCTGGCTGGCCTGGTACGGCCTGATCCGCAAGCGGGCGACGACCACCGCCGAAGGCGTCATCTGGATGGTGCTGGCGGTCACGGTCGCGGTGTGGTTCTTCAGCCGCCCCGGCGACTTCACCGGCCTCGGCAAGGTGGTCACCGACAAGACCGGCGAGGTCGTCAACTCCGCCTTCTCCGGCCTGCCGGGCGCGGGCGGCACCTCCTGCCTGCCCACCAAGGGCACACCGGGCGAGGCGAAGCCCGGCGGGTACGGCCAGCCCGGCGTGTCCGGCATCGCGCAGAACTCCGACGCGCTCTGGTCCACGCTGGTCTGCAAGCCGTGGCTGATGGGCCAGTTCGGCACCGCCGACCCCAACGCCCCCGTGGTCCGCGACTACGCGTCCAAGCTGATCGACCTGCAGGCGGTCGACCGTGCCGAGATGGCGGCGGGCGCGCAGAACCTGGCCGGGGCCCAGGCGGGCTACACCGAGATGGCCAACACCCTCAAGGGCACCCCCATCTACCCGGTCTTCCAGGGCAGGGACTGGAGCAACCGGCTGGGCGTGGCGTTCCTCGCGCTGATGGCCGCGATGATCGCCGGCCTCCTCATCTTCCTGGTGGCGGTCACGCTGCTGGTGCTGAAGATCGCCTTCCTGCTGCTGCTGATCCTCGGGCCGGTGTTCCTGCTGATCGGCGTCCATCCGGGCAGCGGGCGCATCATCGCGATGCGCTGGGTGGAGATGCTGGTCGGCACGCTGCTCCGCCAGGCGGTCCTCGCCCTCGTCCTCGGCCTGCTGGTGTACGGCTACGCCCTGATCATCTCCACCGCCATGCCCTGGGGCACCCAGATCCTGTTCATGGCGCTGCTCACGATCGCCGTGTTCTTCTACCGGCGCCCCTTCCAGCACCTGTTCTCCTCGATGAACGGCCACACGCTCACCACCCGGATGCTGGGCGAGGCCGCCTCCTCGCCGATGCTGGAACGCGCGGGCGGCGCGCTGCCGCCGATCGCCTCCTACCGGGTGGGGCGCTGGAGCATGCGCAAGGCCGAGCCGCTGATCCAGGCCGCTGCCGTCGGCGCCAGCATGGGCGCCGCGGCCGGTGCGGGCGCCGCCGTCGCCCAGGGCAGGGCCAGGGGCGAGGAGGGCGCCACCGGCACGGCGTCCGGCACCCGGGTGCCCGTCCAGGCCGCGCCGCTGAACACCGACACGCAAGGCGGCAAGGCAGGGGCCAGGCCCGCGCCCGCCCAGCGCACCGGAGCCGCGCCGCCGCTCAACCTCAGCGGCAGCGGCCCCCGCGCCTCCGGCGGCTCCCCAGCGGGCGGCTCAGCCCCCGCCGGGACCTCCGGCGGGTCGGGGGGCGGCGCGCGCACGTCCGGCTGGTTCGGCGGCAGGTCCGGCGGCGGATGGGCGTCGCGCGGCGGTTCGAGCGGGCCGCGCAGCGGCGCCTCGGGCGGCGGCACCCGCTCACGCGGCTCCGGCGGCGGCGGATCCCCCGGCGGCGGGCTGTTCGGCGGCTCCTCCGGGTCCAGGAACGGCTCCTCGGGGTCGCGCGGCGGATCCGGCTCGTCCAGGTCGTCAGGATCGTCCGGGTCGGGGTCCGGGTCGCGTGGCGCCTCGGCGCCCCGGCACGCCGACGTGCCCCAGGCGCGCTCGGCCGAGCCGCCGCCGCTGTGGCTGCCCGGCCGGAACGGGGACGGCAGAGGGGGCGATGAGCCCCAGGTGCCGTTCTGGCTGCGACCCAACAGCTCTGACAAGGATTGAAGATGGTGCGGTCCGGTGACAGGCGGAGGGTGGCCTTCGCCGCCATCGTGGTGGTGCTCGCCGTGGTCGGGCTCTACCTGACCATGTGGCCGGGGGGTGACGAACCCGAGGAGGAGGCGGAGGGCGCGGGCCGTACCGGGCAGGCGGTGGTGACGGCGGCGGCCGAGCCCAGCAGGCCGCTCGCCACGGCCAGTGGCGCGCCCTTCGACATCTACTCCTACCTGCCGATGTCGAAGCAGGAGCTGGCCGCTTCGGCGGACCTGGCCGAGCGGTTCGTCGCCGCGTACGGCACCTTCAGCCACGCGGAGGACCCCGCCGCCTACGCCGCCCGGCTGATGGCGTTCACCACCGGCGACCTGGCCGAGGTGCTCACCAGGACGATCACCTCGCCCGGCATCGTGGAGGCCAACCGCGCCGACCAGGTGGTCTCGCTGGGGTCGGCGAAGATGAAGGAGATCAGGCAGGTCGGCAAGAGCTCCGTCGTCTTCGTGGTGACCGGCACCCGGCAGGTCACCGCCAAGAGCGGCACCAGCCAGAAGGCCGACGAGTACGCCGTGACGCTGACGCCGGTGGGCGCCGACTGGCGCGTCTTCGACCTGCAGCCCGCGGACGAAGGTCAGGACGGAGACGCCCAAGGGTGAACATCTCCTCCCGTGCGCGCATCGTCCTGGTGGTCGCACTCGCCGGACTGGTGCTCGTGACACTGATCCTCTCCCCGATGCTGATGAGCTCCTTCCCCAGCTTCCTGGGACAGGACGGCCTCATGCCGGACTGCGAGGAGGTCACCCAGGAGTCGGAGGCGGCCTCCGACAGCGCCGCCTCGGACATCCCGGCCGAGTACCTGGCGCTGTACAAGAAGCACGGCAAGAAGATCGGCGTGCAGTGGAACATCCTGGCCGGCGTCGGCAAGCGCGAGACCGACCACGGCCGTTCCACGCTGCCCGGCGTGCAGAGCGGCACCAACTACGCGGGCGCCGCCGGGCCCATGCAGTTCCTGATCAGCACCTGGGGCGGCAAGGCGCGCATCCCGATCCCGTCGAAGTTCAACGGCTACGCCTCCGACGGCGACGGCGACGGCTGGGCCGACGTGTACAACCCCGCCGACGCGATCCTCGGCGCGGCCAGGATGCTGAAGCGAAACGGGGCGCCGGAGAACGTACGGCGCGCGCTGTTCGTCTACAACCGGGCCTGGTGGTACGTCGACCAGGTCGAGGAGATCGCCAAGCGGTACGCCAAGAGCGGCGAGGTCAAGATCCCGCCGCAGGCCGACCCCGCCTGCGACGAGCCGTTCCTGGAGGCGGCCCCGGACACGGTGGTGGCCAAGATCCTGACCTACGCGCTCGCCCAGCGCGGCAAGCCGTACCTGTGGGGCGGCACCGGGCCCGACGCCTACGACTGCTCGGGGATCATCTACATGGCCTACCGGAGCGCCGGGCTGTCGATCCCGCGCACCACCTTCCAGCAGTGGCCGTTCGGGGTGAAGATCCCCGACGGGCAGGAGCAGCCCGGTGACCTGGTGTTCTTCAACGCCGGACCCGGCACCGGCCCGAACGCGCCAGGGCACGTCGGCATGGTGGTGTCCAAGGGCAAGATGGTCGAGGCCAGGTGCCGGCTGTGCGGGCCGATCAAGGTCACCAGCTACCGGAGCCGCGACAGCATCGTGGGCTTCACCCGGCCCCTGCAGAATCCAGGTGTGCAGGACCAGCTCAAGAAGCAGCAGAATTCTTCGCTATGACAGTGGTGGTGGTAGGGGCGGCGATCGTCTCGGACGGCAGGGTACTCGCGGCGCAGCGGGCCGAACCGGCCGCGCTCGCCGGCGGGTGGGAGCTCCCCGGAGGCAAGGTCGATCCCGGCGAGAACGACCTCGACGCGCTCGTCCGCGAGTGCGAGGAGGAACTCGGCGTCCTGGTCGCGCCCGGAGCCCGGGTCGGCGGCGACTGGCCGCTGAACGGCGACTACGTGCTCAGGGTGTGGCTGGCGCGGATCGTGTCCGGGGTGCCGGAGGCCAAGGAGCATCTGGCGCTGCGGTGGCTCGGCAGCGAGTCGCTGTACGACGTCGCGTGGCTGGAGGCGGATCTTCCCGTGGTTCGGGCGGTGGAGAATCTGCTGAGAGAGGGTTAAGGGGCGTCAGGGCGTGACATAACGATTACTGAGCGTGATTATGGGCGTTCGTAATCGGGGGGATAGCGCAATGGCCGATTGGTGGCACCGGGCCCGGATCGCGTCGGCGGTGGGGGCGGGCGCGTTGGCCGTGGCCGCCACGTCCGCGGCGGCCGGGGTGGCGGAGTCTCGGGTGGTGGAGTTCGGGCTGCTGCTGGAGCGGATCTATGACGATCCGAACTTCGGGGCATGGGTCCGGACAGGGGATGTCCTGCGGTTCCGCGTGCTCCTGGAGGGAGCCTCGGACGGCAGTCTCGCGGTGGCGGCCAATCCGCCGGAGGCCCTGTCGAGGCTCTCCTGTGGGGATCAGTTGCCGAGTTCACGCGCCGTGCCGCGTCCGGAGGGTTTGGGCGATGCCGCTCGGAACCCGCGGGGTTTGGGCGATGCCGCTGTGGACGAGCCGCGTTCGGTTGGTCCTAGGTCTTCTGGCGTCCCGCCCACGGATGACGCGCATCCGGGCTTCCGGCCTGCCGCGGTCTCATCGTCCGCCACGTTGCCCTCGGCCGTTCCGGCGTCGGGTGCTTCCTCGGGTTCCGGTGGGGCTCAGGCGTTGGGTACGCAGACCTGCGAGCTGAGGGGGGTGGCCGGGCAGCGGGCCGCTGATGTGCAGCTCGTCGTGCCCGCCGGGGTGAAGGAGGTCGTGCTGGCCGCCGTCGCTCGGGTGGAGGGGCCGAACGGGCCGCAAGTGCTCAGCAGGCTGGCCAGGACTCCTGTGGAGGCCGACCTCGGGGCGGAGCGCCCGCCACCACATCAGGTACAGCCTCTCCCGGAAGGTCACGCGCAGGCCATCCCAGAGGAGCACGCGCAGGCCGTCCCGGAAGGTCAGGCGCAGGAGTTCTCAGAAGGTCACGCACAGCCTCTTCCGGAAGGTCAGGGGCAGGAGTTCCCCGGAGGCTACGGGCAGACCGCTCCGGAAGGGTACTCGCAGAACGCTTTGGCAGGGCACGCGCATGCCATCCCGGAGGGGCAGGCGCAGGCTGTCCCGGGAGGTCAGGGGCAGGAGTTCCCTGGAGGCTACGGGCAGACTGCCCCGGAAGGACACCCGCAGAACGCTTTGGTAGGGCACGCGCAGGGTCTTCCGGGAGAGGTCGGCTCGGGAGGGTGGACCGCGCTGGCTGAGGGCTCGCCGTCGGACTGGTACGCGCAGATGCCGTCCTACGAGGAGCCCGCGCAGGGTGTTTCGCCGGAGAAGTCCGTACATGAGCAGGTTGTGGCGGGCGGGTTCGGGGCTCTGGGGAGCGGCATACCATGGGATGGTGTGGTTCCGTTCGGCAACATCGGTAAGCCGTCCAGGAGCGCTGAGGGTGAGCTGGTGAAGCATCGCCGGTGGGACACTCCTCGGTACGGCAGGCAGGGCACGACCCGGGGGCAGGCGCAGGGGAGAGCGAGCTCGGGGAACACGAACCCGAAAGCCCCGCTGAGCGTGGATCCGAGGGCCTTGGTGGGCACGGCCCCGGGGGGCACCGCGGCCACGAGCCCGGGGGTGTTGGGTGGTGTCACGCCGAGGGCTCCGGGGGTTCTGGGTGGTGTGACGCCAAGGGCTCCGGTGGGCGTTGTTCCGGGGGCTTCGGGGAGTACCACGCCGAGGAGTCCGGGGAGTGTCACCCCAGGGAGCTTGGGGAGTGTCACTCCAAGGGTTCCGGGGGTTCTGGGTGGTGTGACGCCGAGGGCTCCGGGCGTTGTTCCGGGGGCTTCGGCGAGTACTGCGCCGAGGAGTCCAGGGAGTGTCACCCCAGGGAGTTTGGGGAGTGTCACCCCAGGAGTTTTGGGGAGTGCCAAGCCGGGGGGTGCTGTGAGGCCGGCCGGATCGGGGCTGGCCGTGGGGCAGTGGAGCGCTCCAGGGGCGCGGTTGCCTGATGCCGTACCGGGTCAGGCTGGGGCCGGGGAGGCTGTGAGCGTGCCGCTCGCGCGGGAGGTCGCGGTGGGGAAGCGGCAGGTGGAGGCGGCGGAGCGGGTGGATCTGGTGAGCGGTCCCCAGGGGTTGCCGCTCGCGGCGGGCGGCATCGGGGTGTTGCTGGCGGGGCTCTGGCTGGTGGTCAGGAGGAAGCGCCGACAGATCCAGGACGCATCTCAACCGATGTTGTAAAACGGACTTTGCTGTTACATTTACCCGCCTAGTATTCTCTTGACCAAGGTCCCGGGGATTCGCGGAGGGCAGCGGTGGCAGCCAGGCGAGCGACGGCCGTGTCCGCCGTACTCCTCTCCCTCGGACTCAGTGGCGTGGTGCTTCTCGCGGTCGCCCCCTTAGTGGGGGCGAGCGCGAACGCCTCGGCGGCTGTCCTCGACCCGGTCGAGCCGTGCGACGTCGACGTCTGCATGACCCCCGAAGATCCGGTCACCACGATCACCATCACCACGTCGTTGCCGACGCCGACGCCGGAGGACCCCGTCACCACGGTGACGACGACGGTGACGCCCTCGTCGACGCCGGAGCAGACCACCAAGAAGCCGACCCCCACGCAGACCACCAACCCCACGCCCGAGCAGCAGGATCCCCCGCCGCTCCCGACGACGAACGTCCAGCCTCCGGTGACTCCCTCCGAGGAGGACGACCCGGTCGAGACGCCGTCGTTCACACTGCCGTCCGTGGACACCGGCACGCCCCCGGGGCAGATCGTGCCGAGTGACCAGCCCCCGACGTCGCAAGGGCCGGACTCGGTGCCGCTGGAGGTACGCAACGCGGCTCCCGAGTACGACCAGGTCACGCTGAGCCGCAAGCTCGGCATCCCGGCCCTGGTGCTGGTCCTGCTGGCGCTGTTCGCGGTATTGATCTTCGAGGGACGGCTCCGCCGGATGGCCCACGCGGCAGCGGTACGCAAGGCGGGCCCACAGCCCCCCGGCCGCCACCGAGCCGAGCCCACCGAGCCCTACGGCTACCCGGCCGGCCCCGGCTTCGCAGGCCCGATCCCGGCCTACGCGCCGATCATCAGCTTCGTCCCCGTCCAGACCTACCCCGGTGGTCCGGCCCAGTACGCCCCGGTCTACCAGCAGCCGTTCATCGCCGACCCGAACGCGTACGGCCATCCCCAGGACCCGACCGTGTACGGCCACGCCC
This sequence comes from Nonomuraea sp. NPDC046570, assembly GCF_040645915.1. Lineage (NCBI taxonomy): Bacteria > Bacillati > Actinomycetota > Actinomycetes > Streptosporangiales > Streptosporangiaceae > Nonomuraea > Nonomuraea sp. NPDC046570. The sequence continues at coordinate 144,965 of NZ_JBEYZF010000007.1, read as the reverse complement.
CTTACACCCAGGACATGCACCTCCAGGACCCCTACGGTCAGCAGGGTGTGCCGGGACAGCCGGAGACCTTCGGCCCGGAAGGCGGCGTTGCTCAGGAGGGCGGCGCAGGGCAGCCCGGCGCGGTCGGTCATGAGGGCGGTCTGACCCACGAGGCCATGGGCCAGCCGGACGGTCCCGGAGAGCCGGGGACAGCCGCGGCGCAGGGTGGATTCGGAGAGCCGGGCACAGCCGGGGCGCAGGGTGGTTTCGGAGAGCCGGAGAGTCGGGGTAGCTACCCGGGAGTAGCCACGCAGGGCCTGTCGAGCGGCATGCGGTCCGAGTCCTCAGGTCAGGCGGAGGATGGAGAGCGTGTTCGCTCCCTCTTCGAGCCGCTGAAGCCGCCTGCGGACGCTCTCGGCGACATGCCGCCCGGCGGCACCGCGCCCTTCACGGACTCGCACACCAGCAGGGACCCTGGCGAGCGCCACGCCTCCCTCCCCGGCGAACACGGCGACGCTGAACCTTGGCAGTACGACTATGACTCCCTGGGAGGCATTCCCGCGCCTGGCATGGCCACATCGTCCCCGCCGGGCGCTGCCGGGTCCAGCACGGACTTCGGCGGGTCCAGCGGGTCCAGCACGGACTTCGGCGGGTCCGGTGCGGACTCGCGAGCCGGCGAGGGTTCCTGGGCAGGGCACGATGTCGAGGTCGGTTCGGCCTCGGGCATCGCTGAGAACAGTCAGGCAGCTCCCGACAGGCGCGATGGCGGTGCCGGAGTGGATGACCTCTTCAGGCCGGCTCCGCGCCACGGTGCCCCCGAGGAGCCCGCCGCCCCCGACACCACGATGACCTACCCGCTGCCGGATCAGCCCCCAGCCGACGAGCCCCCCGGCAAACGCCGCCGCTGGGGCCGCCGCAAGTGACTCACGATGCTCGCCCGGCCTCGTGGTTCTGCTCACGTACACCGTTTGCCGATCGGATCTGATGGGTCTGTCGGTGGCGCCTGACATCATCCGTCGATGACAGAAGTGAATGCCACCTCGATCTCATCCTTCTGGGATGCCGCCGCAGCTTCCTTCGACGAGGAGGCCGACCACGGGCTTCGCGATCCCGGCGTCAGGGCCGCGTGGGCGGACCGGCTGCGATCGTGGATGCCGCGCGCTTCGGCCGATGTCTTGGACCTGGGCTGCGGCACCGGTTCCTTGTCGCTGCTGCTCGCCGAGCAGGGACACCGGCCGGTGGGGGTGGATCTGTCGCCGCGTATGGTCGAGCAGGCCCAGCGCAAGCTCGCCACGGCCGGGTTCGACGTCGCGATGATGGTGGGTGACGCGAGCAGTCCCCCGGCGGAGGTGGGGCCCTCCTTCGATGTGATCCTCTCCCGCCACCTGCTGTGGACCTTGCCCGATCCCGAGCAAGCCTTGCGCCGCTGGGTCGGCTTGCTGCGCCCGGGCGGGCGCCTGGTGCTCATCGAGGGACGCTGGGCAGCCGCCGACGGTGAGTCCGGCGACCAGGCGTATGACGTGAAGTCCGAGTCGCTGCCGTGGATGGGGGGAGTCAGGGCCGAGCGGCTCCTGCGCGCACTGCGGCCACTCGCCGCAGACTCGCGAGTCGAGCCGCTTACCGATCCCAGCCTGTGGGGCCGCCCGATCCAGGACGAGCGATACGCCGTCATCGCCTTCCCGTAGTCGGTGGGGCTGACCCAGGGAAGTGCCAGCGGGTCCTCTGAGAAGAGCCGTGGGGCGTGAAAGCATTTCCGCCGAACGGGCAAGAACGGGCGTGACAGTGCACAACACGCGTGACGGGGTGGGGCTGCGCTTACCGCCCGACCTCTTCGACGCGCATTTCGCCGAGATCCACCGCTACATCGCGCGGCGGTTGCCCGAGGACGTGGCCGACGACCTGGCCGCAGAGGTCTTCGTGGCGGCCTTACAGGGCCACTACGACCCGGCGGTCGGCGCGGTGCGGCCCTGGTTGTACGGCATCGCCACCAATCTCGTCGCCCGGCACCGGCGCGCCGAGATCAGGCGGTGGAAGGCGATCAGCCGGACGGCCGAGCGCGACGGCGGCGGCCACGAGGACGAGGTGCTCGACCGGGTGACGGCGGCGCGCTTCACCGGCCCGCTGGCGGGGGCGCTGGCCGGGCTGAAGCGGCGCGACCGGGATGTGGTGCTGCTGGTCGCGCTGGGCGGGCTCAGCCATGCCGAGGTGGGCGAGGCCCTCGGCATTCCCGCCGGCACCGTCGGATCCCGGCTGAGCCGGGCGCGCAGGCAGTTGCGCCAGGCACTCGGCGACGTCAACCCGCTGAAGGAGGACTCCCATGGATGAGCTGGACCTGCTGGCCCGCGCCCTGCCCGACGCGCGGCCCCCGTCGCCCGAGGTCGTCGCCCGGGCCCGTGCCCGTCTGACCGGTCCGCCGGTCCGTCCGGTGCGGCGGCGCGCTTGGACCTGGGCTGCGGCGACCGCCGTGGTGGTCACGGCGGCGATCGTGACGCTGGTGTTCTCGCTGGTGGCGTACCTGACGCCGGCGCCGGTCGCGGTCGCGCCGAGGGCCAACCAGGCACTGTTCGACCTGGCCGACAGGATCGAGAGGTTGCCCGAGGAGAGCGGCGTCTACTGGCGGCAGGTGTCGATCCCCGGCAATTACCAGAAGGCCGATGGCCTCACCTATCTGGCGTCCACCCGCCTGGAGACTTGGCAGTCGCGCGACCCCGCCGATCCGATGCTCATGGTGTTCTGGTCCGAACCCATCGCCCGCCCGGCCACGGCTGCGGACGAGCGCGCCTGGCGGGCCGCCGGGAGTCCGCGCCGAATCAAGCTCCTGTGCGAGGACGGTGAGCGCTGCCCTTCCGTGTCGGTTACCGACAAGCTGGGGAAGTGCATCTACCGACAGGACGCCGCTGCGGGGGGCGTGCTGCCCGATCGCACGGTCGGCACATTGACCATGGCCGACCTGGCGGCGTTCCCCACCGATCAGGATGGGCTGAGGGAGAAGCTCCGCGCGTACCACAAGGCCTGGTACAAGCGCGGCTTCAAGGAGCCCTTCGAGAAGTTCCTGCCCGTCACTGCGAACCTCCTGGACCTGCCGCTCCGCCCCGACCAGCGCGCCGCGCTCATCCGTCTCCTGGCCGGAGTGCCGAGCACCAAGGTCGTGGGCACCGTGACGGATCCGCTGGGCAGGCCGGCCCTGTCCGTTGACTTCGGCGTCGCCCGGCACGCGCTGGTCTACGACAGCAAGAAGGGAAAGGAGCTGCAGGTCTATTCCAGAACGCTCCTCGATCCTGGCACGGGCAAGACGCTCGCCGACGTCTCCTACGCGGCCCGTACGGCTGTCTGGGCCGACAAGGGCGACCCCATGACCTTCACCGCCACGGCTCCGGAGTCCGGCTGGACCACGGCGAGGCCCACCCCTCCGGAGGGCTGCGAGAAGCGAAGGTGAGAAGTGCGGAATCTCGGTCCTAGGCGTAGGGGGCAGGGATGAGCCCCCGAGAGGCCGGTCGTGGGGGGACCGGCCTCTCGGGGGAGGGGATCAGCGGTTCGGGCGGCGGAGGATCTTGTTGCCGAGCCAGACCAGCGGGTCGTACTTGCGGTCGACGACGCGTTCCTTCATCGGGATCAGCGCGTTGTCAGTGATCTTGATGTGCTCGGGGCAGACCTCGGTGCAGCACTTGGTGATGTTGCAGTAGCCCAGCCCGTGCTCCTTCTGCGCGGCCTCCTGGCGGTCGGCCACGTCATAGGGGTGCATGTCCAGCTCGGCGATCCGCATGAGGAAGCGCGGCCCGGCGAACGCGGGCTTGTTCTCCTCGTGGTCGCGGATCACGTGACAGACGTTGTTGCACATGAAGCACTCGATGCACTTGCGGAACTCCTGGGACCGCTCGACGTCGACCTGCTTCATCCGGTACTCGCCCGGCTTCACGTCGGCGGGCGGCGTGAAGGAGGGGATCTCCCGGGCCTTCTGGTAGTTGAACGACACGTCGCACACCAGGTCCTTGATCACCGGGAAGGTGCGCATGGGCGTGACGGTGATCGTCTCGTCCTCGGTGAAGGTGGACATCCGGGTCATACAGCCCAGGCTTGGCTTGCCGTTGATCTCCATGGAGCACGACCCGCACTTGCCGGCCTTGCAGTTCCACCGTACGGCCAGGTCGGGTGTCTGGGTGGCCTGGAGCCTGTGGATGATGTCGAGGACGACCTCGCCCTCGTTCACCTCGACGGTGAAGTCCTCGAGCTTGCCCTCGCCGCCCTCTCCGCGCCAGACCTTGAACTTCGCCTTGTAACTCATGACTGGATCCCGTCGAACTCGGCCATCTCTTCGTCGGTGAGGTACTTCTTCAGCTCGTCCCTGTCGAACAGGGAGATGAGGTCGTCGCGCATCGAGGGCTGAGTCTTCTCCTCGACGCTGATCGACGTGCCGTCCGAGGTCGCGCAGACGAGCAGCTTGCGCCGCCACTCGGGGGACATGGCCGGGTAGTCGTCGCGGGTGTGCCCGCCACGGCTCTCCTGGCGCAGCAGCGCCGCCCTGGCCACGCACTCCGAGACCAGCAGCATGTTGCGCAGGTCGAGGGCGAGGTGCCAGCCGGGGTTGTAGATGCGGCTGCCGGCCGCGCCGACCCGCTGCACCCGCTCCTTGAGCTTCTCCACGACCTCCAGGGCCTCGCCGACCTCCTCCGCCTTGCGGATGATGCCGACCAGCTCGTTCATGGTGCGCTGCAGTTCGTGGTGCACCTCGTAGGGGTTCTCGCCGCTGCGCTCCAGCGGGGCCAGCGCCTCCTCCTTGGCGCTGTCGATCGCGTCCTGGGAGACCTTCGGGCGGGCGCTGAGGCCGTCGATGTAGGTGGCGGCGCCCGCTCCGGCCCTGCGGCCGAAGACCAGCAGGTCGGACAGGGAGTTGCCGCCGAGCCGGTTGGAGCCGTGCATGCCGCCGGACACCTCGCCGGCGGCGAACAGCCCGGGTACGGCCGCGGCCCCGGTGTCGGCGTCCACCTCGACGCCGCCCATGATGTAGTGGCAGGTCGGGCCCACCTGCATGGGCTCGCTGGTGATGTCGACGTCGGCCAGTTCCTTGAACTGGTGGTGCATCGACGGCAGTCGCCTGACGATCTCGGCGGCGGGCAGGCGGGTGGAGACGTCGAGGAAGACGCCGCCCTGCGGCGATCCCCGGCCCGCCTTCACCTCGGCGTTGATCGCGCGGGCCACCTCGTCGCGCGGCAGCAGCTCCGGGGGACGGCGGTTGTTGGCCTGGTCGGTGTACCAGCGGTCGCCCTCCTCCTCGGTGGTGGCGTACTTGTCCTTGAACACCTCGGGGATGTAGTCGAACATGAAGCGCTTGCCCTCGGAGTTGCGCAGCACGCCGCCGTCGCCGCGGACGGACTCGGTGACGAGGATGCCGCGCACGGAGGGCGGCCAGACCATCCCGGTGGGGTGGAACTGGATGAACTCCATGTTGATCAGGTTCGCGCCGGCCAGCAGGGCCAGCGCGTGGCCGTCTCCGGTGTACTCCCAGGAGTTGGAGGTGACCACGTAGGACTTGCCGATGCCGCCGGTGGCCAGCACCACGGCCGGGGCGTCGAACAGGACGAGGTTGCCGGTCTCCCGCCAGTAGCCGAACGCGCCGGAGATGGCGGGCCCGTCCTTGAGCAGGCGGGTGACGGTGCACTCAGCGAAGACCTTGATGAAGGCCTCGTAGTCGCCGTGCGTCTCGTAGTCCTCCTGCTGCAGGGCGACGACGCGCTGCTGGAGGGTGCGGATGAGCTCCAGGCCGGTGCGGTCGCCGACATGGGCGAGCCGGGGGTACTCGTGGCCGCCGAAGTTGCGCTGGCTGATCTTGCCGTCCTTGGTGCGGTCGAACAGCGCGCCCCAGGCCTCCAGCTCCCAGACCCGGTCGGGGGCCTCCTTGGCGTGCAGCTCGGCCATCCGCCAGTTGTTCAGGAACTTGCCGCCGCGCATGGTGTCACGGAAGTGCACCATCCAGTTGTCGTCGCTGTTGACGTTGCCCATCGCGGCGGCGGCGCCGCCTTCGGCCATGACCGTGTGGGCCTTGCCGAACAGCGACTTGCAGACGATGGCGGTGCGCTTACCCTGCTGGCGAGCCTCGATCGCCGCCCGCAGCCCGGCCCCGCCGGCGCCGATGACGACGACGTCGTACTCGTGACGCTCGATTTCCACTGAAGATCCTTATGCGTACGGGAAGAGGATGATGCCCTTGGCGACCAGGCGGACATAGAGGTCCGCGCCCATCACCGAGAACATCGACGCCCAGGCGAGTTGCTGGTGCTTGGCGTTGAGCTTGGAGACGATGGTCCAGGCCTTGTAGCGCACGGGGTGCCGGGAGAAGTGGTTGAGCCGTCCCGCGGTGATGTGCCGGCAGGAGTGGCAGCCCAGCGTGTAGGCGAAGATCAGGACGGCGTTGAGGATCAGGAGCCAGGTGCCGACACCGAGTGGCTTGTGGATGAGGGCCAGGATCGCGTCGTAGGTGAGGACGCCACCGATCACCAGCGCGAGGTAGAAGAAGTAGCGGTGGATGTTCTGGAAGATCAGCGGGAAGCGGGTCTCGCCGGTGTACTTCCCGTGCGGTTCCTGGACCGCGCACGCGGACGGCGACAGCCAGAACGCCCGGTAGTAGGACTTGCGGTAGTAGTAGCAGGTCAGCCGGAAGCCGCCGGGCAGGCCGAGGATCAGCAGGCCGGGCGGCAGGGTGTACCAGTCGCCGAACGGGGTGAGGCCGAGGAAGCGCGCTCCCTCGGTGCAGGACGTCGCCAGACAGGGCGACGAGAACGGGGCGATGTACGGATCGACGAAGTAGGATCCGTCGAAGATCGCCCAAAAACCGTAAACAAGGAATGAGCTGAGCCCCAGGAACGTCAGCAGGGGGGCAAGCCACCAACTGTCCGTACGGAGCGTGCGCACCTTGATCTGCGCGCGTTGTCTCCTGACCTGGTTCTCAGGCGTCGTCTGGGTCATCGCGGACCTCTCCACCTCCCGCGGACCCTGCTCGCCGTGGGGTCCGGGTTCATTTGTGTCGCGCGTGCGGTCGAGTTCAACTACCCGCCGTGGACGTCTCACGCGCCTATCGGTGGAGATACGTTACGCCGATCAACCCTGCCGGGTGTGAGAAGGGTCACCGAGTATTTCCACCCGGGTGTGTGATTGTTGTCACCCCCAGCCTGCCCCTTCTGTGAAATATCCGCATATGTCCATATTCCTCCTGTGGTACGGCACGCATAGCCACCACCCCCTCCCCGCGTCTCAAGGACGTCAACGATTCCTGGAGGTGGAGTGGACGCCGAACAAGAGCGGCGATTCCGCGAGTTCGTCTCGGCTCGGTCCCTGGCGCTCATGCGGCTCGGATACCTGCTCACCGGAGGCGACCAGCACGCCGCCGAAGACCTGGTGCAGACGGCGCTGAGCAAGGCGGTCACCCGCTGGAGCACGATCGACGCGCCCGAGGCGTACGTCCGGCAGGCGATGTACCGCCGGACGTCGCGGGCAACCAGCGGGTGCTGCAGCTGCTCGCCTGGGCCGACGACAACCTCATCGCGCTCGGCTGCGCCGACGTGTGCGACGACGAGTTCCGCAACGGCCTGGTGCTGGTGAGCGTGGACGGCGAGCGCAGCACCCGGCTCTCGCCGAACGTCGCCTCCGACGGCCCCGACGACTGGCACTGGCTGCTGACCCCGCGCTGACTACGCGCCCGTCGGGAGCTTCACCACGGTCACGAAGAAGTCGTCGATCTTCTGCACGATCTTGATGAACTGCGTCAGGTCGACCGGCTTGGTGACGTAGGCGTTGGCGTGCAGGTGATAGCTGCGCAGGATGTCCTCCTCGGCCTCGGAGGTGGTCAGCACGACCACCGGGATCGACCTGAGGCCGGGGTCGGCCTTGACCTCGCTGAGCACCTCCATCCCGTCCATCCTGGGCAGGTTGAGGTCCAGCAGCACCAGGTCGGGCCGCGGCACCCCGGCGTAGCCGCCCTCCTGCCGCAGGAACGCCATCGCCTGCTCGCCGTCGTTGACGACGTGCAGCCGGTTGCGCAGCTTGTTCAGCTCGAAGGCCTCCTGGGTGAGGACGATGTCGGCCTGGTCGTCCTCCACCAGCAGCACCTCTATCGGCCGCAGGTCATTCATCGGTCTCTCCCGTCGCGGGCAGGGTCCAGCGGAAGGTCGTGCCCTGCTCCGCGGAGTCGTCGAGCCACATGGTGCCCCCGTGGTACTCCACGATCTTCCTGCACAGGGCCAGGCCGATGCCCGTGCCCGGATAGACGTCCCGGGGATGCAGCCGCTGGAAGATCAGGAAGATGCGGTCGGCGTACTTCGCCTCGACGCCGATCCCGTTGTCCGAGCAATGGAACTCCCACAGGTCGCCGCTCACCCGCCGCGCGCCGATCTCGATCCTGGGCGGCAGCTCGGAGCGGAACTTCAGCGCGTTGCCGACCAGGTTCTGGAAGAGCTGGGTCAGCAGCACCCGGTTGCCGACCACCTCGGGCAGATCGTCCCAGATGATTTGCGCCTCGGAGTCGGCGATCGGGGCGGAGAGGTTGTCCAGCGCGGCCTGCAGCGCGTCGCCGGAGGCGGTCGGCACCCGTTCCCCGCCCACCCGGCCGACCCTGGAGAAGTCGAGCAGGTCGTTGATCAGCAGCTGCATGCGCTTGGCGCCGTCGACGGCGTAGGCGATGTACTGCTTGGCGCGGTCGTCGAGCTGGTCGCCGTACCGCTGCTCCAGTATCTGGGTGAAGCTGGCCACCTTGCGCAGCGGCTCCTGCAGGTCATGGCTGGCCACGTAGGCGAACTGCTCCAGATCCCCGTTGGACCTGCGCAGCTCCTCACTCTGCTCCTCGGCGGTGCGCCAGGCGGTGACGATGCGCCGCCGCATGGAGTCGACGTGGCTGGACAGCTCCGCCAGCTCGGCCGGCCGGTCGACGTACAGTTTGCGGTCGAAGTCCCCGGCGGCGACCGCGCGCACCTGCTCGGCGAGCTGCTCGATGGGCCGTAGGACGGTGAAGCGGACGATCAGCGCCAGCGCGGCCCCGCCCAGGATCACCACGACGAAGAGCCCGATCAGCGCGATGTTGAGCCGTTCGAGCTGGGCCTGGACCTCGGGGCGCGGCTGCAGCTCCATCGAGGCGGAGATCATCATCCAGGCGATCACGGCGGCGACGACGAAGGTCACGGCGATGACCCCGCCGCCGAACAGGAACCACCGGCCGACGGGCAGCCTGCCGATCCCGCTCGGTTCCCTGGGCGGCGGCAACGGGCGCAGATTCATGGTGCCCTCCTCCTGCTCACCAGGACGACCGCCAGGTCGTCGGTGAGCGAGTCGACGTGGCTGATCAGCCGGTCGAGGTCGATCGAGCCGTGCGCGCGGACCACGCTGAGCAGGCCGTCGGTGCCGAGCAGTTCGGCGCCGCCGACGGTGGCCTCGATCAGGCCGTCGGTGTACAGCATCATCGACCAGTCGTCGCCCAGCGGCACGTCCAGAACGGTCCACTCGACGTCGGGGAAGATGCCCAGGGGCGGGCCCGAGGGCGCGTTCGGCACCAGGTCGGCGACGCCGCCGCGGACCAGCACCGGCGGCGGGTGGCCGACCACCTGCATGGCGGCGCTGCGCAGGTCGGGGGCGATGGTCACGGTGCAGAGCGTGGTGAAGATCTCCGGGGCGTTGCGTTCCAGGCGCAGCAGTTTGTCCAGCGTACGCAGCAGCCGGTCGCCGGACTGGCCGGACAGCACCAGGGTGCGCCAGGCGATGCGCAGGGCCACGCCCAGCGCCGCCTCGTCGGGGCCGTGCCCGCAGACGTCGCCGACCACGATGTGCACCGACCCGTCGGGCGTCTCCACGGTGTCGTAGAAGTCGCCGGCCAGCAGGGTGCGCTCGCGGCCCGGCAGGTAGCGGGTGACGTGGTCGAGCGCGCGGGTGTGCAGCAGGGGGGTGGGCAGCAGGCCGTGTTCCAGGCGGGAGTTCTCCTGGGCCAGCAGGTCGGCCTCGACCAGGCGGCGCTGGGCCAGGTCGGCCCGCTTGCGCTCCATGGCGTACCGGACGGACCTGGCCAGCAGTCGCGCGTCGACGTCCTGCTTGACGAGGTAGTCCTGGGCGCCGGCCTGGACCGCGTCGACGCCCACCTGGACGTCGCGCAGTCCGGTGAGCACCAGGACGGCGGCGTGCGGGGGTGCCAGCTCCAGGACCTGTTCGAGGGCTTCGAGGCCGTGGGCGTCGGGCAGGGACAGGTCGACGAGGACGCACTGCACTTCATCGGTGAGCCGGGTACGCGCCTCGGCGAGACTGCGCGCCCAGATGATCTTCGGGGGTGCCTCGGCTTGCTTGAGGAGTTCTTCGACCAGAAAAGCGTCGCCTGCGTCGTCCTCGATGAGGAGCAGCGTCAGTGTCACCGAAAGCGTCGCCGTCACACACGCCTCTTCGGGGGAGAAGGGTTCTTGGACAATTCTGGCATTGATCGCGGGTGGCAGGGCGACGGATCCTATTGTGCACCAGCGATGAGCTCGACGCCCTGGGGAAGGGTGCCCTCATGGGCCGCCTCGGCCAGGAAGAACAGCAGGGTGGCGCGGAACGCCTGGGCCGCGCGGGTAGGTTCGACGTCCTTGCGGTGGGCCAGCGCCACGGTGCGCCGCAAGCCGGGAGGGGCGAGCGGGGTGCCGGTCAGCCCCGGGCGCCCGTCGAGCACCATCGACGGCACCACGGCCACGCCCAGCCCCGCCTCGACGAATCGCAGCACGGCGTCCATCTCACCGCCCTCGACCGCGAAACGCGGCTCGAACCCGGCCTGGCGGCAGGCGCTCAGCGTCGCCTCGCGCAGGTCGTAGCCGTGCCTGAACATCACCATGGGCCGGCCGCGCAGGTCCTCGATGCGCAGGTGGGCGCGGTGCGGGCGCTCGTGCGAGGGGGAGACGACGACCAGGTTCTCGCGCAGTATCTCCTCGGTGACCAGGGAGGGGTCGTCGCTCTGCAGCGGCATGATGAGCAACGCGAGGTCGAGCTGCCCACGGGCCAGGACGCGGACCAGATCCCGCGAGCCGCCCTCCTCGACCAGCAGCTCGATGCCCGGGTAGTCGCGGTGGAAGCGGGCCAGCGCGTCGGCCAGCAGTCCCGCGCAGAGTGAGGGGGTGGCGCCCAGCCGTACCCTGCCGCGGCGCAGGCCCGCCAGCTCGGCCACCTCCTGGCGGGCGCTGTCGGCGTCCGCCAGCATGCGCCTGGCCAGCGGCAGCAGTGCCTCGCCGGCGGCGGTCAGGGTGACGTTGCCCCGCGCCCTGGACAGCAGCGGCGCGCCCAGCTCGGCCTCCAGCGCCTTGATCTGTTTGCTCAGCGACGGCTGCGCGACGCGCATCCGTTCGGCGGCCTGGGTGAAGTGCCTCGTCTCCGCCACGGCGACGAAGTAGGCGAGCTGCTGGAGCTGCATGGTCTTCATAGCGTACGGCTATCGCCAGAACACGTTTCGTGTGGGTTCGCGGTGTGAGATTGATCGCATCCGAGGTCACGGCTCCGGGCCGCCAGCCGTACGGATGAAGGGGTCATAGCCGTAGGCTATGGAAACCAGATCGGTGATGACTTGGACGGAACCCTGCGGGGTGCCTAGCGTCGGAAGGCGTGACAGCCACGATTGAGCGCGGGTCCGCCACCGCGCCGGTTACCTCCCCCAAGGGTGCTTCATCGAAGCGCCCAACGCCCAAGAAGTCCGGCGGGTTCCTGGGCTCGTCGAACGGCAAGAAGGTCGTGATGGCCGTCACGGGTGCCGTCATGGTCCTCTTCCTCATCGGACACATGGTCGGCAACCTCAAGATCTTCATCGGCCGGGACTCGTTCAACGAGTACGCGCACGCGCTGCGCACCCTGCTGGAGCCGCTCGCGCCGTACCGCACCCTGCTGACCATCGTCGAGGTCGTCCTCGGCGTCTCCGTGGTGCTGCACATCTGGGCCGCGATCTCGCTGTCGCGCCGGGCGCGCAAGGCACGGCCGGTGAAGTACGTCGCCAAGAAGTCGCAGGCCGGCGGCTACGCCACGCACATCATGCGGTACGGCGGCGTCACCATCCTGCTCTTCGTGATCTGGCACCTGCTGGACCTGACCTTCGGTGTGGTCAACCCGAAGGGCTTCGACGCCAGCCCCGCCGACCGGATGGTCGCCGGATTCGACGCCTCGCGCTGGTGGGTCACGCTCATCTACGTGATCGCCGTCGTCATGGTCGGCCTGCACCTGAGGCACGGTGTGTGGAGCGCGTTCCAGACGCTCGGCCTGGCCAACGGCGCCCGCTACAAGGCGCTCAAGGGCACCGCGGCGCTGCTCTCCGCGGTCCTGGTCATCGGCTTCCTCGCGCCGCCCCTCGCCATCACGTTCGGAGTGATCAAGTGAAGTACACCGAGGGCTCGGACATCCGGGACACCAAGGCTCCCGAGGGTCCCATCGAGGAGCGCTGGGAGAAGCGGAAGTTCAACGCCAAGCTGGTCAACCCGGCCAACAAGCGCAAGCTCAACGTCATCGTGGTCGGCACCGGCCTGGCGGGCGGCTCGGCCGCGGCGACGCTCGGCGAGCTCGGCTACAACGTCAAGTCCTTCTGCTACCAGGACACGCCCAGGCGCGCGCACTCCATCGCCGCGCAGGGCGGCATCAACGCCGCGAAGAACTACCGGGGCGACGGCGACTCGATCTACCGGCTGTTCTACGACACGGTGAAGGGCGGCGACTTCCGCGCCCGCGAGTCGAACGTCTACCGCCTCGCCCAGGTGAGCGTGAACATCATCGACCAGGCCGTGGCGCAGGGCGTGCCGTTCGCCCGCGAGTACGGCGGGCTGCTCGACACCCGCTCCTTCGGCGGCGCCCAGGTCTCGCGCACCTTCTACGCCCGCGGCCAGACGGGTCAGCAGCTCCTGCTCGGCGCCTACCAGGCGCTGGAGCGGCAGATCGCGGCCGGGACCGTGGAGATGCACACCCGGCACGAGATGCTCGACCTGATCGTCTCCGACGGCCGGGCGCGCGGGGTCATCGTTCGCGACATGGTGACCGGCGAGATCGAGCGGCACCTGGCCGACGCGGTCGTGCTCGCCTCCGGCGGCTACGGCAACGTGTTCTTCCTGTCCACGAACGCCAAGGGCTGCAACACCACGGCCATCTGGCGGGCGCACGAGCGGGGCGCGTACTTCGCCAACCCCTGCTACACGCAGATCCACCCGACCTGTATCCCGGTCTCCGGCGAGTACCAGTCGAAGCTGACGCTGATGTCGGAGTCGCTGCGCAACGACGGCCGGGTGTGGGTGCCGCTGCGCAAGGGCGACGACCGGTTCCCGGCGGACATCCCCGAGGACGAGCGCGACTACTACCTGGAGCGCATCTACCCGGCCTTCGGCAACCTGGTGCCGCGTGACATCGCCTCGCGCGCCGCCAAGAACGTCTGCGACGAGGGCCGCGGCGTCGGCCCCGGCGGGCTGGGCGTGTACCTCGACTTCCGCGACGCGATCAACCGGCTCGGCCGGGACGCCGTGCAGAAGAAGTACGGCAACCTGTTCGAGATGTACGAGCGGATCACCGGGGAGAACCCCTACGACACGCCGATGCGCATCTACCCCGCCGTGCACTACACGATGGGCGGCCTGTGGGTGGACTACGACCTGCAGTCCACCATCCCCGGCCTGTTCGTGATCGGCGAGGCGAACTTCTCCGACCACGGCGCCAACCGGCTCGGCGCCTCCGCGCTGATGCAGGGCCTGGCCGACGGCTACTTCGTGCTGCCGACGACGATCGGCGACTACCTGGCGAGCGGCCCGTACGGCGAGGTCGACGAGGAGGCCGTCGCCGAGGCCGAGATCAGGGTACGGACGAAGATCGACCGGCTGATGGCGGTCAACGGCACCCGTACGCCCGACTCCTTCCACCGCGAGCTGGGCAAGCTCATGTGGGACTACTGCGGCATGGAGCGTACCGAGGAGTCGCTGCGCAAGGCGCTGGAGCGGATCCCCGAGCTGCGCGAGGAGTTCTGGAACAACGTCAAGGTCTCCGGTACCGCCGAGGAGCTGAACCAGGTGCTGGAGAAGGCCGGCCGCGTCGCCGACTTCTTCGACCTGGCCGAGCTGATGTGCCTGGACGCGCTGATCCGCACCGAGTCGTGCGGCGGCCACTTCCGCGCCGAGTCGCAGGACGCCGACGGCGAGGCGCTGCGCGACGACGAGCACTTCGCGCACGTGTCGGCCTGGGAGTACTCGCCGGAGGGCGAGCCCGTGCTGCACAAGGAACCGCTCGAGTACGACTACGTCAAGATGACCCAGCGGAGCTACAAGTAATGGACCTCACTCTCAAGGTCTGGCGCCAGCACGGCCCCTCAGACTCCGGACGTATGGTGACTTATCAGGCTAAGGATGTGTCGCCTGACATGTCCTTCCTGGAGATGCTCGACGTCGTGAACGAGCAGCTCATCCTGAGTGGCGACGACCCGATCGCGTTCGACCACGACTGCCGCGAGGGCATCTGCGGCATGTGCGGCATGGTCATCAACGGCGTCGCGCACGGCGAGCAGGTCGCCACCACGACCTGCCAGCTGCACATGCGCCACTTCGAGGACGGCGCCACCATCACCATCGAGCCGTGGCGCGCCGCGCCGTTCCCGGTGGTGAAGGACCTGGTGGTGGACCGCTCGGCGTTCGACCGCATCATCCAGGCCGGCGGCTTCGTCTCCGTACCCGCCGGATCCGCGCCCGACGCGCACAGTGTGCCGGTCCGCAAGGAGGACGCCGACGACGCCTTCGACGCGGCCACCTGCATCGGCTGCGGCGCCTGCGTGGCGGCCTGCCCGAACGGCTCGGCCTCCCTCTTCACCGCCGCCAAGATCACCCACCTGAGCCTGCTCCCGCAGGGCCAGCCCGAGCGGCTCACCCGGGCCAAGGCGATGGTGGACCAGATGGACGCCGAGGGCTTCGGCGGCTGCACCAACACCGGCGAGTGCACCGCGGTCTGCCCCAAGGGCATCCCCCTGGACACGATCGCCCGCATGAACGCCGACTACCTGAAGGCCAACTAGCTCGGCCCACGCGAGCCGTGCCGTCAACGAGGGCACGGCTCTCTTTTGTATGCTTGGAAACATACAAAAGAGGTGACAGCTATGCGCAAGCCGGATCGGGTGCTGGCCAGGGACGAGGAGTGGTCGGCGCTCACGCAGTTCCTCGGCCACCACGACGACCACCTGCGGCTGGGTGTGGTGTCCGGGCGCCGCAGGGTGGGCAAGAGCTACCTTCTGCGGGCGCTGGCCGAGGCGAGCGGAGGGCTCTACGTCACCGCTGTCGCCGAGGAGAGTGTGGTCGCGGCCCGGCGGCGGTTCGCGGGGGAGATCGCCAGGTATGCGGGGATCGGTCCTGATCTTCTTGGGGACGCGGATTGGGAGTCCCTGCTGACCACGGCGATCGACCTGACCATCCGGAGCTCCGGGCCGCAGGGCCTGCTGGTCATCGACGAGCTGCCGTACTGGATGGCGCACTCGCCCGAGCTTCCCGGCCTCCTCCAACTGCTCTACGACAGGTCGCAGGCCGGGCAGGGGCACGCGGGCGGGCGCGTCATCGTGTGCGGTTCGGCGATGTCGGTGATGGACCACCTGCTGTCCGGGGCCAAGGCGTTGCGCGGCCGTGCGGCGATAGACCTCCGCCTGCGGCCGTTCGATCTGGCCACGACCGCCCGGCACTGGGGAGTCGACGACGCGGCCACCGCGCTGCGCCTGCACGCCATCCTCGGCGGCTCGCCGGGATACCGAAGCCTGGCCAACATCGCGCCACCACGCACGACGGCGGAACTGGACGCCTGGGTGGCCGGTACGGTCCTCGACCCGCGACAGGCGCTCTTCTCGGCGAGCGAGGCGGAGTACCTGCTACGGGAAGATCCCAAGTTCACCGGCAGCGCGCTGCACTACTCCATCCTCAACGCGGTGGCGGCCGGCGCGACCAGCCCCGCCAAGATCGGTGGCCTGCTGGAGCAGGGCAGGGCGTCGCTGACTCGGCCCATCGAGGCGCTGGTGAGCGCGGGCTACCTGCGACATGAGTCCGACCCCCTGTGGGAGCGGCGGCCGGTGATCACCATCGCGGACCCCATCATCCGGTTCCACAACCTCGTCACCGTCCCGCAGCGCGACCTCGTCGCCACCGAGCAGCGGGCGCAGGCGTGGGAACGGGCACGGCCGACGTTCACCTCGCGCATCCTCGGACCGCACTTCGAGGAGTGCGCCAGGGACTGGCTGCGCGCACACCCGGACCCCGCCATCCGCGGCCACGCCGGGCTGGTCAGCGCGACGGTCGTCAACGACAGCAAAGGGCAGGCCAAGCACGAGATCGACGTCATCGCGCTGGACAGGAGGTCCGGCCGGGCCGGGGTCAGCCTGATAGGGGAGGCCAAGGCCACGCTGACCAGGAGGACCACGGCGGATCTCGATCGGTTGGACCGCCTGAAGGATCTTCTGGCGCAGCACGGTCACGACACTTCGCCGACCGTGCTGGCCGTCTTCTCGACGGAGGGCTTCCACCCCGACCTGATCGCCACGGCCCGCCGCCGCGGGGACGTCCTCCTGGTCGACCTGCCCACGCTGCTGGGCGCGGGTGATCCAGTGGTTCGTCCTTGAACGCTACTCCTGCCAGCCGGCCGCCTCATAGGCGCCGATCCTCTCGCAGCCGGGGTCAGTCGCGGCTGCGGTAGACGATGTACGGCCGGAAGAGGTAGCCGATCGGCGCGGAGAAGGCGTGCACCAGGCGGGTGAACGGGAAGAGGGCGAACAGCAGCATGCCGATGACGGCGTGCAGCTTGAACGTCCAGTCGGCCCGCGTCATGGCCACGGCGTCGGGCTGCAGCACGAAGACGCCGCGGAACCACGGCGAGACGGTCTGCCGGTAGTCGGTGCCGGGGCTCACCGTGCTGTACACGGTGGTGACCAGCCCGGCGACGATGGCGGCGACCAGCACGACGTACATCAGCTTGTCGTTGCGGGTGGTGGCCATGAAGACGGGGCCGGTGGTGCGTCTGCGGTAGATCAGCAGCGCGATCCCGGCGAGCGTGCAGAACCCGGCGATACCGCCGACGATCAGCGCGTTGACGTGGTACAGCGAGTCGGAGACGCCGACCGCGGCGGTCCAGCTCTCGGGGATCAGCAGCCCGACGACATGCCCGAGGATCACGAACAGCAGGCCGAAGTGGAACAGCGGGCTGCCGATCCGCAGCATCCTGCTCTCGTAGAGCTGCGAGGAGCGCGTCGTCCAGCCGAACCTGTCGTACTTGTAGCGCCAGATCAGCCCGCCGACCAGGATCACCAGCGTGAGGTACGGCAGGACCACCCACAGGGCGACCTCGGCCCAGGTCATCGGTACACCCCCACGGACTCGGCGGGCGGCCCCTGCCGCGCCAGCAGCAGCGCGGCGGCCCGCTCCGCGTCGGTGACCGGCGGCAGCGTCGCCGCCACCGTGTCGACCAGCAGCCCGTACGGCGACCGCCGCTCGTGCAGCGCCGTCCGCAGCAGCTCCAGCCCGGCCCGATGCTCGCGCAGGATCTCCTCGCCCGCCGGATCGAGCGCCGCGAACTCCAGCACCACCGGCAGGTAGTCGGGCAGCTCGTCCTCGCACAGCTCCCACCCGGCCGCCCGGTAGCGCGCCTTCAGCGCCGTCAGCGACTCGCCCCGGCGCCGGGTGTCGCCGTCGCTGTAGTAGGTCAGGTAGAGGCAGCACCGGCGCCGCAGGTCGAACGTCTCCACGTAGTGGGCGGCGAGTTCGCCGGCCCCGAGCCGGTCGATCTCGCGCAGGAAGTCGGCGTAGTGCCGTCCGGCGGCGGCGCGGATCATCGGCAGCCGCTGCCGGAAGTGCTCGTCAGGGTAGGCGAGCAGGTGCGCGGCGGCCTGCCGTACGACGGCGTGGGCGCTCATTCGCCCTCTCCTTTCTTTGGTGGGAACAGCTTCTCCGGGGCGCCCTTGCCGTCCCAGTTGAGGAGGTTCACCCGGTCGTGGGAGACCTCGTCGCCGCGCTGGCGCTGCTTGAGGCCATGGAAGGACTCGATGGACACCGGCACCGGGCGGCCCGAGGTCTCGCCGAACGGGCCCTGCATGCCGGGGCCGCCGTCGTAGTCGAGGCTGCAGCCGACCTCCTCGACCGCGCCCGGCACGACCCCGGCGGCGGTGGGGATCACGTAGCGCTCGTCGTACTTGGCCAGGGCGAGCAGGCGGTACATGGCGTGCATCTCCTGCTCGGTCAGCCCGACGTCGGCCAGCACCGGCTCCTCGCCGAGGTTGACCGCCCGCATGTAGGAGCGCATCGCGGCGAGCCGCCGCAGCGAGACCCGCACCGGCACCGGGTCTCCGGCGGTGAACAGCTCGGCCAGGTACTCGATGGGGATGCGCAGCGACTCGATCGCGCCGAACAGGTTGCCCGCGTCCTCGCCGTCGTGCCCGCCGACCGCCAGCGCGTCCACGATCGGCGACAGCGGCGGGACGTACCAGACCATCGGCAGCGTGCGGAACTCCGGATGCAGCGGCAGCGCGACCCGGTAGCGCGCGATCAGGTCGTAGACCGGCGACCTGCGGGCCGCCTCGATCCAGTCGGCGGGCAGCCCGGAGGCGGCCACGGCCGGATCGTCGGGGTCGACGAACAGGGTGAGCTGCGCCTCGTACAGACTCCGCTCGTCGGCGGTGGCGGCCACCTCGCCCACCCGGTCGGCGTCGTAGAGCATGACGCCCAGGTAGCGCAGCCGCCCCACGCACGTCTCCGAGCACACCGTCGGCAGCCCGACCTCGACCCTCGGATAGCAGAACGTGCACTTCTCGGCCTTGCCGGTCTTGTGGTTGAAGTACACCTTCTTGTACGGGCACCCGGTCACGCACATCCGCCACCCGCGGCACCGGTCCTGGTCGACCAGGACGATCCCGTCCTCCTCCCGCTTGTACATCGCGCCGGATGGGCAGGAGGCGACGCACGACGGGTTCAGGCAGTGCTCGCAGATGCGCGGCAGGTAGAACATGAACGCCTGCTCGAACTCGAACTTGACCTTGTCCCCGATCCGCTGCACGATCGGGTCGGCCGAGGCGAGCGCGGGGCCGCCGCCCAGGTCGTCGTCCCAGTTGGCGCTCCACCGCACGCTCGTCGGCTCGCCGGTCAGCAGCGAGCGCGGCCTGGCCACCGGGACGTCGTCGGACAGCGGCGACCTGATGAGCGTCTCGTAGTCGTAGGTCCACGGCTCGTAGTAGTCCTGCATGGACGGCATGACCGGGTTGGCGAAGATGGTCAGCAGCTTCTTCAGCCGCCCGCCCGCCTTGAGCCTGAGCCGTCCCCTCCGGTCCAGCTCCCAGCCGCCGCGCCAGCGTTCCTGGTCCTCGTAGCGGCGCGGGTAGCCCTGGCCGGGGCGGGTCTCGACGTTGTTGAACCAGACGTACTCCATGCCCGCCCGGTTGGTCCAGGTCTGTTTGCAGGTGACCGAGCACGTATGGCAGCCGATGCACTTGTCCAGGTTCATCACCATGGCGATCTGGGCCATCACCCGCATGTCAGTACTCCACATCCTGAGACCTGCGACGGATCACGGTGATCTCGTCGCGCTGGTTGCCGGTGGGGCCGAGGTAGTTGAAGCCGTAGCAGAGCTGGGCGTAGCCGCCGATCATATGGGTGGGCTTGATCAGCACCCTGGTCAGCGAGTTGTGGATGCCGCCGCGCCGCCCGTTCGCCTCCGACTTGGGCACGTCGATGACCCGTTCCTGGGCGTGGTACATGAACACGGTTCCCTGCGGCATCCGGTGGGAGACCACGGCCCGCGCCACGACCACGCCGTTGCGGTTGGTCGCCTCGATCCAGTCGTTGTCGGCCGCGCCGATCCGCTCGGCGTCCTGGACGGACATCCAGATCGTCGGGCCGCCCCGGGACAGCGTCAGCATCAGCAGGTTGTCCTGGTACTCCGAGTGGATCGACCACTTGGAGTGCGGCGTCAGGTAGCGCACCACGAGCCCGTCGCCGTGCTCGGCGCCGAACAGGGCCAGGATGTCCAGCGGCGGGCGGTAGACCGGCAGGGCCTCGCCGTACTCGTGCATCCAGTCGTGGTCCAGGAAGAAGTGCATGCGGCCGGTGAGCGTGTGCCACGGCTTGCTGTGCTCGACGTTGATGGTGAAGGGGGAGTAGCGGCGGTCGTGCGACTCCTTGCCGGACCATTCCGGGCTGGCGGCCACGTGCTGCGGCCGGGCCTGGGTGTCGGCGAAGACGACCCGGTGGTCGCCGTGCATGAGCTCGGACATGTCCTGCCCGGTGCGCTCGGCCAGCTCGGCGAACCCCTGGACGGCCAGCCGCCCGTTCGTGGTGCCGGACAGCGCCAGGATGGCCTCGCAGCACTTGGCGTCGGTGTCCAGCAGCGGCCGGCCCCTGGCCGCACCGTTGGCGGCCACGCCGTTGCGCTGCCCCAGCCACGCCACCTCGCGCTCAGGCCGGAACGTCAGCCCCTTGACCGGCAGCCCCGCCTTCTCCGCCAGCGGCCCGAGCGCCGCCAGCTTGTCCGCCACGGCCCCGTAGTCCCGCTCCACCACCACCAGGTTCGGCACCACGTCCCCGGGCGCCCGCCCCCCTGGCTGCGCCGTCTCCCCGGGCGTGTCGTGCTGGTACGGCACGCACACCACGTCCTTCCGCACCCCGAGATGCTCCCCCGCCATCTCGCTGAAGGCCCGCGCGATGGCGTGGAACGCCGAGAAGTCGGTCCTGGACTCCCACGGCGGATTGATCGCCGGCGAGAACGCGTGCACGAACGGGTGCATGTCGGTCGAGGACAGGTCGTGCTTCTCGTACCAGGTGGCGGCCGGCAGCACGATGTCGGAGAACAGCGTCGTGGAGGTCATCCGGAAGTCCAGCGACAGCAGCAGGTCCACCTTGCCGCGCGGCGCCCGCTCGTCGGGGTTCGGCAGGCTGGAGTCGGCGCCGAGCAGGTGGTGCAGGAAGTACTCGTTGCCCTTGGCCGAGGAGCCCAGCAGGTTCGACCGCCAGATGGTGAGCACCCTCGGCCAGTTGCGCGGGTCGTCGGGGTCGTCGGCGGCGTGGCGCAGCCGTCCCGCCCGCAGCTCCTCGCGCGTGTAGGCCACCGGGTCCTCGGCCTCGCCCAGCTCCAGCGGGTTGCGGTCGAAGGCGGGCGCCATCGGCATCCAGCCGCTGCGGACCGCCTGGGACACCAGGTCGGCGGTGTGCGCGCCGTTGAACGTGCCGGGGCCGAGCGGCGAGCAGAGCTCCCCGGCGTCGAAGCGGTCGTAGCGCCACTGGTCGGTGTGCAGGTACCAGAACGGCGTGCCCGGGGTCTGCCTCGGCGGCCTCGACCAGTCGAGCGCGCCCGCGAGCTGCGCCCAGCCGGTGAACGTCCGGCACTTCTCCTGCCCCACGTAGTGCGCCCAGCCACCGCCGTTGACGCCCTGGCAGCCGGTGAGCAGCAGCAGCGACAGGAACGCGCGGTACATCGTGTCGCCGTGGAACCACTGGGTGGTCCCGGCGCCCAGCACGATCATGCACCGGCCGCGGGTCTTCTCCGCGGTCTCCGCCATCTCCCTGACGATCTTCACGGCCCGCTGCGCGGGGACCGAGGTGATCGGCTCCTGCCAGGCGGGCGTGTTCGGCTGCGTCGCGTCGTCGTAGCCGGTGGGCCAGACGCCGGGCAGGCCGGGGCGGGGCACGCCGTACTGGGCGAGCATGAGGTCGAAGACGGTGGTGACCAGGTGGTCGCCGACGCGCCTGACCGGGACGCCGCGGCGCATCTCGCCGGGGCCCTGGTCGAAGCGGGGCAGGTCGACCTCCACCGCGTCCTCGCCGTACACCGACAGGGCCGGGGTGTGGTCCAGGTCGAGGTTCCAGCGGCCCTTGCCGGAGGCGGTCCAGCGGAAGCCGACCGAGCCGTTGGGCACGAAGGGCTCGCCGTCCTCCGTCGCCATCACGGTCTTCCAGGCCGCGCCCTCCCCGGTGTCGCCGAGGTCGGCGGCGGTGAGGAACTTGTCGGGCACGTGGACGCCGTCCCGTTCGCGCAGGCGGACCAGGAAGGGCAGATCGGTGAAGCGCCTGACATAGTCGGTGAAGTAGGGGACCTGGCGGTCGACGAAGAACTCCTTGAGCAGCACATGGCCCATCGCCATGGCCAGCGCGCCGTCGGTGCCCGGGTTGATGGCCAGCCACTCGTCGGCGAACTTGGTCGCGTCGCTGTAGTCGGGGCTGACCACGACGACCTTCTGCCCCCGGTAGCGCGCCTCGGCCATCCAGTGCGCGTCCGGCGTGCGGGTGACGGGCACGTTCGCGCCCCACAGCACCAGGTACGCGGCGTCCCACCAGTCGGCCGACTCCGGCACGTCGGTCTGGTCGCCGAAGACCTGCGGCGAGGCCACCGGCAGGTCGGCGTACCAGTCGTAGAACGACAGCATGGTGCCGCCGATCAGGGAGACGAAGCGGGAGCCGATCGCGTGCGAGACCATCGACATCGCCGGGATGGGGGAGAACCCGGCGATCCGGTCGGGGCCGTAGGCGCTGATCGTGTGAACGTGGGCGGCGGCGATCAGCTCGGTGGCCAGGTCCCAGGTGACGCGGACCAGGCCGCCCTTGCCCCGGGCGGACTGGTAGGCGCGTCGCTTGTCGGGGTCTGTAGTGATCTCGGCCCAGGCTTCGACGGGGTTGAGGCCGCGGCGGCGGGCCTCGCCGTACATCTCGACCAGCAGGCCGCGGGCGTACGGGTAGCGGACGCGGGTCGGCGAGTAGGTGTACCAGGAGAAGGCCGCGCCCCGGGGGCAGCCGCGCGGCTCGTACTCGGGCCGGTCGGGGCCGACGCTCGGGTAGTCGGTCTGCTGGGTCTCCCAGGTGATGATCCCGTCCTTGACGTACACCTTCCACGAGCACGAGCCGGTGCAGTTCACGCCGTGGGTCGAACGGACGACCTTCACATGACTCCACCGGTCGCGGTAGAACGCGTCCCCCTCGCGCCCGCCGCGCAGATGAATCGTCCGCAGATCATCGCTGGTGGGCGACCTGCGAAAGAACCGTCCGGTACGCAGCAGAAGATCCTCCGCCTGTGTCATGACCCCAGTTCATCACACACAGTCACGAATCTGGTACACAGGGTGGCATGTCGGATCTCCGTCACGGTCAGGTACGCAACCTGGTCCTCGCCACGGTCGTGTTCACCCTGACGTTCTGGGCGTGGAACCTGATCGGTCCCCTGTCGGGGAGCTACAGCAGGCTGCTCGGCCTGTCCCCGACGCAGACCTCGATGCTGGTCGCGATCCCCGTGCTGGTCGGGTCGCTGGGCAGGATCCCGGTGGGCGTGCTCACCGACAGGCTCGGCGGGCGGGTGATGTTCCCCGTCATCTGCTTCCTCAGCATCATCCCCGTGCTGCTGGTGGGCTGGGCGGACTCCTACGGTGCGCTGCTGCTGTGGGGGTTCCTGCTGGGTGTCGCCGGCACCTCGTTCGCGGTCGGCATCCCGTTCGTCAACGCCTGGTACGCCCCGGAGCGCAGGGGTTTCGCCACCGGCGTGTTCGGCGCGGGCATGGGCGGCACCGCGCTGTCCGCCTTCTTCACCCCGCGCCTGGTCGAGTGGATCGGCCGGGGCGCCACGCATGTGCTGATGGCCGTCATGCTGGCCGTCCTGGGCGTGGTCGTGCTGCTGCTCTGCCGCGACTCGCCCGCCTGGCAGCCCTCCGTCGCGCCCGCCCTGCCGAGGATGCGCGAGGCCACCAGGATCACGGCCACCTGGCAGTGCGCCTTCCTGTACGCGGTGTGCTTCGGCGGGTTCGTCGCCTTCTCCACCTACCTGCCGACGCTGCTGCAGAACGTCTACGCCTTCGTCCAGACCGAGGCGGGCCTGCGCACCGCCGGGTTCTCCATCGCGGCCGTCGTCGCGAGGCCGGTGGGCGGCATCCTGTCCGACCGGGTCGGGGCCGTGCGGGTGCTGCTCGCCTCGCTCGCGGGGACGGCCGTCATGGCGCTCGTGCTGAGCTTCAAGCCGCCGCTGGAGTTCGCGGCCGGACTCAGCTTCGTGCTGATGGCCGCCTTCCTCGGACTCGGCGCCGGCGGCGTGTTCGCACTGGTCGCCAAGCTCGTCGAACCGTCCAGGGTGGGGACCGTCACCGGCCTGGTCGGCGCCGCCGGCGGGCTCGGCGGCTACTTCCCGCCGGTGGTCATGGGCGCTATCTACACCGTCACCTCCGCGTACACCATCGGCTACCTGTTGCTCGCCGCCACGGCACTGGCGGCACTCATCTACACCGGGTCCGCGTTCCGTGACAGAGTGTAAAACACCTGGTCGAAAATGATTTGCCTGGTCAGCGGGTTCTTTGCCAGCCTTGAACGGCTATGCGCTCCTTGCCTCAGGCCGATCCCGGCACCCCTGACATCCGCAGCCCGCTTCGGTACCTGTGGTGGAACGCCCGCATGCAGTCGAGACCACTGCTGACGGGCATCGGCTTCGCGATCCTGTGGTGGCTCGGCCAGGCGCTCGTCCCCGCCGTCCTCGGCAAGGGCATCGACGCCGTCACCGCCAAGGACTCCGGCGCGCTGATCACCTGGTCGGCCGTGCTGTTAGCGCTGGGCCTCCTGCAGGCCTTCGCGGGCATCATGCGCCACCGGATGGCCGTCTACAACTGGCTGGCCGCCGCCTACCGCACCGTCCAGCTCACCACCAGGCACGCCACCCGCCTCGGCGCCACGCTGCCCAAGCGCCTGTCGACCGGCGAGGTGGTCAGCGTCGGCAACTCCGACATCGCGCACATCGGCAGCGCCATGGACATCCTGCTGCGCGGCACCGGCTCCATCGTCGCGATCGTCACGGTGACCGTGATCCTGCTCTCCACCTCGCTGCCGCTCGGCCTGATCGTGCTGTTCGGCGTTCCGCTCATGGCCGCCGCCGTCAGCCCGCTGCTCAAGCCGCTGCACCGCCGCCAGCACGCGCAGCGCGACCTGTCCGGCGAACTGTCCACCAGGGCCGCCGACATCGTGGCCGGCCTGCGGGTGCTCCGCGGCGTCGGCGGCGAACAGGTCTTCGCCCAGCGCTACCGCGAGGAGTCCCAGCGGGTACGGCACGCCGGCGTCCGCGTCGCGGGCGTCGAGTCGCTGCTGGAAGGCGCCCAGATCCTGCTGCCCGGCGTGCTCATCGCGATCGTCACCGGCCTCGGCGCCTCCTTCGCCGTCGCCGAGGAGATCACCGTGGGACAGCTCGTCGCCATCTACGGCTACGCCGTCTTCCTGATCGGCCCCATGCGCACCCTCACCGAGGCCGCCGACAAGCTCACCAAGGGCCACGTCGCCGCCCGCCGGGTGACCCGCATCCTGTCGATCGAGCCCGAGGTCTCCGGCGGCACCGGCCAGAGCCACGGCGGCGACCTGTGCGACGAGGCGAGCGGCGTCACCGTCAGGGCCGGCGTGCTCACCGCCATCGCGGCGGCCAGCCCCGAGGACGCCATCGAGATCGCCGACCGGCTCGGCCGCTACAGCGAGGGCGAGGTCACCTTCGGCGGCACGCCGCTGGCCGACCTGCCCGTCGCCGAGGTCCGCTCGCGCATCCTGGTCGCCGACAACCACGCCCGCCTGTTCACCGGCACCCTCCGCGCCGAACTGGACGTCCGCGGCGGCGCCACCGACGAGGACGTGCGGCAGGCGCTGCACGCCGCCTGCGCCGACGACATCGTCGAAGCACTGCCCGACGGGCTGGACGCCTACGTGGCCGAGGCCGGCCGCGAGTTCTCCGGCGGCCAGCAGCAGCGCCTGCGGCTGGCCCGCGCGCTGATCGCCGACCCGGAGGTGCTCATCCTGGTCGAGCCGACCAGCGCCGTCGACGCGCACAGCGAGGCGCGCATCGCCGAACGCCTGGCCAAGGCCAGAGCCGGCAAGACCACGCTGGTCTGCACGACCAGCCCGCTGGTGCTCGACCGCACCGACCACGTGATCTACATCGAGGACGGAACCGTGTCCGCCGAAGGCGCCCACCGCGAGCTGCTCGCGACCGCCCCGGCCTACCGCGCCACCGTGACGAGGGGGGAGGACTGATGGCCAGGGAGATCCTGCCGGTCGCCGACCAGGCGCAGGTGCGCGCCTACGCCAGGCGGCTCACGCTGAAGTACCCGCGCCAGCTGACCGTCGCCCTGCTCCTGCACGGGCTCGCCGCGGTGGCCGGACTGGCCGTGCCGTGGCAGCTCGGCCGGCTCGTCCAGAACGTCCAGGACGGCGAGCCCGTCACCCCGGTCCTGGTCGCCCTCGGCATCGGCGGCTTCCTGGTCGGGCAGGCCGCGCTGGTCCGCTTCGCCGTGCTGGCCTCCTCCCGGCTGGGCGAGAAGGTCCTCGCCGAGCTGCGCGAGGAGTTCGTGGACCGGGTGCTCGGGCTGCCCCTCTCGACCGTCGAGCGGGCCGGTTCCGGAGACCTGATCACCAGGACCTCGCGGGATGTGGACTCGCTGTCCAGGACGGTGCGCCACGCCGTGCCAGAGACGCTGATCGCGATCGTCACCTGTGTGATCACGATCGGGGCGCTGCTGCTGGTCAGCCCGCTGCTCATGCTGCCGATGCTGCTCGCCGTACCGGTGATCTGGGTGGCCACGCGGTGGTATCTGAACCGGGCCAGGGACGGCTACCTGCGGGAGAACGCCGCCTACGCGGACATGACCGAGGGACTGGCCGAGACCGTCGAGGGCGCCAGGGCCGTCGAGGCGCTGAACCTGCAGCGGCGGCGGCGCGACCGTACCGACGACGACATCCGCAGGTCCTGGGGCGCCGAGCGCTACACCCTCGGCCTGCGCACGCGCTGGTTCCCCGCGGTGGAGCTCGGCTACGTGATCCCGATCGTGGCGACGCTGCTGGTCGGCGGGCTGTTCTACACCAACGGCTGGGTGACGCTCGCCCAGGTCACCGCCGCCACCCTGTACGCCCAGCAGCTCATCGACCCGCTCGACCGCTTCCTCATGTGGATCGACGAGCTGCAGGTCGGCGGCGCGGCCATGTCGCGCCTGCTCGGCGTGGCCAACGTGCCCGACGACCGGGTCGCCGGAGCGGTCCGCCCCGCCGGTGAGGAACTCGCCGCCACGGACGTCCGCTACGCCTACCGGGAGGGCCACGACGTGCTGCACGGCGTGAACCTGACCGTGGCGCCCGGCGAACGGCTGGCCATGGTCGGCCCCTCGGGCGCGGGCAAGTCGACGCTCGGGCGGCTGCTGGCGGGCATCCACGGCCCGCGCGCCGGTTCGGTCACCGTCGGCGGCACGCCGCTGGTCGACCTGCCGCTGGACGACCTGCGCGGCCACGTCGCCCTGGTCACCCAGGAGCACCACGTCTTCCGCGGCACCCTGCGCGACAACGTGCTGATCGCCCGGCCGGACTCCACCGACGACCAGGTCACCGCCGCACTGCGCGCCGTCGACGCGCTGGAGTGGGTCGAGGCGCTGCCGGACGGCCTGGACACCGAGGTCGGCTCGGGCGGCACGGCCATCTCACCCGCCCACGCCCAGCAACTCGCCCTGGCCAGGCTCGTCCTCGCCGACCCGCACACGCTGGTGCTGGACGAGGCCACCTCGCTGATCGACCCGCGCGCCGCCCGCAACCTGGAGCGCTCCCTGGCCGCGGTCCTCGACGGCCGCACCGTCATCGCCATCGCCCACCGCCTCTACACTGCCCACGACGCGGACCGGGTGGCGGTCGTGGAGGACGGCCGCATCAGCGAACTCGGCTCCCACGACGAACTGGTGGCGGCGGGCGGCTCGTACGCGGCCCTGTGGTCGAGTTGGCACGGCACGCCACCTCGCTGAGGCAATGATAGGTGGACCTATAATAGGTCCACCTATCATTGCCGGAGGTCTGGTGGACAAGCCCGTCGAGATGTTCGCCCGCGACTACGAGTGGGCAGAGCTGACCAGGTTCGTGCGCTATCCCGGGCCGGAGGCGACACTCGGTGTGGTGTCCGGACGGCGGCGTCAAGGCAAGACCTTTCTCATGGACGCGATCTGCAGGGCCGCAGGGGGTTTCTACTTCGCCGCGATCGAGGCTACCGAGGCCGAATCCCTCCACCAGTTCGGCACGGCGCTCGCCCATTACCTCGGTGAGCCCGCGCCACGGAGGTTCTCTCGCTGGGACGAGGCCGTCGATGTGCTCATGACGGTCGCCTCCGGTCCCACCCCGGTGGTGATCGACGAGTTCCCCTACCTCGTCAAAGCCTCACCGCAGCTTCCCTCGCTGATCCAGCGGGCGCTCGGCCCCCAGGGGCAGCGGGCGGGCAGCCCGGTGCGGTTGTTGCTGTGCGGCTCCGCTCTGTCGTTCATGGGGTCGCTGCTCGCGGGTACGGCTCCGCTGCGCGGCAGGGCCAGTCTGGAGCTGGTCGTCCCGACCCTCGACTTCAGACTGGCCGGGGAGTTCTGGGAACTGGCCGACCACGCTCTGGCGCTGCGGGTCAACGCCGTGGTGGGCGGAACCCCGGCGTACCGGCGCGAGTTCACCCTGGGAGATGCGCCGCAGGACATGGACGACTTCGGCCCATGGGTGATTCGCAACGTGCTGAATCCGGGACGCCCGCTCTTCCGCGAGGCCCGTTTCCTGCTCGCCGAGGAGCCCGAACTACGCGACACCGCCCTCTACCACGGCGTGCTGTCGGCGATCGCGCTCGGAAACCACACGCGCGGCGGGATCGCCGGATACCTCGGTCGCAAGTCCACCGACCTCGGGCACGTGCTGACGGTCCTGGAGGACGTCGGCATGGTCGCCCGTGAGCAGGACGCCTTCCACGGCAAGCGTTCCGCCTACCGCATCACCGAACCCATCCTGAGCTTCTACCACGCGATCATGCGTCCGGAGTGGACGGACCTGGAGCGGCCCGGGTACGCGGCCCAGGTGTGGGAGCGCTCGCAGGGGACCTTCCGGAGCAAGGTGCTCGGACCCCACTTCGAGCACCTGGCCCGCACCTGGGCGCGCTGGTACGCCGACGAGCGGACCCTTGGCGGGCTGCGCACCCGGGTCGGGGCGGGCGTGCTGCCCGATCAGGCGAACCAGACCGGTCACGAGCTCGACGTCGTCGTCTTCGGGCGGGATGACAACGGCAAGGAGGTCATCCTCGCGATCGGTGAGGCCAAGTGCGGTGACGTCGTCGGTCGCGGGCACCTGGAGCGGCTGGAGAGGCTTCGCGACCTGCTGGCGAGCCGCGACGACCGGGCCCGGGGAAGCGTACGGCTCCTCCTGTTCAGCGCCTGCGGGTTCATGCCGCAGGTGGTGGAGGCGGCGAGGAGCCGTACGGACCTGGAGTTGGTCGATCTGGGGCGTCTCTACCAGGGGTCCTAGACGTCCAGGGACTTCTTGAGGAAGTCGACCTGCAGGAGGAGCAGGTTTTCCGCGACGACCTCCTGGGGGGTCATGTGGGTGACGCCGGACAGGGGGAGGACGCTGTGCTGGCGGCCTGAGGCCAGCAGGGCCGAGGACAGGCGGAGGGTGTGGGCGGCGACCACGTTGTCGTCGGCGAGGCCGTGGATGAGCAGGAGCGGGCGGTCCAGCTTGGCCGCGTCGGCGAACAGCGAGGAGCGGTCGTAGACGTCCGGCTGCTCGTCGGGGTGGCCCAGGTAGCGCTCGGTGTAGCAGGTGTCGTACAGGCGCCAGTCGGTGACCGGGGCGCCCGCGATGGCCGCGTGGAAGACGTCGGGGCGGCGCAGGACGGCCAGCGCGGCCAGGTAGCCGCCGAACGACCAGCCCCTGATCCCCACCTTCGACAGGTCCAGCGAGTCGGGGTACTGCTGCGCCACGCCCTGCAGGGCGTCGATCTGGTCCTCCAGGACGGGGGTGGCCAGGTCGTTCAGCACGGCGCGCTCGAAGGCGGGGCCGCGTCCGGGAGTGCCCCGGCCGTCGGCGACGACGACGGCGAAGCCCTGCTCGGCGAACCACTGGCTGGTGAGGTAGCCGCCGTGGCGGGCCAGCACCAGCTGGGCGTGCGGGCCACCGTACGGGTCCATCAGGACCGGGAGCTTGCGCGAGCCCTGCTCGTACCAGGAGGGGAACACGACGGCGGTGGCCAGCTCGCGGGTGCCCGAGCGGCCCAGGGAGACGCGCAGGTCGAGGCCGGGGCGCTCGGCGAGCGAGGGGATCGGGATGGTCATACCGCTCGGCATGACGACGGTGGTGGAGACGCCCTCGTTGTCCAGGGTCTGCTCGGTCAGCACGCCGACGCCGCCGGACAGCCGCCCGGAGTAGACGCCCGAGCGGGTGGAGACGGGCATCAGCGAGGTGCCGTCCCAGGTCCAGAGCTGGATCTCGGTCGGGTCGCCGCTGGCCCTGAACAGCACGGTGTCGCGGTCGATGTCCAGCACGTCGCGCACCTGCAGGGTGGGCGGGGTGACCGCGCGCTCGCCGACGAACAGGCGGCGACCGCCGTCGGCGTCGGCGACCCAGACCAGCGACCCGTCGTCGAGGTGGCCCGGCACACCGGACACGATCTCCACCCACGCCGGGTCGGTGTCCTCACGGACCAGCGCCGACTCGCCGGTGGCCGGATCGACGGTGAACAGGCGCAGCGCCTTCTGGTCACGCGGCATGGTCACGATCGACAGCGCGTGCGAGTCCCACGCGGCGGTGGTCAGATACTCGTCCTCGTACGGCACCGCCACCCGCGAGCCGTCCAGCCCGAGCACGAACAGCTCGGTCGTGGCGTTGGGCGTCCCCGCCGAGGGATACCGCTGCTCGGCCGCGGCACGGCCCGGGTTGGCCGGGTCCGCGATGTACCAGGTCTGCACCGGAGCCTCGTCGGCCCGCTCCACCAGCAGCGCGTCACCCTCCGGCGACCACCAGTGGCCGCGGTGCCGGTCCATCTCCTCGGCCGCGATGAACTCGGCCAGACCGTAGGTCACGGTCGGGCTCTCGGGTACGGCCAGCGCCCGGTCGACGCCGGTGGCCACCTCCTGGACGCGCAGCTCACCCGAGGTGACATAGGCGACATGCCGCCCGTCGGGTGACAGCCGCGGGTCGATGACCGTGCCGGGGGTCTCCAGCCGGCGCGTCTCGCCCGTGGCCAGCTCGGTGACGTACAGGCCGCCGGACAGCGCGAAGGCCGCCCTGGCGGCGGCCGTGTCGGTGGAGTAGGCGACCACGCCCCCGGCCTGCTCGCGGCTGCGCTCGCGCCGGGCGCGCTCCTCGGGCGGCAGGTTCTCCTCGTCGGCGTCGAGCGCGCGCGGGTCCACGACCAGGCGCTCGACGTGGTCGGCGGTGGAGAGCTCCCACAGGCAGGTGACGGGGTCGGTGCCCGAGCGCGTGCGCAGGAAGACGACCCGGTCGCCGTCGGGGGCGATGGTGAATCCTCTCGGCACTCCGAGGGTGAACCGGCGGGTCCTGGCGTGCAGACGCGGGAAGCTCTCACTCATGGCCTCAATCCTGCCAGCCCGAGGGGGTGCCCTACGCTCTGAGCCATGAACGACCGACGCCTGCTGCTCGTGCACGCCCACCCGGACGACGAGTCGATCGGCACCGGGGCCACGATGGCGAAGTACGCCGCCGAGGGAGCCCAGGTCACGCTGGTCACCTGCACGCTCGGCGAGGAGGGCGAGGTCATCCCCGAGCACCTCGCGTACCTGGCCGCCGACCGTGACGACACGCTGGGGCCGTACCGGGTCGGGGAGTTGGCCGCGGCCTGCGCGGCGCTCGGTGTCGAGGATCACCGGTTCCTCGGCGGGGCGGGCCGGTGGCGGGACTCGGGGATGATGGGCGTCGCCTCCAACCACCGGCCGGGCGCGTTCTGGCAGGCCGATCCGGACGAGGCCGCCGGGCAGTTGGTGGAGGTCATCCGGGAGGTCCGGCCGCAGGTCCTGGTCACCTACGACGACAACGGCTTCTACGGGCACCCCGACCACATCCAGGCCCACCGGATCGCGGTGCGCGCCGCCGAGCTGGCCGCCGACCCGGCCTTCGGCGCGGGGGAGCCGTGGGCGGTCGTGAAGCTGTACTACACGGCGTTGCCCAGGTCGGTGATGCACCGGACGGCCGAGGCGATCCGCGCCGCCGATGTCGCCTTCGTCGCCGAGAGCGTCGAGGACATGCCGTTCGGCTGCGCGGACGAGGTCGTCACGACGGAGATCGACGCCCGGCCGTACGTGGGCGAGAAGCTCGACGCGATGCGGGCGCACGCCACCCAGATCTCGGTGCGGGCCCCCTGGTTCGCGCTGTCCAACAACATCGGGCAGGAGGCGCTCGGCGTCGAGCACTTCATCCTGTACGCCGGTGCGCGCGGTCCGGCAGGGCCGGGGGCGCCGGTCGAGGCGGGCGGGCTCGGCGAGCCGCACACCCGCGAGAACGACCTGTTCGCGGGCATCCACTAGCCTCGTCCGACATGGAGCAACGCAGCCAGGCCGAGTCGGCCCTGGCCGGGGCGGCGTACGGCATGCTGTTCGTGCTGGGCGTGGTCCTGGGTGTGGTGGGTGGGTTCACCCAGTCGTGGTATCTCGGCGACTCGATCCCCGCGGCGGCCGTGGGGTGGGTGATCGGGCTGCTGGTGATCTGCCTGCTGGTGGGCCGGATGATGCGCGGCAAGCTCGCCGCCCTGATGGTGGCGGCCGGGTGGCTGCTGGTCTCGATGCTGTTCTCGGTCAAGCTGTCCGCCGGTGACCTGGTCATCTCGGGCGACCTGGCGGGCTACATCTACCTGTACGGGGGCATGGCCGCCGTGGTGATCGGGGTGCTGCTGTCACCCTCGTCGGGCAAGTCGTGGTTGTTGAGGGGGCACTACGGACCTCCCCTGAAATAGCGGCATAAAGTGGCTGCGTGCACCAAGGTCCCCCCAACGGCTCCCTGGACGTCGATCCGGGTGTCTACCGCAAGGTCGTCGGCCGGTTCCCCACCGGCGTCACGATCGTCACCACCAGGCTCGGCGGGATCGACCACGCGATGACCGTGAACTCCTTCACCTCCGTCTCGCTCGATCCGCTGCTCGTGCTGTTCTGCGCGGAGAAACGGGCGCGCTTCCACGACGCGGTGATCGAGGCCGGGGTGTGGGGGGTGTCGGTGCTGGCGGCGTCGATGGAGGAGGCCTCGCGGGCCTTCGCGCATCGGGGGCGTTCGCTGGAGGGGCACCTGGACGGGTGGGCGCACCACCGGGGGCAGGGAGAGGTGGCGCTGTTCGACCATGCGATCGCCACGTTGCAGTGCCGTACCTCGGCGGTGCACGAAGGGGGTGACCACTCGATCGTGGTCGGCGAGGTCGTGGCGCTGGACACCCCGGCGGAAGCGGCCCCCCTGGTGTACCACGAGGGCCGCTACCGGCTGCTCTGACCGGGCCTACTGGACCGGCGGGGCCTGCGGCGTGGTCACGGGGACCGCCGCGGGGTCGGGGGCCAGCGGGTCGGTCGTGTTCTCGGAGTCGCCGGTCGGCTCGCCGGTCGGCTCGCCCGTGGGGTCGTCCGTGGGGTCATCGGTCGGCGTCGGGCACGGGGGAATCGTGGCCGTGCCGTCCTGAGGGGGCGTGTCCGTGACCGAGGGTTCGGTGGTGGGCGGCTCCGTGGTGGGTGCCGCAGTGGTGGGCGGCGCGGTCGTCGGAGGCTCCGTGGTGGGCGGCGCGGTTGTCGGGGGCTCGGGCTCCGTGGTGGGTGGTGTCGTGAGTTCCTCGGGTGTGGTCGGCGCGGCGCTGCAGGTGACCGTGACCGGTGGAGGCGTGGGTCCGGCGACCGTCTGGGTGACCATCTGGGTCACCGTGGCCGTCTGGGTCACGGTGGAGGCGTTCCCGGTGACCGTCACGGTGCTCGTGACCGTCGAGGCCGGGGCCGCCGTCTGGGTGACCGTCGGGCCCGTGGTCACCGTCGTGGTCGCCTTCGGGGTGGTCGTCGTGGTCACCGTCCTGGTCGGCCAGGGCAGCACCTTCAGCGTGACCGACGGCTTGCCCTTGGTCTTGTAGGTGCCCTTGCCGAGCTTCTTGGACGCCTTGCCCGCGCCCGTCGTCACCGGTAGCTCGGCGCCGGCCGTACGGCACGACTTGCCCTTGCACACCCGCTGCTTCACGGTGAACCTGGCGGCTCCGCCGTACTTGACTGAGACGTCGAGGTAGGAGACGCCCTTCTTGTTGACCACTTTGGCGGTCGCGGTGTACTTCGGCTTGGTCTTGGGCGTGGGGGTCGCGGTCGGGGTGGCGCTCGGCGCGGGTAGGTGGAGGAACACGTCCGGCTGGGGGTCGCTGCCTGCCGAGGTCTGGGTGAGGGCGAGGCCACCGGCGGTGGCCAGACCCATGGTGCAGATCAGGGCGGCGAGAATGATGAATCGCATGATCCTGCTCTTGGGGGAGATTTCAGGACGGGGATCATTATTCCGGGATGTCAAGATTGGTCAATAATCTGACGTATGGAATGGCGGTACCGGATCCGGCGGGCGGTCAACTTCGTCAACCTCTCCACCCTCCTCGGCTTACTGCTCTCGGTCGTCGGCCGGACCTCCCGCGTGCCCGGCCCGCACGGCCTGGTCCTCGCCCACGGCTACCGCTACGAGTTCCCCGTCGCGGGCGCCTTCACCGTCGGCAACGTGGTGCTGACCAAGCACGCCGACGAATACCTCACCGAAGCGCTGCTGAAGCACGAGGGCCGGCACGCCACCCAGTGGGCCTGGTGCGCCGGACTGCCGATGCTCCCCCTCTACCTGCTCAGCCTCGGCGTGTCCTGGCTGGTCAGCGGCGACCAGGCGAGCTACAACGCCTTCGAGCGCCTGGCCGGCCTGGAAGATGGGGGATATCCACGCAAGCCACCACGGTGGAGGAGGAATAGTTCCGCCCCAGAGGGGATCATCAAGGGTGAGTGATCCGTCACGCAGGGGAGCGCGCCCATGTCCCACACGATCCGTCCGACCGGCCCCGCCGCCCCTGCCCGGCGCTGGCCGGACGGCTTCCGAGACCGGCTGACCGCCCCGCTGCCCCACTTCCGTGAACTGCTGAGCGTCGCCTGGCACGGCGGGTTCCGCCCCGACATCGGCGACGCCGACCAGATCCCGGTGCTGCGCGACGGACTGCCCGCGGTGTCGTCCACCACGGAGACGACGGTCACCTGGGTCGGCCACGCCACCTTCGTGCTGCGGATCGGCGGGCTGACGATCCTCACCGACCCGGTGTGGTCGCGCCGGATCCCCGGCGTCCGCCAGCGCCTCACCCCGCCGGGCGTCGCCTGGAGCGACCTGCCCGGGATCGACGCCGTGGTGATCAGCCACAACCACTACGACCACCTCGACGCGCCCACGGTACGGCGGCTGCCCAGGGACACGCCGATGCTGGTGCCCGCCAACCTGGGGCGGTGGTTCACCCGGCGCGGGTTTCGGGACGTCAGCGAGTTCGACTGGTGGGAGGGCACCAAGATCGGCGAGGTCGCCTTCGACTTCGTGCCCGCCCACCACTGGAGCCGCCGTACCCCCTGGGACACCTGCAAGTCGCTCTGGGGCGGCTGGGTGATCGGCAAGTCGGTCTACTTCGCCGGGGACACCGCCTACGGCGATCGGCTGGCCCGGATCGGGGAACGGTTTCCGGGGCTGGATCTGGCGCTGATGCCGGTGGGGGCCTACGAGCCGCACTGGTTCATGAAGTCGGTGCACGTCGATCCGGCGCAAGCCGTACAGGGATGTGTGGACGCCGGGGCGCGGCGGATGGCCACCATGCACTGGGGGACGTTCGTGCTGTCCGGTGAGCCGCTGCTGGCGCCCGTGCGGCTGGCCCGGCTGGCGTGGCAGGCTCAGGGCCTGCCACGCGCGGACCTGTGGGACCTGGCGATCGGCGAGTCCCGGAGCTTCACCGCGTGAGCACCAGCGTGTGCTTGGCCGCCTTCCTGACCGACTCCGGCCTGGAGTACATCGGGATCGTCTCGCCGCCCGCCCACGGGAGCGCCTGGTCCCAGTAGTTGTCGTGGAAGGCGTGGCCCGAGGCGCCGGTCAGGTTGATCCAGCGGGACTTGTCGAGGTCGGCCAGGTCGAGCACCATCCGCATCGACGGCACCGCGTTGATCGGGTAGCCCTCCTGGACGTTCCAGCCGGTCGCGTTGACGGCGTCCTTGTTGCCGGGCACGCCGAACGGGCCGCGGTTGAACAGCGCCTCGATCGGCGCGATGCCCGAGGTGCCGAACGTGCCGTTGGTCAGCGTCAGCGTGTGCAGGTCGCCCCAGCGCCACGCCTTGACGTCCGCGCCGAGCAGGCCGGTCAGCTCCAGGTGGGCCGAGGCCAGGGCCTGGCGGAGCATGTCGTTGCGGGACTCGATGACCTCCTTGGTCCGCACGTCGTCCCAGAACGGGTCGTCGGCCCTGGTCAGCAGGTCGCGCATCACCTCGTACCACCGGTCGCCGCCATTGGGCCTGGCGCCCTCGGGCAGTTCGTCGTTGAAGGTGGCCATCAGCAGGTGCCGCCACACCGCGTTGAAGTAGGCGGCCGGGGCCGAGTCGAGCGGCTGGGCGCCGTCCCAGCCCCGCAACAGGTCCCTGGCCTGCGTGCTCGGGCCCGCCAGGTCCACCTCCAGCAGCGCGGGGACCAGGAGGTCGGCCAGGCCGTTGTGGGTGTCCTGCTGGATGTCCGACATCGTGTCGGCGTCCATCTTGCCGGACTTGAGGGCCTGGTCGAGGCGGTCCTTGATGCGCTGGGCGCGGTAGCCGTACGACCAGTCCTTGGTGAGCAGCGGCTGGTAGCGGGCGGGGTCGATGACCGCGTTGTTGGCCGTCACGATGTAGCCGTCGGCCGGGTTCTCCAGGCTGGGCAGCTCCTCGAAGGGGATCGGCGCGGTCTTCCACTCGTACTCGCCGGTCCAGCCGGGGACCGGCCAGGTGCCGTCGCCCTTGGTCCGTACGGGGATCCGGCCCGGCGCCTGGTAGCCGATCCTGCCCTCGACGTCGGCGTACACGAGGTTCTGCGCGGGCACGTCGAACAGCGCCGCGGCGGCCCGGAACTCGTGCCAGTCGGCGGCCTCGTTGAGCGCGAAGATGGCGTCGGCCGCGGTGCCCGGGGTGAGCGCGGTCCACCGCAGCGCGACCGCGTTCGCCTTGTCCTGTGGAACGGTCCTGCCGATGTTCTCCATCACCTCGCTGACCAGCGGGCCATGCCTGGTCGCGCGTACCTTCAGGGTGACCGGCGACCCGCCCGCGACCTGGATCCGCTCCTGCCGGGTCTCCAGCGCCGCCCACTCGCCCTTGTACAGGTAGGTGTCGTCCTTCACCTGCTCCAGATACAGATCGGCGACATCCGGCCCGAGATTGGTGAACCCCCAGGCCACCTTGTCGTTGTGCCCGATGATCACCCCCGGCACCCCAGAAAAACTAAACCCTGTCACGTCATACGCGCATTTTTCGGACTTTGTACGGCAGTGCAGGCCGGTCTGATACCAGACCGACGGCATCTGCGGCGACAGGTGCGGGTCGTTGGCCAGTAACGGCTTGCCGCTCACCGTGTGCTCGCCGGAGACCACCCACGAGTTCGACCCGATCCCGTCGGTGTCGGCCGCCCCGATCATGTTCGGCACCCGGCTCAGCCCCTCGGCGGCGGCCGCGAGCGCCGCGGCCTCCCGGTCGTCCAGCCGGGGCTCGGCCTTCTGGTCGAAGTGCCCGCGCTCGACCGTCCCCTCGGTGACGATCGGGTCGTTGCGCTCGAACGGGTAGCCGGGGTAGAGCTGGTGGACCCGCTCCGGCGGCAGCTTGGTCGCGGCCAGCGCCCGGGAGATCTCGTCGCTCAGGTTGCTGCGCAGGTCCCAGGCCATCGCTTTCAGCCAGGACACCGAGTCGAGCGGCGTCCACGCCTCGGGGGTGTAGCCGCCGTTCTGCAGCTTGAGCACGGAGTACTCCAGGCTCCTTTCCGAGGCGCGCGGGTTCGCCTTCATCCAGGAGTTCACGCCCTTGGCGTAGGCGTCGAGGAAGCGCCGGGTCTTGGGGTCGGCGGAGGTCAGCTCCTGCTCGGCCACCCGGCGCCAGCCCATGGTACGGATGACCTTGTCCTCGGTCAGCGTCGCCTTGCCGAACAGCTCCGACAGGCGGCCCGCGGTGACGTGCCGCCGGAAGTCCATCTCCCAGAAGCGGTCCTGCGCGTGGACATAGCCCTGGGCGAGGAACAGGTCCTCGGGGGTGTCGGCATAGATGTGCGGGATGCCGTTGGCGTCCCGCAGGACCTCCACCTTGCCGGTCAGGCTCTCGACCTTCAGCGTGCCCTCCACCTGCGGGAACGAGGAGCGCACGATCACCACGCCGACCGCGGCCAGGGCGACGCCCAGGGCCAGCAGAACGGACAGCACCCGGGCGAGCCATCGCAGCGGCAATGGCATCCACGCAAAAGGCCTGAACCTCACGAATTCCCTCCATCTCGCCTGCCCGGACCAGTGTGTCAGCCCGGCAGGGATGCGACGACCCGTCGTCGCGGGAGGGCGAGCGCTCAGATTCGGCCGCGGACCGGCGCCCGGCCGATCTCCACCGAGAGGTCTAGGCCGAGCACCTGGTCAAGGTGCAGGAACGACTCCAGTTTCGAGCCCGGCGGCACCGCCTCGTCGCCTTCCAGTTCGCGCAAAATCATGATCGCGGAGGGTAGGTCGAGATCGTCGTCGAAGGCCGCCTCGGCGCGCTCCACCTGACCGGCGCTCATCGGCGCGCTGGGCAGTTCCGCCCACTCGGCTACCCGGCCGCGCCACCCGCGCAGCGCCTTGTCCGCCGCGCGCAGCGCCTCCCAGCTCAGGTCCAGCGGACGGCGGTAGTGGTGCTCCAGGAACGCCAGCCGTACGGCCAGCGGATCGAGACCCGCCTCGGCCACCTCCCGCAGCTCCGGCGCGTCCTGCCGCCCCTCGAACAGCAGGCGCTCGCTCCGCACCCAGTGCCGTACCACCTGATGGCCCGCGACCGCGTCGGACAGGGCGCGCACCGCCTCGAAGTGCGGGACGCCCTGCTCGAAGCCGCCGGTGCGCAGGTCGACGTGCTCCCCCAGAAAGCGCAGCGACATCGCCGCGCACCCGGCGTGCGGCCCCGGCACGCCGGGCCCCCACGGGGAGTCCCAGGCGGGCTCGCCCTGGGTGGGCTGCCACAGAGCCCAGTCGGCGTCGCCGCTCTGCGGCTCGCCTGCGGCGGCGGCGTCGAAGAACACCGAGC
Organism: Nonomuraea sp. NPDC046570; assembly: GCF_040645915.1. Taxonomy (NCBI): domain Bacteria; kingdom Bacillati; phylum Actinomycetota; class Actinomycetes; order Streptosporangiales; family Streptosporangiaceae; genus Nonomuraea; species Nonomuraea sp. NPDC046570. The sequence goes on along the minus strand of NZ_JBEYZF010000007.1, from coordinate 105,976 downwards.
CGTCCGGTGCCGTGTGGGCGAGCCCTTTGCCGATCAGCTCCGCGATCAGCTCGATCACCAGCGGGACCGACTCGCTCGCCCGGGGGGAGTGCTCCGGGGGCCGGAGGTTCAGCAGGGCGGCGTCCCGCTCGAAGGCGGCCGGCGCGCCCCCTTCCGCCCCGAGATCGGAGACGTCGCGGCACACCACCATCCGCACCCGCTGCCGCTCCAGCACCCTGCGGACCAGATCCGCCGTCAGCTGCGAGCGCAGGTCGCCGAGCCGCGCGACGCGGTGGACGTCCGGCCCGCAGGTGTGCATCCGCATGGCCCTGGCCGGCCGGAGAGCCTCGACCTGCCCGGTACGCGTGTCGTGGATCCGCAACATCCTCCGAGCCTAGCCCGGCGCGCTCACTCTCCGAGGAAGCCGAGGATGTCGCGGTCGCCGCGCTCGCGCAGCCGGCCGACGACCTCCTCCCGCGTCGAGTTCTCCATCAGGCCGACCCGGGCGCCGATCAGCCGCAGCCCCTCCAGCTCCGACGACACCGGCGCGGTGTAGCCGATCAGGTGCAGCGCCCGGTTCAGCGCCGGCATCTGCGGCTGGCCGGCCGGCAGGTAGCGGGTGAGCAGCTCGCCGCCGTCGGAGACGGTGAGGAACACATGGTCGCCCTCGGCGGCGTTGAAGTCGGCCAGCACGTTGCGGATCGAGCCCATCGTGGGCTGGTTGTGCCAGCTGATCACCACGTCGCCGGACGGCGTGGACGCGGTGAGCTGCCCGCCCGGCGCCATGCCCAGGTGCGCGGCGAACCCGGTCGGCAGCGGCGAGCCGGACCCGCGCAGGTGCTCGGCGTTGACGTCCACCCGGTGCCACCAGCGCCCGTCCCGCGAGCGGAAGCAGCGCCTGGTCTCCGAGACGTCCTTGCGCGGAGAGTACGGCTCGGCCTCGGCGCCCGCCACCCTGATCCACCCCCGCTGGGTGCGCTCGAACCCGGGGCCGCCCGCGTAGGCGCGCACCGAGCTCTCGCTCACGTCGTAGCGGGAGGTGAGGCTGGCGACGACCGTGTTGACCGACGCCTCGCCGCCCGCCCGCTCGATCTCGCGGGCGATCATCTCCCTGATCCCCAGGTACTCCTCGCCGCCCCACCTGGTCAGGCCGTACTTGTTGCGGTCCACCCGGCGGAAGCGGTCGTCGGCGGTGAGCTGGTTGCGGATGCCGACCAGGCTGTAGTCCTCGCCGATGCGCTCCTGGATCGCCTCCGGGGTGAGCGGGCCGCCCGCGACCGCGAGCACCGCCTCGGCCTTGTCGTTGACGCTGCGCGGCCACGGCACCACGTGCCCTTCCAGCACCCGGAGCTGGGGCACGGCCAGGATCCAGCGCTCGGCGACGTCCTCCCTGATGCCGAGCTGGGTCACCATCGTCACCGCCTCGGCCAGCGGGCGCGGCCCGTCGGCGAAGAGCTGGCGGGTCTTCTCCCGCAGCTCGTCGGCGCCACCCGCGATCAGCCACCCGTCGACCTGGTCGTAGCCGGTCAGCAGGGTCCGGACGAACCGCCACACCGGGATGCCCAGCGTGGCCAGCTCGGTGCGGTGCCACGGCACCGCGGCCGCCAGGTCGTCGGCGGGCACGGCCGAGCCGAGCCTGGTGCGCAGCCACGTCAGGTGCGCGGCCAGCGGCGCCGCGTCCGCCCCCGCCAGCCAGGCCTCCACGTGGTCGCGCAGGTCGCGCTCGATCTGCCTGATCCGCTCCCTGGTCACCGAGAAGCGCTGGGCCAGCTCGTCGAGCGTGACCCGCTGGGCGGCGTACAGCCGGTCGCGGGCGATCGCCCGCTGCCGGTCGTCCAGCGCGCCGAACACCTCGTCGACGACCACCGGGATCGGCCGCTCCGGCCGGGCCGGGGCCACCGGCGTGCCCTGGCGCTGGTCGGCCGGTTCGAGCAGCCGCTCCACGACACCGCTGAACAGCTTGTGCACCACGTCCCGGCCGAGGTTCTCCGGGGTGCGCTCGCTCTCGGCCGGGTCGGAGAACCTGAGCAGCGGCAGGATGTCACCGAGCAGCAGGTGCCCCCACAGGGCCACGGCCAGGTCGGCGAGCCGCCCCGCCACGGCCTGCGCGCCGACGACGGCGCACGCACGGTCGAGCGGGATCGCCTGCCACCACGCCTCGGGCAGCTGTGGGTCTTCCGCGATCGGCGCGATCTGGCCAGGGGAGGTCCAGCGCAGGGGTGGCGCGAGGTCGCTCAGGCTGAGATTCATTGAGGTCCAACCGGCAAAAGGGAAGATATCCGCAGTTCAGACTATGTGATCAGGTCGGCAGAAGGGGGCTGCCCCTTCCTGAATGGGACACGTAGAGCAGGGAACGCGCCCGTGTACACGCGACGTAAAGCAGACCGCGCTCGCGCTGCAGCACCCGCGCCCTGGTCGCCGGGTCCTCCGGCAGCTTCTCCGGCACCACGCCCTCCGCGATGCCGATCAGCGCCACCCGCTCGAACTCCAGGCCCTTCAGGCCGTGCAGCGTCGTCACCCGCACCTCGGCGCCCGCCTCGGCGAGCGCGTCGCGTGCCGACCTGACCAGGGCGCTCGACCGGGCGGCCACCGCGATCTCGGCCGCGGGCACCCCGTCCTCCAGCCATCCCACGACCGTAGCGGCCAGGCCCGACAGTTCCGCGTCGGCGTCGGTGTAGGCCCTGATCATCGGCCGTTCGCCGTGCCGGACGGCGCGGAAGCCGTACAGCTCGACGGCGTTCTTGACCAGGCCGCCCGCAGGGCCGCCGCCGCGCAGCCGTACTCCGAAGGTGAGCGTCTCGTGCGGCAGGCGGTAGGAGACGCGCAGCGAGTGCTGGGTGGCGTGGATGCCGACCGCGCCGAGCGCGATCCGGGCGTCGGTGATGCGCTGGTGCGGGTCGCCGACCACGAACAGGTCGTCCGTCGCGCGCGGCACCAGCGCCCGCAGCAGCCGCCACTGCGCCGGCGTCACGTCCTGCGCCTCGTCCACCACCACATGCCGGTACGGCTTGCGCCCCGGCTCCAGGTCGTCCAGCAGATCCCCGGTCGTCCTGCCGAGCAGCCTGAGCGCCTCCTCGGTCAGCTCGGCCAGCGTCCGCGCGCCCGGCCCCACCAGCGTCGGCTGCCGCCCCTCGGCGCCGGCCACCAGCCGGATGGCCAGCCGGTCGACGTTGTCCACATCCACCCGCTTGCGGACCGGGTCGTCCTCGATGAGGGTGTCCAGCTTGGCCGACAGGTCGTTGCTCAGCCCCTGCGAGAACGTCACCAGCAGCACCTGCCCGCCGCCGTGCCGGGCCAGGTGAGCCGCACGGTGCAGGGCGATCAGCGTCTTGCCGGTGCCCGCGCCGCCGGTCACCAGCACGGGATGGTCGTAGCGCCCGCGGGCCAGGCGGTGCTGCGGCGGATGCAGGAACGTGCACCAGCCCGGCGCGTCGACCAGCCGGCCGAGCTCCTCCTGGTCCTCGGCGAACACCGCGCGGTCGGGGGAACGCAGTAACGCCGCGTGCAGGTCGTCCTGGTCGACCGGGCCGGGCTCCGCCCACGAGGTCCGGCACGAGTCCACCTCGCGCCACGCCTCGGTGATCGTCCCGTCCCTGGCCAGCACCGCCAGCGGGAGATGCTGGGTGGGCGGCAGCAGCGGCTCCAGCGCCTCCACGTCCGCCTCGCTGGTGATGAGCCTGATCAGCGGCAGGATGCTGGCGTCGATGCCCAGGCCGAGCAGGTCGCCGTCGCAGATCTGCGCGAACAGCGGGGTGGCGGCGCCCGCGGAACGGGCCAGCGCCACCTCGACCCGTTCCAGCGAGGCCGAGTCCCACTGCTCGACCACGCCGATCACCGAGTTCACGCTGAAGGAGTGCCGCTGGGCGTACGACCAGGCCTCCGCGTCCGGCAGCACCGTCAGCAGCCAGTACACGTCGCGCTGCCGTACCACCACGCCCCTGTGCCGGTCGGCCAGGCGCAGCGTCCACACCCGTGGGTCGCGCACCGCCCTGACCCGTTCGGGCGCGGGCGCGCCGTTGACGTTCAGCAGGAACCCGCCCAGCGCGACCATGACGTCCCGGCGCACCGGCGCCGACAGTGCGCTGAGCTCCCTGGGGAACTCCGGGGCGATCGCGAGCCGCGGCACCGGCTCAGTCCAACAGGGAGAGCAGGTCGCGGTCCCCGCGTTCGCGGAGCCTGGTCTTGAGCTCGGCCGGCTCGACCGTGCCCGACATGCCGATCCTGGTGGCGATGATCCTGGCCGCCTGGTCGTGCATGATGTTCGGCGCCGTGTAGCTGACCAGACGCAGCGCCTTGGTGATCGGCCCCGCGCTCTGCGCGGCGACCGGCAGGTGCCTGGCTCTCAGCACGCCCTCCTTCGACAGCGTCAGGAACAGGTGGCCGCCCTCCTGGGCGCCCACGTCGGCGAGCAGGCGGTCCATCGACTCCAGCACCGGCCTGCCGTGCCAGCTCATGGTCAGCTCACCGGCGGCGCTTCGCACCACCTGGCTCTCGCCCGGCGACAACCCCAGGTAGGCGGCGAACCCGGTGGGCAGCGCGAACTCGCCCCCCGCCAGGTGGTCGGCGGTGATGTCCACCCGCAGGTACCACCGTCCGTCCGGCAGCCTGAAACACCGCCTGGTCAGCGAGACGTCCTTGAGCGGCTGGTAGGGCCGGTTGTACTCCTCACGCGCCACCCCGTTGGACCCCGGAGGCGCTACGGCTCCCGGAGGCGTGGGTACGCCTCCCGGAGGCGGGCTCAGGGGGCCCGGAGGCGGGCTTAGGGGGCCCGGAGGCGGGCTGAGAGGGCCTGGAGGGGCGCCCATGTTGACGCCCGGCGGCACACCCATGCCGGATAGCGGCGGGGCACCCAGGTTGACGCCCGGTGGCACGGCCATCCCGAACTCGTCCACCCGCCCCTGCTCCCCCGGGATCTCCCCGATCGGGGCCGGCGGCTCACGCCTGGGGGGTTCGGGCATGGGGGGCTCGAACGGCGGAGGCTCGTGCGCGGGAGGCTTGGGCCTCACCGGCTCGAACATCGACGCCCTGGGCGCGGAGGGCTGCGGCGCGGACTGCGGGCTCTGCGCGGCGGGCTGCAGCGTGGCCATGACGAACTGCCAGGCGGGCACGTCGAGCGCGCGGATGTCCTTGGTGTGCCACCCGGCCGCGCCGATCACCTGCTCCTTGGCGGGCCGCGGTCCCACCCTGCGCCGCAGACCGTCCAGATGCTCCCGGTACGGCGCCGCCTCCTCGCTGTCCAGCCACCGCTGCACCCGGTGCCTGAGCCTGCCCTCCACGGCGGCGATCTCGTCCTTGGGCACGGCGAAGAGCTTGGCGAGCTGCTCGGGCGCCGACGGCGTGTCGGTGAAGACCCGGTTCTGCGCGACGGCCCAGCTCGTGTCATCGAGCCCGGTGAACGCCGCCTCGATCAACGCGTGCAGATCCCGCTCCTGCCCGGCCCCAACGGGTTCCGGCACCCGCACAGGCTCGGGAGCCCGATCGGACTCCGGCTCTTCCACAACGGCCCCGGCCCCAGCCTCGGCCCCGGTCCTGGCCGCAGCGTCAGCCGCGACCGCCTCAGCCACAGCCTCGTTCGCGACGGCCTCGGCCTCGATCGCGTCGGACGCCTGGACGGGCGCTGGGTCGACTTCGACGGATTCGGGGGCTTTGGGGGCCTCGGGTTCGGGGGCCGCCTCTGCGGCGAGGGCCGCAGGCTCCGGAGCCGAGAAGAGCTCGGGTTCCAGAGCGGAGTGCGGCTCGGCCTCGACGGCGAGCGCTTCGTTCGGCGGCTCCGGCTGAGGCTCGTCCTCAGATTCCGCCTGCGGCGACGCGACGACTTCCGGTTCCGCGTGCGGCTCGGCTTCCGCCTGCGGTGATGCGGGGGCCTCAGATTCCGAGTGTGGCTCGTACTGCTCGGATTCCGCGTGTGGTGACGCGAGCGAGTCGGGCTCGGCGTGCGCATCGGCGTCCGCGAGGACCTCTGGCTCGGGTGCCTGCGGCGTCTCGGCTGAGGGGAACTCCGGCTCTGGTGCCGCGGTGCTCTCGGGCTCCGTCTGGGGTGCCGAGATGGCCTCGGGCTCTGCCCATGCCGCCACGACGGCCTCGGGCTCCGCCTGCCGCGCGGAGGCGGGCGCGTAGTCCGCCTGCGGCTCAGAGTCCGCCTGAGCCGCGAAGGACGCCTCCAGGTCCGCCTGAGGGGCGGAGGGAGCCTGCGGCGCGGGAGCGCCCCCGGCCTCAGGAGTGACCGGGGCCTCAGGAGTGACCCCGGCCTCGGGGGTATGGGCCTCAGAGGTGACCCGAACCTCGGGGGTACGGGACTCGGGGGTGGCCCGGGAGTCGGGGCGCGGTGGGGACGAAGTCGGCGAGAGCCGTACGAAGACCGCGGTGAAAAGGGTGTTGAGGACGGGGCGGGCCTGGATGAACGGCTGGTCCATCAGTTCGCGGCTGGTCAGGGAGAGCAGACCGGGCCACGAGCCCGCGCGGTCCAGCGCGATCGCCACGTGCGGATCGTCGGCCTCGTCGGGGTCGAGCACGTGCAGCGCGGGCAGGACGTCGCCGACGGCGGCGGCGGGCCACTGCTCGAGCGCGATCTCGGTGAGCAGCTCGCCAAGTGACTCCGGTCCGATGGCGGCCAGCACCCGCGGCACGGGCAGGCTACGCCACCAGGCCTCGGGCAGATCCGGCTGGCCATGAAGGAGTGTGATGGCGGCCGCGTCGCTCCACCTCAACGGTGGAACGAGGTCGCTAAGACAGAAGTTCATCCTGTTCCGTTCACCAGCCCCTCACGCCGCGGTAGCGGCGCAGCAGTACTCTCGCCGCCCACGGAACAGACCATAGTCTGGCAAAACGGCCCTACGCATCATCGACTGCGGCATCAGCGCCGAACGGCGGCGAAGCGCAGCCGCACGTAGTCGGCCATCCAACCGGTCTCCCTGCGCAGCGCGGGTGCGGCGAGCTCGTTGACCCGCCGCAGCAGCGGTTCCACGAGGTCCGCGGGCAGCCCTTCCAGCAGCGATCCCGCGAACATCCGCACCCAGTCGGCCGCTCCGCGCGGGCACTCGTCGAGCGGGGTTGGTCTGTCGAAATATTCCAGGAGTCTGACGACAAATCCGTCTTGCTCCAGCTTCCTGGCGTATTCGGCGGGCGTGGGAAAATACCACGGCAGGTCGGGCTCGCGCAGCCCGTACTCCCGCCACGCCGTCGACAGCGCGGCGGTGAGCTCGGCGCAGTTGCCCGCGCCGCCCATCTCGGCCACGAAGCGCCCGCCGGGGATCAGCGCCTCCCGGACATTGGCGATCACGGTGCCGGGATCGCGGCTCATCCAGTGCAGCGCCGCGTTGGAGAACACCGCGTCGTAGGCCTGGGCCACGGTGAAGTCGTGGCCGTCGCCGATGATGAAGTCGATCCCCGGATACTGGGCGAGCGCCTTCTCGATCATCGCGGACGAGCCGTCGATGCCGAGCACGTGCGCGCCTCTGGCGGCGATCTCGGCGGTCAGCACGCCCGTGCCGCAGCCGAGGTCGAGCACGCGCTCGCCCGGCTGCGGATCGAGGAGGTCGACCAGCGGCGCCCCTTGGGCCGAGACGTAGCCGAAGCTGGAGTCGTAGGCGCGACTGTCCCACCGCGTCAAGCTCGGTGTGTCGTATCGCAAGACGATCAGCTCACATTCTGCGACTGCGGGGCCCCCGTGGCCGTGCGTCCGATTCACTCTAGAGTCTGACGGCCTCTACGACATATCAGGGCACAGGGGTCTCACCCCGCAGTCGTGCCCCACGCCTTCCTCAGGTACCTCTTGGCCGCGTCCGTCTGCGGCGTTGTCAGCAGCACCGGCGGGCCGGGCGCGGTCGGCAGTTTGGCCGCCAGCTCGGCGTCCAGCGAGCCCCTCATCAGCATCGCCTCGCCGCGCGCGGGCCTGGCGTACCCCTTGAGGAACAGGTTCTGGCCCTCGTCGGAGAACAGGAACTCCTGCCACAGCCTGGCCGCCGCCGGGTGCGGGGCGTCCTTGTTGATCGCCTGGACGTAGTAGGAGCCGAGCGCGCCGTCCTTGGGGATCGTCACCTTCCACGCGGGCTGGTCCGCGTCGGCCGCGGCGGCCTTGGCGGCCCGCTCGCCGTTGAGGTAGTCCCAGTCGACCACGACGCTCGCCTTGGCCGGCTCGGTGAGCCTGCCCGCCTTGCGCAGCTTGGTGAACAGCTCGACGCCCCGCTGCGCCTGCGGCACGCCGTTCAGCAGCGAGGCGGCCATGACCCCGTTGAAGGCTGCCGAGGTCTGCCTCGGGTCACCGGCCAGCGCGACGGTGTACTCGGGTTTGAGCAGGTCGTTGAAGGACGTGGGCGCGGCCACCTTGCGCGGGTCGTACCCGATGGACATGTAGCCGCCGTACCCGGCGTACCAGGCTCCGGTCCGGTCCTTGATGTGGTCGGGCAGGTCCTGCCAGCCCTGGATGCGGTACTTCGCGAACTTGTTCGCGTTGGCGAGGGCGACATCGAGGCTCAGGTCGAAGACGTCGGGCTTGAGCTGTGCGGCGGCCTCGATCTCGCGCCTGCTGCTCGCGTCGGGCTCCAACTCGTTCACCTTGATGCCGTATCGGTCGGCGAAGGTGTCGATGATCTCGCCGTAGTTCACCCAGTCGCGGGGAAGGGCGATCACGTTCAGTGAGCCCTCCTTCCGCGCCACCTCGGCGAGCCGGTCCATGTTCGTGAAGCCGTCCTTCATGGACGCCGCCTTCACATTGACCGGCGGAAGCGGTTTTTCCTGCGTGGACGAGGCGCCGCATCCGGCGCTGGCGATGATGGCTGCTACGGCGGCACACGTGCGTACGGTCACACACCGAATACTTACCGTTACATTCGCTGAGGTCGAGGAGGCGCGGCCGGAACCACCTTGGCCGCGACGAGCGTGTCCTCGGAGATCTCCACCAGCGTCCCGTCCCGTTTCCGTACGGCCAGCACGCCCCCGCCCCACGATTCGAGCACGCCCACCGCGTCCCTGAACCCCCCGGGAACCCTGCGCCGCGTGGTGACGCGGGCGCCGATATCCGCTGCTGTAATGGCGATCACGAGACGAGCGGCCACGAGTTTGCCACCCTCCGTTTCGGACACCTGCCGGGCACGGCAATACTAGGACGTAGAAAACCGCGGTCGAAGTCGTGCCATGGTGCGGAGAAGAAGGAGCTCGAGGTGACCTACGTCATCGCGCAGCCTTGCGTGGACGTCTTGGATAAGGCGTGCATCGAGGAATGCCCCGTCGATTGCATCTACGAGGGCGAGCGCATGCTTTACATCCACCCCGACGAGTGCGTGGACTGCGGCGCGTGCGAGCCTGTGTGCCCCGTCGAGGCGATCTTCTACGAGGATGACCTTCCTGAGCAGTGGAAGGACTACTACAGGGCCAACGTCGACTTCTTCGAGGACCTGGGTTCGCCCGGTGGCGCCTCGAAGGTCGGCAAGATCGACAAGGATCACCCTGTCGTGGCGGCGCTCCCGCCGCAGGCCGCCGACCACTGAGTCCTGTCGTACGGCGGCCGCGCGGGTGATCGCACGGCCGCCGCACGCCTGCTGGGGGAGACCCGTGAACAACCTGCCCGACTTCCCTTGGGACCGGCTGCTGCCGTACAAGGAGCGTGCTCTGGCGCATCCGGACGGGATCGTCGACCTGTCCGTCGGCACGCCCGTCGACCCGGTGCCGCAGGTCGTGCGGGACGCGCTGACCGGCGCCGCGGACAGTCCCGGCTATCCGCTCACGCACGGCACACCGGCGCTGCGCGCGGCGGCGGCCGGCTGGCTGCGCCGCAGGCACGGGGTGAGTGTCGACCCGGACGCGGTACTGCCGCTGATCGGCTCCAAGGAGTTCGTCGCCTGGCTGCCCACCTATCTGGGCCTGGGCGCGGGCGACCAGGTGGTGCTGCCGGAGCTCGCCTACCCGACCTACGACGTCGGCGCCAGGCTGGCCGGGGCTACCCCGGTCGCCACCGACGGCCTGCTCGCGCTGGGCCCCTCGGCCGTGCCCCTGGTGTGGGTCAACTCCCCGTCCAACCCGACGGGCAAGGTGCTGCCCGCCGAGCACCTGCGCAAGGTGGTCTCGTGGGCGCGCGAGCGCGGCGCGGTCGTCGCCTCCGACGAGTGCTACATCGAGCTCGGCTGGGAAGAGGAGCCGATCTCGATCCTGCACCCCGACGTGTGCGGCGGCTCGCACGAGGGCCTGCTGGCCGTGCACTCGCTGTCCAAGCGCTCCAACCTGGCCGGGTACCGCGCGGGCTTCGTGACCGGGGACCCGGCGCTGGTCGCGCGGCTGCTGGAGATCCGCAAGCACGCCGGCATGCTCATGCCGGCCCCCGTGCAGGCGGCGATGGCGGCGGCGCTGGCCGACGACGAGCACGCCGAGGAGCAGCGCGGGCGCTACGCCGCGCGCCGGGCGGCGCTGCGGCCCGCCCTGGAGACGGCGGGCTGGCGGGTCGACGACTCCACCGCCGGGTTGTACCTGTGGGCCTCGAACGGGGCCGGCGCGTGGGATCAGGTCAGGAAGCTCTCCGAAACCGGGATTTTGGTCGCACCCGGTGATTTCTATGGAACCGCAGGTAGCGCGCATATCCGGATCGCGGTTACGGCCACCGACGAACGCATCAGTGCGGCGGTGCGCCGGCTCCAGTAGGATCGCGCGGCATGAGCGAGTGAATCAGTAGGCCCTACCGCGAGCGGAGCGAGCTGATCTATGAGCATGACCATCGCGGTCGTACTCGGACTGAGCATCGCCACGGTCATCCTGCTGCTGGCGGCCTTCGTCGCCACCACGCGCCAGGACAGGAAGGGCCGCAGGCCCGCGCCGCCACCTGAGATCCCCCTCGTGCCGGCCCCGCTCGCGGCGCCGGTGACCGCGCCCGGCGTGCTCGGCTCCGACTACGACGATCCCCGCACCATCAAGGTCGGGGACGAGATCGAGTGTCAGGGCCTGCGCTCGCGGGTGCTCGGCGCCATGCACATCTCCTGGCAGGGCAAGCAGTGGACCCAGTACCTCCTGGACGACGGCAGCCGCCGCTACCCCTGGCTGTCGGTCGAGGTGCGCGACGGCCTGCTCTCCACCGACCCGCCGCACCTGGAGGTCCTGCTCTGGGCCGACGTGCCCACCCAGGGCATGATCCCGGCCAAGAGCATGCTCATCATGGAGGGCGTGGAGTTCTTCCCGATCGAGCGCGGCACCGCCTCGTTCAAGTCGGAGGGCGACAGCGGCCAGCCGGACCGCGGCCTCCTCGACTTCGCCGAGTACCGGGCGGCCGACGGGCGGCTGCTGTCCTTCGAGCGTGTCCAGGGCAAGGCCTGGACCGCCAGCTACGCGCAGCCTCTGCCGCCCGGCTCCATCACCTTCGTCAGCCGCGCCCCGTAGGTCAAGACAGCTCCACGTGCCGGTTCGTGGCCTTCCCCGCCTTCCAGCCGTCCTGGCCCCGGTCCGCCGACCAGGTGGCGCCGTCGAAGGCCACCGTGCGCAGGTTGTAGCGCTCGGCGTGGGCCACCGACCAGGCGGCGATGAGCCAGCCGCGCTTGGCGTTCGGCGCGCTGATCCTTCCTCCGTCCGTCTCGGCGGCGCCGAGGGCGCGGATGAGCCCCTTCTGCGCCTCGCCGGTCTTCGGCGTGGGCGCGGGCGTCTGCTTCTTGCCGGGCACGAACGTGCAGCGCACCGCCTTGGGCACCCGGCCGGTGAACGCGGCGGCCAGGATCCTGGCGTCGGCCTCGTGGTCGGCGTAGGCGTAACCGCCCGCCGAACGCTGCACGGCCTGGGCCGCGTCGGCGATGGGCAGCTTGCGGTAGTTCTTCACCTTCACCAGCGCGGCGAAGAACTTGTTGGTGGAGTAGACCGGGTCCATGATCTTCTTCTTGCTGCCCCAGCCCTGCGACTCGCGCTGCTGGAAGACGCCGACCGAGTCGCGGTCGCCGTAGGTGACGTTGAAGAGCTTGGACTCCTGGATGGCCGTCGCGTAGGCGATCACGATGGCCCGCTCGGGCAGTTTGCGGCGGGCCCCGACCACCGCGATCGTCGCCGCGATCTGCGCCTGCTCGATGTCGAGCGTGCGCTCGCCGTCGGGCGTCTTCACGTGGCAGCCCGCCGTGGGCACGAACGGCTCGGCCTTCCTGAGCAGCGTGTACACGCCCACGGCGATGCCCACCGCGAGCACGATGACAATCGCCGCGATGGTGAGGACCCCGAGTGAGAAGCGCCGCCGCACCCTGAGAAACCTACCCGGCCGGACAGACTCCGTGACCATGAGCCAGCGGTATTCCAGCTCGAGCTCCGCCAAGCCCGAGCCGAACGAGGTGCCGCGCGGACGCGTGGTCAACGCCTGAGTAGGGTGGGGTCCCATGCTGGATTTGACGCTGGACGCAGGCGCGCTGACCGCGCAGATCGTGGACATCGAGTCGGTGAGCGGCAATGAGAAGGTGCTGGCCGACGCGGTCGAGGAGGCGCTCAGGACGCTGCCGCACCTGACCGTCGACCGGTCGGGTGACACGGTCGTCGCGCGCACCTCGCTGGGACGGGCCGAACGGGTCCTGATCGCCGGCCACCTCGACACCGTTCCCCTCGCGGGGAACCTGCCCAGCCGCGTCGAGGGCGACCTGCTCTACGGCTGCGGCACCTCCGACATGAAGGCGGGCGTCGCGGTCGCGCTCAGGCTGGCCGCGCTGCTGCCCGCGCCCAACCGCGACGTCACCTACGTCTTCTACGACTGCGAGGAGGTCGAGGCCGAGCGCAACGGGCTGAACCGGGTCGGCCGCGACCACCCCGAGTGGCTCGCTGCGGACTTCGCGGTGCTGATGGAGCCGACCGACGGCGTGATCGAGGGCGGCTGCCAGGGCACCCTGCGCGCCGAGATCACCGTCCGGGGCAAGCGGGCGCACAGCGCCAGGTCCTGGTTCGGGGTCAACGCGATCCACGGCATCGAGCCGGTGCTGGCCAGGCTGAATGCCTACCAGGCGCGGCTGCCGATGGTCGACGGGCTGGAGTACCACGAGGGGCTGAACGCGGTGGGCGTGCACGGCGGCGTGGCGGGCAACGTCATCCCCGACGAGTGCGTGGTCGTCGTCAACTACCGCTTCGCGCCCGACCTGTCGCCTGAGCAGGCGCAGGACCACGTGCGCGAGGTGTTCGACGGCTTCGAGGTCGCCTTCAGCGACCACGCCTCGGGCGCCCGTCCCGGGCTGACCGACCCGGCTGCGGCGGCCTTCGTGGCCGCGGTCGGCGGTACGCCACGGGCCAAGCTGGGCTGGACCGACGTCGCCCGCTTCTCCGAGCTGGGGATCCCGGCCGTGAACTACGGCCCCGGCGACCCGAACCTGGCGCACCAGCAGGGCGAGTACGTGTCGCTGACGAAGATCGCCGAGGGTGAGCGGGCGATGCTCGCCTGGCTGGGCTGACCCCCCACAACGAGAAAGTGGCTTTCCTCGCCGGCCATTTGGCGGGGAAAGCCACTTTCAGTCCCGAGCAGCACCCTCGGCAGTTAGACGCAGCCTCCTGGAAATCCGGTTCCTCCTTTTTTCAAGATTTTTTGCGATCCCTCGTCAGGGTGTCTACCTGGGCAAACGCCTGTATGGCCTAATTTGAGGGCGTGCTGATCTTTCGATGGCCGGGCACTGATGACAGCATGCGCCCACGACTCGCGCGGGCTAGCGTGCTCGGTATGAAGCAGAAACGACCCGAGCGCCGCCAGGGCCAGGTAGTGGTCCGTGGCGACCTCGTCCCCCATTCCACGCACGACCAGCGCCTGCTCGCCCGGCAGGGGTCGGCCGACTGGGTGCACACGGACCCGTGGCGGGTGCTGCGCATCCAGGCGGAGTTCGTCGAAGGATTCGGCCAGCTCGCCGAGCTGCCGCCCGCGGTGACCGTCTTCGGCTCGGCCAGGACCGCCCCGGACAGCGACGAGTACGAGATGGGCGTCTCCCTCGGCAAGGGACTCGCCGGGGCGGGCTACGCGGTGATCACCGGGGGCGGCCCCGGCGTGATGGAGGCGGGCAACAAGGGGGCCGTGGAGGCGGGCGGCGTCTCCGTCGGCCTCGGCATCGAGCTGCCCTTCGAGCAGCGCATGAACGAGTACGTGGACCTCGGGATCGAGTTCCGGTACTTCTTCGTGCGCAAGACGATGTTCGTGAAGTACTCCTGCGGGTTCATCGCGCTGCCCGGCGGGTTCGGCACGCTGGACGAGCTGTTCGAGGCGCTCACCCTGGTGCAGACGCGCAAGGTCACCTCGTTCCCGGTGGTGCTGATGGGGACGGCGTTCTGGGGCGGGCTGGTCGACTGGATCAAGACCTCGCTGCTGGAGACGAAGAAGATCTCGCCGCAGGATCTCGACCTGATCCACGTCACCGACGACGTGGACACCGCGGTGAGCATCATCGTCGAGGCCGACCGGCAACGTTCCAGGCAGCGCGAGGAAGAGCTGGACGCCGCGGCCTCCCACCAGGAGGAGCCCGCATAGGCTGACTCCTCGTGAACATCTGTGTCTATTGCTCGTCGAGCCAGAAGATCGACCGGAAGTACCTCGATCTCGCCGCCGAAGTCGGCACCGAGATCGCCAGGCGGGGACACACCCTGGTCAGCGGCGGTGCCACGGTCTCCTGCATGGGGGCCGTGACCCGGGCGGCCAGGGCCGCGGGCGGGCGCACCGTCGGGGTGATCCCGCAGGTCCTCGTCGATATCGAGGTCGCCGACACCGAGTCGGACGAACTGATCGTCACCGCGGACATGCGGGAGCGCAAGGGCGTCATGGACGCCCGCTCCGACGCCTTCCTGGTACTGCCCGGCGGCATCGGCACGCTGGAGGAGCTGTTCGAGATCTGGACCGCACGGGTGCTCGGGATCCACCGGCGCCCGCTGGTGATCCTGGACCCGTGGGGGCTGTACGCACCGCTGCGGCAGCTCATCGAGGGCATGTACGACCAGGGGTTCACCCGGCCCGACGTCTTCGACGCCATCTCGTGGACGGCCACGGTCGCCGACGCCTTCGAGTACCTCGAACGCCAGGGCGTCCCCCTGGACCCGAGCGTGGAGGAACTGAACGAGGCGGTCGGCTGACCGGGCCGCTTCACCTGCGGTTCGGGCCGCGTCCTATGGTGCGGGCGGTCAGGCGAGGCCGCGGCGGGTGAGGGTCGGGGGGCGGCGGCCGGCCAGGGATTCGGTCATGTCCAGGGCGAGCCGTACCTGGGCGGTGTGTTCCGTGACGAAAACCCGCGCGCCCAGCCAGCAGTGGACCGAGGCCGCCGCGAGCGCGGCGTCGAGGTCGGCGGGCAGCGTGACCAGCACGGTCACGCCGGAGCGAGCCAGTTCGGCGGTCTGCGCGGGGGTGCGTGCCGTGGCCCACGCGTCGTCCACGGGCGCGCCGGGCGCGAGCACTACAGGCCTCATGTCGCAATCGTACGAGTACGATGCCCGTGTGCTGGTCGTACTCGCCATCGCCGCACTGGCGATTCTCGCCTGCGTGGTCCTGGTCTCACTTGGCAGGGGCGGGGAGCTGACCGAGTTCCCGCCGGACGTTCCGCCGCTCGCGCTGCCCGAACCGGGGCAGTTGACGGCGGTCGACGTCATGGCGCTGCAGTTGCCGGTCAATCTGGTGGGTTATCACACGCAGAGCGTCGACGAGACGCTGCGCCGCGCGGCGACCGCCCTCAGCGCGCGCGACACCAGGATCGCGGTGCTGGAGCAGCGGGTCTCCGAGTTGCTGGCGAACCGGCTGCAGGCCCGCCAGGAGGCCTGCGCGGGCCCCGGCCAGGGGCCGCGCACCGAACACCGCCCCGAGCCGCCGAACGGCCGCCTGGAGCTGTCCGACGACCAGCCCGCCGGGGAGTTCGACCCACTCGACGAACAGGCCCCCGAAGAGGCCGCCCAGGACACCACCGAGAGCGAGCCCGACCACACCGTGACGAACGCTGACAAATCGGTCGAGCCAGCCGCCACCCAACCGAGCACCACCGAGCCGGACACCGTCGAGCCGGACACGGATGCGCCCGCCGCGCAGACCGCGCCTGCTGCGAGCCCCTCCGGAACGAGCCCGAGCCCGAGCCCGAGCACGTACACGCAGCGAGCCTCGTCGGGTGGCGGGAGGTCGGACAGGGAGGCGGAGAGCGACTCCGGAAGTTCGGGGGGAGGGTTCTCCGATGACTGAGGTGATCCGCTGCGCGTGGGGGACCATGACGCCGCTGTATGTCGCCTATCACGACGAGGAGTGGGGTCGCCCGGTCCACGGTGACGACCGGGTCTTCGAGCGGGTGACGCTGGAGGCGTTCCAGTCGGGGCTGTCGTGGCTGACGATCCTGCGCAAGCGGGAGAACTTCCGCGCCGCCTTCGACGAATTCTCCATCCCGAAGGTGGCCGCCTACACCGAGGCCGACGTCGAGCGCCTGCTCGGCGACGCGGGCATCGTCCGCAACCGCGCCAAGATCGAGGCCGCCATCGCCAACGCGAAGGCCGCCCAGGACCTCCCGGACGGCCTGTCGGACCTGGTGTGGCGCTTCGCCGACCCCGACGCGCCCACGCCGAAGACGATGGCCGACGTGCCGGCGATCACACCCGGCTCCAAGGCCCTGGCCAAGGAGCTGAAGAAGCACGGCTTCCGCTTCGTCGGCCCCACCACCGCCTACGCCCTCATGCAGGCCATCGGCCTGGTCAACGACCACATCGAAGGCTGCGTGGCGCGAACCGCCTAGCGGCCGTGGAAGACGGGCCGCTCCTTGGCCAGGAACGCCCGGGTGGCGGCCAGATGGTCCTCGGTGGCGGCGCACTCGTCCTGCAGGGCGGCCTCCAGCTCCAGCGTCTCCGCCAACCCGTGCGAGGCGGCGAACGCCAGGGCCCTCTTGGTGGCCGCATACGCCTTCGTCGGGCCCTGCGCCAGCCGTACGGCCAGTTCCGTGGCGGTCTTGAGCAGGTCGTCGGCGGGGACCACGCGTGAGACCACGCCGAGTTCGAGCGCGCGGGCCGCGTCCAGCGGCTCGCCGAGCAGCAGCAGCTCGGTGGCGCGCGCGGGCCCGACCAGGCGGCGCAGCGTCCAGGAGGCGCCCGAGTCGGGCGCCAGCCCGATCCCGCTGAAGGCCATCGCGAACTTGGCCCGCTCGGCGGCCACCCGCAGGTCGCAGGCGAAGGCCAGCGACGCCCCCGCGCCCGCGGCGACCCCGTTGACGGCGGCGACGACCGGTTTGCCCATCGTGGTGATCAGCTCGACGATCGGGTTGTAGTGCAGGCGCACGGTGTCGGCCAGCCCCTTGCCCGCCTCCAGGTTCGTGGCGTGCTCACGCAGGTCCTGGCCCGCGCAGAAGGCCCGCCCGGCGCCGGTCAGCAGCACCGCCCGCACGTCGTCGCCGGCCGCGGCCGTGCGCAGCGCGTCGAGCAGCGCGGACTTCAGCGACACGGTCAGCGAGTTCATCGCGTCGGGGCGGTCGAGCGTGATGGTGGCCACGGCGTCGGACACGTCGTATCGGATCACTGTCGATCTCCTAGAAGAGGTTGCGGTCGACGAAGGCCGACGCGGCGGGCAGCAGCCTGGCGGCCTCCTGGTCGAAGTAGGCCCTGGCCTTCTCGCCAGGCCAGCCGGGTGGCAGCAGCTCGCCGGGCAGCCCCGGGTCGCGGAACAGGAAGTTGCGCCATCCGTGCACCAGTCTGCTCCGGACCGCGAAGATCTGGGCGCCCGGGGCGTCCTCGGGCAGGCCGCCGATGAGCTCGACTGCCTCCGACAGCCACCGCTCGTAGGCGGCGCCGATGGCGTCCAGGTCCCAGGCGCGGGCGACCAGTTCCGACGGGTCCCCTTCGAGCGCCGCGTCGAAACGGTCCGCGCGGATGCTCTCGGTCTCCAGCAGCGCGTCGAGCTCGGGGGAGGATCGTGGACCGATCCAGGTGGTCTCCGAAAGGGCGGCGTAGCCGAGGAAGACGAGGTCGGCCCGGAGCCGTTCGCGGCGCGGACGCTCCCTCACCGGCTCCAGAACGATCAGATGCCAGCGGCCCGGCCAGGTGATCGTCCCGGCTCGGTAAATTCTCAGCGCCGCCTCGTCCAGACGGCGGGCGCACTTCGGAGTGATCGCGTAGCCGGGCCCCTGCGGCAGCTTCACGCGGTCCAGCCAGTCCTGCCTGACCATCCGCGAAACGGCCGTACGCACGGCGGGAGCGGCGATTTCGAGCGGGGCTAGTAGTCTGACGAGCGCGGCCACGGAGGCCCTGCCACCTCTCGAACGCAGGTGGTCCCCATACAGGTCGAAGAGCGCTGCGCGTGCGTTCACAAGGTCCAGTTTGGCCGCCTTCTCGACCTCCGACAACGCATTCTGGGAGGAGATCGTTACCCACCAGGGCCCTCTATGCGGGAGAATAGGACATCACAGAAGACGTGAATGCGTCGGCCACCCTCGCGGCTGGTCGGAAATCGCAACCGCGGAGCCCATGGCAGGAAGGGATACACGCATGGCGGCGATGAAGCCGCGGACCGGCGATGGTCCGCTGGAGGTCACCAAGGAAGGGCGCGGCATTGTCATGCGGGTTCCGCTCGAGGGTGGCGGCCGGCTCGTCGTGGAGATTTCGGCTGACGAGGCGAAGGCCCTAGGCGAAGCGTTGAAGAACGTCGTCGGCTGATCTCCCGCCGACCGCCCAGCATCTGATCGACGGCCCTGGCGTTCCGCGCCGGGGCCGCTCACGTTTGGAGTACCTGTGCCCATTGAGACCACGACCGGGGTGGTCCCTGAGGCTCCGGCGCAAGCCGAGCTACTCGCCGTGCCGTACGACGCGGCCCTGACCCCGGTGTTGCACGAAGACCTGCCGGTGCCGGTGGCCGCGCTGCTGGCGCACCACGAGGCCAAGGGGGAGGCAGGCGAGATCGTAGAGGTCCCCGTCACGCGCGGGGAGGGCGTGGGCAGAGTCCTGCTGTACGGCGTGGGCGACGGCTCGCCGAAGGCGCTGCGCAAGGCGGCGGCCGCCCTGATCCGCAAGGTGAAGGGCAGGGCGCGGCTGGTCGTCGTGCTCCCCGAGGGCGACGCGGCGGCCTTCACCGAGGCCGCGCTGCTCGCCGCCTACACCTTCACGATCGGCGCCGACCGCACCAAGCCGGTGGCCGAGCTGGTCTTCGCCGGCTCCGCCGAGGACGAGGTACGGCGCGGCGACCGCGTCGCCCGCGCCGTCGCGCTGGCCCGCGACCTGGCCAACACGCCCGCCTCCGAGAAGACGCCGATCTGGCTGGCCGAACGGGCCGCCGAGCAGGGCGTGCCTATCAAGGTGTGGGACGAGGAGCAGCTGGCCGCCCAGGGCTTCGGCGGCCTCGTCGCGGTCGGCCAGGGCTCGGCGAACCCGCCCCGGCTGATCCAGCTCTCCTACGCCCCCGAGGGCGCCGAGCGGCACATCGTGCTGGTCGGCAAGGGCATCACGTTCGACTCGGGCGGCCTGTCGCTCAAGCCGACCGCGAACATGAAGACCCAGAAGACCGACATGGCCGGCGGCGCGGTCGTGATCGCGGTCCTCGGCGCGCTGGCCGAGCTCGGCGCACCGGTCCGGGTCACCGGCCTGATCGCCGCCGCCGAGAACATGCCCTCGGGTACGGCCCAGCGCCCCGGCGACGTCATCACCCCCTACGGCGGCCGGACCGTGGAGGTGCTGAACACCGACGCCGAGGGCCGGCTGGTGCTGGCCGACGCGCTGGCCTACGCCGACGACGTGCTCGACCCGGACGCGATCGTGGACATCGCCACCCTCACCGGGGCGATCAGCGTGGCGCTCGGCCGGAACATCGGCGCGGTCTACGCCTCCGACGAGGACCTGGCCGGGGAGCTGATCGAGGCGGGCCGGGCCAGCGACGACCGGCTGTGGCGGATGCCGCTGATCGAGGACTACCGGCCGGCGCTGGAGTCGTCGGTGGCCGACCTGGCGAACGTCGAGAGCGGCTCGCGCTACGGAGCCGGGTCCATCACGGCGGCGCTGTTCCTGCGTGAGTTCACCGGCAAGCGGGCGTGGGCGCACCTGGACATCGCGGGTGTGGGCCGCAGCACTGTGGACGAGGGCGTGCTGTCCAAGGGCGCGACGGGGTTCGGCGTGCGGGTGCTGCTGGAGTGGCTGACCCGGTAGTGCGGGCCGTACTCAGTCGGCGAGTTTGACGGCGGCCAGCAGGCCGTCGCCGAGCGGCATCATCAGCGGGCGCAGGCGGTCGTCCGCCTGCACCAGCTTGCCCAGCTCGCGCACCGCGACCGTGTCGGGGTCGCGCTGGGCGGGGTCGGCCACGCGGTCGTGCCACAGGGCGTTGTCGAAGGCCACGATGCCGCCCACGCGGAGCAGGCGGATCGCCTCGTCCAGGTAGTCGACGTACTCCTGCTTGGCCGCGTCGGCGAAGACCAGGTCGTAGCCGCCGTCGGACAGGCGGGGCAGCACGTCGAGGGCGCGGCCCACGATCAGCCTGATCCGGCCGCCGGAGAACCCCGCCTCGGCGAAGGTCTGCCGGGCCAGGCGCTGGTGCTCCGGCTCGACGTCGACGCTGGTCAGGGTGCCGTCCTGGCGCATGCCGCGCAGCAGCCACAGGCCGGACACGCCGCAGCCCGTGCCCACCTCGACCACGGATCTGGCGTTGATCGCCGTGGCGAGGAAGCAGAGCGCGGCGCCGCCTCCGGGAAGGATGGGCGGCGCGCCCATCTCCTGGCCGCGCTGCCGCGCCGCGTACAGCAGCTCATCTTCCTGATGAAACTGCTCCGCATAGGCCAGAGTGGCCTCTACCGGGCTGGTCAACGGCCTCTCCCTCCCACTTCCGTGCATTTGGTCACCGTTCGCAGCCTAGGGGAGACACGCCCGGACGGGAACTCAAGCCGGTCCCAACGCGTTGCAGGTTTAAACGGGCTTTGCCGGTCCTCAAGGTAGGCAGTGCGCACGAAGGGACGAAACCAGGCACTATGGCGGTAGCGGTGGTCCCCAAGAGAGGAGTGCTGGTGGAGGAAAGCAGCCACCAGGCCGATACTCCCGTGTCTGATTGGACGCCTCCCACCTGGGAGGAAGTCGTGCGTACCCATTCCGCACGCGTGTATCGACTGGCTTACCGGCTGACCGGCAACATCCATGACGCGGAGGACCTCACCCAGGAGGTCTTCGTCCGGGTCTTCCGGTCGTTGTCGAGTTATACGCCCGGCACCTTTGAAGGCTGGCTGCACCGGATCACGACGAACCTGTTCCTCGACATGGCGCGGCGCAAGCAGCGCATCCGCTTCGAGGGGCTGGCCGACGACGCGGCCGAACGGCTGCGCGGACGCGAGCCGTCGCCCCAGCAGGCCTGGGACGACGCCCACCTCGAACCGGACATCCAGGCGGCGCTCGACGCGCTGGCCCCGGAGTTCCGGGCGGCGGTCGTGCTGTGTGACATCGAAGGACTGTCGTACGAGGAGATCGCGGCCACGCTCAGCGTGAAGCTGGGCACGGTCCGCAGCAGGATTCACCGTGGCCGGGCACAGTTGCGAGAGGCGCTCGAGCACCGGGCTCCCCGCAGCCCTGAACTCCCCCCGACCGTGACCCGTGGGGAGGAAGTCTGATGGCTCATCTTGGTGAACGCGTGTCCGCGCTGGTGGACGGAGAGCTGCGGCACGCCGAGCGCGAGCGCGCGCTGGCACACCTGACCTTCTGTGCCGACTGCAGGGCGGAGGTCGAGTCGATGCGGGCGCTGAAGTCGCGCCTGCGGTCGCTCGAAGGTCCGCCGATGCCTGCGGACCTGGCCATGTCGTTGCTGCGGATGTCGGAGCCCGGCGGCCCGATGCCGCCCCGCGAGCGCCCTTTTCCGCGCACCTTCGAGGGCGTGCCGATCCCCGGGCCGCACAGCATCGCGCCGCTGGACAACCGGCCGCGCCGGGGCCCTTTCGGCTCCTCGGGCCCTGGGCGCGGTAGCCGTCGGCGCACCTCCTATGTGGCGGTGGGCGTGGTGTCCGCCGCCGTCGCGCTCGGCACCCTGTTCGTCGTCGGCGGCCAGGACTCCGGCCCGACGGTGACCCCGCCGGTCCCGGCCTTCAACCAGATCCACAAGACCACCGTGCCCTACAGCGACCCGCCGACCGCCACACCATGATCCGGCTGCCGGCAGTCCTGCTGCTGGCGCTCCTGGTCTTGCTGGGGCAGGGCGGTCAGGCGTGGGCGACCCCGGACGACGCCGAAAGCGAGGACACCGGCCTTCCCCTGCTCAGGAAGTCGGCGCAGGCCGGGCGCCTGCAGTCCTACTCGGGCACGCTGTTCAGCACCTCCGGCAAGGTCGTCCGGGTCAGCAACTCCTCCGGCGGGATGAGCGTCGACCGGCGGGCCGTGGACCCGGCGACCCTGGAGGGCGGCCTGCTGGCCCCCTCGGAGGGCATGCTCCGGACGCTCGCCGCCAACTTCCAGGTCCTCGTCGGGGGCGGCGCGACCGCCTGCGGCCGGAGCGCCCGGCTGGTCGAGGCGCTCAGGTCCGACGGCAGGCCCGCGGCGCGCTTCTGGATCGACGACGTCAGCGGCCTGCTGCTGCGTCGCGAGGTCCTCGACGGGAGCGGGCGGGTGGCCGGGGCCGAGGCGTTCGTGGACGTGGACATCGCGGTCGCGCGTGACCTGCCGCCCGCCGCCGCGGGCAGTGCCCCCGCCGTCGACTCCGACGCCCTGGCCCGGCTCAGGGCGGGTGGCTGGCAGTTCCCCAATCTCCTGCCCGGCCGCCTGGAACTGTTCGACGCCGGAGAGGCCGAGGGATTCCTGAAACTGGGATACTCGGATGGGCTATCCGTTGTGTCCGTGTTCGTACAGCGGGGCAGGCTCGATGAGGAACGGCTGAAGGGGTGGCGTAGTCAGCGAAGCGACGGGCATACGATCTGGGTTCGGGAATCTGCCGGACTGGAGCTGATCTGGGCGAGTGGGGGCCATGTCTACACCGTGTTCGCCGACGCGCCCGCCGACGTGGTCGAGGCCGCGGTCGCGGGCCTGCCGCACGAGGCAGAGCCGGGCTTCTGGGCTCGGCTGGGCCGGGGCGCCGACCGGGTGCTGTCCTGGGTCAATCCGTTCGCTTGACGCTCGCTTTACGTCTCTCGTATGCCGCCCGCGCGAAAATTGCGGCGTCCGAACAAGGAGTGGTGAGAACTAGATGACCGACGAGACGCGCCCGGACGAAGGACGCACGCCGTCGGACCTCCCTGAGCCGCAACGGCCCGACTTCCTGCCGGCCGACGAGCAGCGCACCACCGGGGATCCGCAGGACAGGGCGCAGACCGAGCAGCTCGTGTGGAGTTCGGCCGCCGAGCCCCAGCCCGGATCGAGGCCGACATTCGAGAGCCCCTCCGGCTGGGGGGACCCTTCGGGACGCTCCGGCGACACCGCGATCTTCAGCAGCCCCGACGGCGGGCCGCGGGGCGGGTACGGCTCGGGCGCTCCCAGTCCGGGTGGGTACGGCTCAGGCGCTCCAGGTTCGGGTGGTTACAGCTCGGGCGCTCCCGGCTCGGGAGGCTCTGGCCAGGTTTATGGTGATGCGTCCTTCGGTGACTCCGGCTTCTTCTCCGGGCCTGGCAACGGTTCCGGCCATGGGGGTTCGGGCGCTGGATTCGGCGGGCCGCCTCCACCGCCGCCCGGTCAGGCGCTCGGGCTGGGCGCGGGCTGGGCGCCGCCTCCGCCGCCGAGCGGTGGCGGTGGGGCCGGTGGTGCTCGCCGTACCCCTGGAACGGGGGTGCTCGTCGTTCTCGCCATCGTGATCGCGCTGGTCGCCTCCACGCTCGGCAGTGTCGGGACCTACCTGCTGACCGGGTCGCGGTCCGGCACCGATCCGTCCTTCTCGCTCGGGCCCGCGCCCGCCGGGAACACCGTCAGGGCGCCCGACTCCGTCGCGGGGGTGGCCTCGCGGGTGCTGCCCAGCGTGGTCTCGCTGGAGGTCGAGAGCGGCGCGGACGGCGGTACCGGGTCGGGCTTCCTGATCAAGGGCGGTTACGTCGTCACCAACAACCACGTGGTCGCCATGGCCGCGCAGGGTGGCGAGATCCAGATCGTCTTCAACAACCGCAAGTCCACCACCGGCCGCATCGTGGGCACCGATCCGGGCTCCGACCTGGCCGTGGTGAAGCCGGAGGAGACGTTCGGCACGCCGGAGATCACGCTCGGCAACTCCGACGAGGTCGTCGTCGGCGACCCGGTCATCGCCATCGGCTCGCCGCTCGGCCTGTCCGGGACCGTCACCACCGGCATCGTGAGCTCGCTGAACCGCCCGGTGCGGGCCGGTGAGGCCAACGACCCCGACCCGGCCTTCATCAGCGCCATCCAGACCGACGCGGCCATCAACCCGGGCAACTCCGGCGGCCCCCTGGTCAACGCCAGGGGCGAGGTGGTCGGCGTGAACTCGGCGATCGCCACCCTCAGCCGCGCGGTCAACGGGCAGAGCGGCAGCATCGGCCTGGGCTTCGCGATCCCGGTCAACCAGGCCAGGCGGGTCGCCGAGGAGATCGTCACCACCGGCAAGGCCCGGCGGTCGAGGATCGGCGTGGTGCTCGACCAGAGCTTCCGCGGTGAGGGCATCCGCATCGCCTCCCAGCCGAGCGAGGGCCGCCAGCCGGTCGAGCCGAACGGCCCCGCGGGCAAGGCGGGCCTCAAGGCGGGCGACGTCATCGTGGAGATGGACGGCCTGAAGCTGCAGGACGGCGACGAGCTGATCGCGCTGATCCGCAGCAAGGCGCCGGGATCCAAGATCAACCTGACCTACAAGCGGGGGTCCCAGGAGAAGACGGTCACGGTGACCGTCGAGGCGGAGACCGAGCCCACGCCCACGCCCACCCGGTCATGACCACGGGATTCGTCCGGGCGGGAGTGCGGCGCACCATCCGCCCGGACGAACCCTTAGTCTGGAACTTGTCGGGGTTGTCCCCGAGCGCGGTTGGACGGCGGTAGGAGCTCAGGGTGTTCGGACTCGGTTGGCTTGAGGTCGGGGCGCTTGCGGTCATCGCGCTCCTCGTCTTCGGCCCGGAGAAGCTGCCGCAGGCGGCGGCGCAGGCCGGCAAGACCCTGCGCAACCTGCGCCGGATGGCCAACAACGCCCGCGACGACCTGCAGGCGGGGCTCGGCCCGGAGTTCTCCAACTTCGATCCGGCCGACCTGAACCCGAAGAACTTCGTCCGCAAGCACCTGATCGACGACATCGACGACGACTGGAACCGCAAGAGCGCCTCGGAGCCGGCGATGGCGCCGACCGCTCCGGAGGAGCCGACGACGCCGCAGCTCGGATACGGCGAGATCCCGCCCTACGACTCCGAGGCCACCTGAACGCATGAGAGAGCCCCGTCGCACCGGTGCGACGGGGCTCCTTGGTTGTCTCAGCGCCCCGCGGGGGACAGGCCCAGTTGCAGGCCCTTGATGCTGGATCCGCGCTTGCTGAGCGTGCTCGCGATCGAGCGCAGCTCCGTCGCGGCCGGGGCGTCGGGGTCGGTCAGGACCAGTGGCTTGCCCTCGTCGCCGCCCTCGCGCAGGCGGGTGTCGAGCGGGATCTGGCCGAGCAGCGGCACCCGGGTGCCGAGGGTACGGGTCAGTGCGTCGGCCACCGTCTGGCCGCCGCCCTCGCCGAAGACCGGGATGCGCTCCTCGCAGTGCGGGCAGGGCAGCCAGGACATGTTCTCGATGACACCGGCGATCTGCTGGTGCGTCTGGGCCGCGATGGACCCGGCCCGCTCGGCCACCTCGGCGGCGGCCATCTGCGGGGTGGTGACGATCAGCAGCTCGGCCGAGGGCAGCCGCTGGGCGACGGAGATGGCGATGTCGCCGGTGCCCGGCGGCAGGTCCAGCAGGAGGATGTCGAGGTCGCCCCAGTAGACGTCGGCGAGGAACTGGTGCAGCGCCCGGTCCAGCATGGGGCCGCGCCAGACGACGGCGGAGTTGCCCGGCGGCTTGAACATGCCGACCGAGATGACCTTGATGTCATGCGCCACCGGCGGCATGATCATGTCTTCGACCTTGACCGGGCGCTCGGCCGCGCCGAGCATCCTGGGCACGCTGTGGCCGTAGATGTCGGCGTCGACGATGCCGACCTTCAGCCCGTTGGCCGCCATCGCCGCGGCCAGGTTGACCGTCACGGAGGACTTGCCGACGCCGCCCTTGCCGCTGGCCACCGCGAACACGCGGGTCAGCGAGCCGGGCTGGTTGAACTGGATCTCCTTCTCGGGGCCGCGGTCGCCGCGCAGCTTGGTCTGCAGCGTCTTGCGCTGCTCGGTGCTCATGACGTCGAGCTCGATCCGCACGTCGCTCACGCCGTCGAGCCGGGAGACGGCCGCGGTGGAGTCACGGATGATCGTGTCCTTCATCGGGCATCCGGCGACGGTCAGGTAGATGCCGACGCGCACCGCGCCCTCGGGCGAGATGTCGATGCTCTTGACCATGTCGAGGTCGGTGATCGGCCTGCGGATCTCGGGGTCGTTCACGGTCGCCAGTGCGGCCGTCACCTGGTCCTGTGTAGGTGCTGCCATCGAAGTCTCGGCACGCCGTTTCCCGTCGGCGACGGGGGGATGCCGTCCCTCCTTTGTCTGTATGGTGACAGGCGTCGCGACGCCCACATCTATGCGGAAACCGATCCCGGAACCGGGAGCGGGCAAGTCACGGTTCCATCGTACGAACCGTTGACACCGCACGGATAATCCCGGCGGTGTCGAATCTCATTTAGATGTCCGTGCAACGTTCTAAGATTACTCGTTGACATCCTCCACGCGCCTGAAGGGCGGGGGATTCCGACAGCGACTACCCCACGGGGAGGAGGTCGTGTTGAGGTTCACGGTTCGCGGGCTCGCCCAGCGGCGGGCCTCCCCGTGCGGCCACCGCATGCCCTGCGGCGGTGTCTCGGACGTTCTTGGCCGCGTTCACGTCTGCGTTGTCCCGCCACCCGCAGGCCACACACAGGAAGAGCGCTTGGCTCTCGCGACTCTCCCTGGCGATGTGCTTGCAGGCGTTGCAGGTCTGCGACGTGAAACGCGGGTTGATCTTCTGCACGCGGCCTGGGGCTTTGTGCTCCAGCCGTTCCACGAGCCCGCCCCACCCAGCGGCGAGGATGCCCCGGTTCAGGCCCGCCTTCTGCCGGACGTTTCGGCCAGGTGCTTCGACGGTGCCCTTCGCCGAGCGGGTCATGTTGCCGATCTTGAGGTCTTCGACCGTGATCACGTCGAAACGGCGGGCCAGGCCGGTGCTGGTTTTCTCGATCCAGTCCTTGCGCCGGTCCACCTCGCGCGCCTTCAGCTTCGCGATCGCCCTCTTGACCCTGCCGCGCCGGTTCGAGCCGCGCTTGGCCCGCGCCAGCCTGCGCAGCAGTCGCAGCAGACGCCTCTTTTCCGTATCGCGCAGCGTGGGAGCGTTCAGCAATTCGCCGGTGGACAGCGCCGCCGACACTGTCACGCCACGGTCCACGCCGACGACTTCACCGGTTCCAGGAGCGGGCACTGGTGCGGGGATCACGGCGAACGCCACATGCCAGCGCCCCGCCGCATCGCGGGTGATCCGGTACGACTTCACGCCTTCGGGGACGGCGCGCGACCAGCGAAACCGCACCCAGCCGACCTTCGGGACCCTCACCTCGCCGACGTTGCGCGACAGGCGGCGTACATCGCCCGCCTTGACCGCCACGATCCGAAAGCCCTCACCCCGCCCGCGCCGACGCCACCGCGGCCTGCGATGCGTTCCGGCGAAGAAGTTCGCCAACGCCTGCGCGAAATCCTTCAACGCCTGCTGCTGCACAATGACCGACCCACCGCGCAGCCACCCGAACTCCGCCCGCGCCTCCGTCAACTGACGGCACTGCTCGGCGAAACCCGGCCCGGACTTCAGACCGGGACGCCAATGCGCGTGCTGCTCGACCGCCAGATTCCACACAAACCTCGCATGCCCGCAGTGCTCCAGCAACGCCACCTCCTGGACAGGCGAGGGCTGAAGCCGGTAACGGGACACGCCGAACAAACTACCGAACGTCACCGACAGAACCAGGAGACACAGTGACCCGGAGCACCGCGCTTCCTCCCCGACCTGAAGAACGGGGCATCCACGCTGAAGGTGCTCGGTGACTCTTCTGAACAGCGAGAGCCTCTCCCTTCAGGAGTTGACCGTCTGGCGGATGCTCCAGCGGGCGCAGATGCGCATCACCCGCCACCTGGAGAGCGAGCTGCTGGAGGCTCACGATCTGGCGCTGGCCTCCTACGACGTGCTGCTGCAACTCGCCGAGGCGCCAGGGCGGCGGCTGCGGATGAACGACCTGGCCGACCGGGTGCTGCTCTCCCGCAGCGGCCTGACCCGGCTCGTCGACCGGCTTCAGCGCGAGGGGCTGGTCATGCGTGAGGCGTGCGCGAGCGACGCCAGGGGGCTGTTCGCGGTGCTCACCGACGAGGGCGCGGACCGGCTGGCCGAGGCAACGCCCACCTACCTGGCCGGCATCCGCTCGCGGATCCTGGACGCCCTCGACGAGGAGGACCTGCGCCGCTGCGCGGCGATGCTGGCCAAGCTGGAGTAGTCAGCGCTCCTCGGGCAGGCGCTGCAGCTCGGAGCGGAGGAAGTCTCGGGTGACGACCTCGCCGAGCGCGATGCGCAGCCCGGCGATCTCCCTGGTCAGGTATTCGAGCTCGGCCTGGTTGCGCTCGCTCGCCATCCGGTCCTGTTCGTACTGCACGCGGTCACGGTCGTCCTGGCGGTTCTGGGCGAGCAGGATCAGCGGGGCGGCGTAGGAGGCCTGGAGCGAGAGCATCAGGGTGAGGAAGATGAACGGGTAGGGGTCGAAGCGCACGGACTCGGGGGCCAGGACGTTCCACAGGATCCAGACGGCGACGAAGCCGGTCATGTAGACCAGGAAGCGGGCCGTGCCGAGGAAGCGGGCTATGCGTTCGGACAGGCGGCCGAACACCTCGGGGTCGTAGTGCGGGCGGAAGGTGCGGCGCAGGTCCCGCGGTTGGTCCAGGCGGTCAAGCGCCACTGTCCACCTCGGTGCTCTCCCGCCAGCCGGCGGGCAGCAGGTGGTCGAGCACGTCGTCCACGGTCACCGCGCCGACCAGGTGGCCGAGCTCGTCGACGACGGGGACCGCCACCAGGTTGTAGTACGCCAGGTAGGCGGTGGTCTCGGCGAGCGTGAGGCTCGGCCTGATCGGGTCGACCGAACCGTCCACGGAGGCGCCCAGCAAGGTGGACGGCGGTTCGCGCAGCAGCCGCTGGAAGTGCGTCATGCCGAGGTAGGTGCCGGTGGGCGTCTCGTTGGGCGGGCGGGTGACGTACACCTGGGCGGCCACGGCGGGGGTCAGGTCCCGGTGCCGGATGTGCGCGAGCGCCTCGGCGACGGTGGCGGTGGGCGGCAGGATCACGGGTTCGCTGGTCATGATGCCGCCCGCGGTGTCCTCGTCGTAGGTGAGCAGCCGCCGTACGGGCTCTGCCTCGCGCGGCTCCATCAGCGCGAGCAGCCGGGCCGCCTGCTGTTCGGGCAGGTCCTGCAGGAAGTCGGCGGCGTCGTCGGGGCCCATCTCCTCCAGGACGTCGGCGGCCCGTTCGGGGGGCAGCGCGCCGAGGATGTCCATCTGCTCGCGTGGGTCCAGCTCCTCCAGGACGTCGGCCAGCCGGTTGTCGTCCAGGGCGGCGGCCACCTCGACCCGCCGCTTGTCGGGCAGGTCGCGCAGCGCGCCGGCCAGGTCGGCGGCGCGCATGGACTCGAAGGCCGCGATCACTCCGGCGGCGCCCTGGTCGGCCTGCAGGGTGTCGAAGCCGGACACCTCGCTCCAGTCGACGATCCTGGGGTCCCGCCGCCTGCGCTTGACCACGGCGACCTTGGTGATCGCCCACTCCTGGGGCCTGGCCTCCTCCATCGCCAGGTCATAGACGATCATGGGCTGCTCCTCGACCCGTACGGTCAGGTCGAGCAGTTGGCCGATGACCAGCACCTCCGTGGCGCGCTGCTCGAACCGCCGGACGTTGAGGCGGCCGGTGAAGACGACCGCGCCCGCCTCGATGCCGCGGACCCGGGTGATGGGCAGGAAGACGCGGCGGCGCGGCTGGACCTCCACGACCATGCCGTGCACGCGCGGCGGCTGCCCGGGACGCAGCCCGGCCACGACGTCCCTGATGCGGCCGATCATGTCGCCCGCGGGGTCGAAGACCGGTGTGCCCGCCAGCCTGGCGACGAAGATCCTCACAACAGCAGGTTAACCGGGGGCGGGCGCGCGACCTGGGATTGCGTCCCCAAGGGCAGGCATGTCAGGATCAAACCTTTAGGACGGTAGTTACCGGGATGGTGGGATATGAGAGCTGCGGGGTTGGCGATCGCCTTCGTGTCCGCGTGGTGTTTCGCGTTCTCGGGGCCGATGGCCAAGTACCTGCAGGCGGCCGGACTGGCGCCGCTGGAGGCGGTGTGGACCCGCATGGCGGGCGCGGGACTGCTGCTGATCGTGGTTCTGGCCGTGGCGAAGCCCCGCGCGTTGCGCATCCCGCGCGGCCGGCTGCCGTTCGTCGGCGCGTACGCGATCATGGCCGTGGCCGGGGTCCAGGCGCTCTTCTTCGTGGCCATCACCCGGCTGCCGGTCGGGGTCGCGCTGCTGCTGGAGTTCATGGCGCCGGTGATGGTGGTGCTCTGGGTCCGTTTCGTGCGCCGGGTACGGCTCCCGCTCGCGGCCTTCGCCGGCGCCGTGGTCGCCGTCGTGGGGCTGGGCATCGTGGTCGAGGTCTGGCAGGGCATGCGGATCGACGCGATCGGCCTGCTGCTCGGCCTCGTCGCCGGGGCCTGCTGCGCGGGCTACTTCCTGATGAGCGACAGCTTCGGCGACGACCTGGACCCGCTGGGGCTGATCGCCTGGGGCATGGCGGGCGTGGCCGTCGTCCTGGCGCCGCTCGCCCAGCCGTGGAACCTGCCGTGGGAGGCGTTCACCACGACCGCGACGATCGGCGGGCACACCCTGCCGGTGTTCGGCGCGTACCTGTGGATGGTCGTGGTGGCCACGGTCGTCGCCTACATCCTCGGCGTGAACGCCGTGCGCAGGCTCTCGGCGGCCGTCGGCGCCACCGTCGCCTCCCTGGAGGTGATCGGCGGCGCGATCGTCGCCTGGGCGCTGCTGGGGGAGACGCTCGGCGTGTTCCAGATCATCGGCGGGCTCATCGTGCTGGCCGGCGCGCTGGTCGCCCAGACGGCAACCTCGACGGGCACCAAGGCGCCGAAGGAGCAACGGGAGAGCGTCGCCGCCCCCGTGTAGAGTCCGTCACTCCTCCGGCATGGGCACCAGCGTCGGAGTCACCTGGACCTCCTCCTCGGGCGTGCTCTCCCCGTCGGTGGGCGTTTCGGTGGGAAAGGCGGTCGGCTCCTCCGTGGGCTCGGGGTCCACGGGGAACTCGTCGGGCTCGGGCATCGTGGTCGGCGAGGGCTCCTGGGTGGGCTCGCGCTCGTTGGGGCCCGTCGAGATCAGGAGCGTGACGAGGTCGGACTTGGCCACCCGGCCGGGGCCGGGCACCATCGAGATCACCACGCCCTTCGGCACGTCCTCGTCCGGGCCGCGCCTGACGCGCGGCTTCAGACCGAGCTTCTTGAGCACGGCCAGGGCCTTGTTTTCGCCGAGCCCGGTGAGGTCCCGCAGCGTCACCTTCGCCGGCGGCTTGCGGCTGGTCCGGACGGGCGCCGGGTCGTTGGCCGGGACCTCGGCAGCACCCATGGGCGGCGATCCGCCACCGGACGTACTGCTGAAGGCGGACAGCAGCGAGGGCGCCACGGAGGCCACGGCGGCCGACAGGACCAGCGCGGCCGACGCGACAATGATCATTACCAGCGGCCTGAGCCGCTTGCGGCGCACCCGGGGGACACCGGGCGTCTCCTCGGGAACGGCAGGCGCGAGCCGCGTCTCGACCCGAGCCCCGGGGTGGGTGTCGGCATGACTCCCACGCCAGGTGCCGGTCGCCTGCGTCCGCGCTCCTGACCCCGGGGGCGAAGAGACCTGCGAGGGTACGGCTACCGCCACGTTCGCCCGAGCTGAGGCGGCGGTTTCGGCTCCCTCCCGCGAAGCGACACTCTCCCGCGCCCGAACCGAAGCGACGTCCTCAGCCGGAGCGCTCTCGGGCGACGACTCGTTCCTGGGCGAGTCGACACCAGGGAAAAGGTCGCCAGTCGAAGGAACGCCCGGTGAAGGGGCGCTGGGTGAAGGGACGCCGGGCGGAGAGGTGTTCTCGGGCGATGAGGTGCTGGGCGGGGAGGTATCCCCGGGAGGCAGAGGGGCTGGGGCTGGGGGCGCGGGGGTGGAGTGGTGGCTGATGAGGATCAGGAGGGCCTCGGACGCGGTCGGCCTGGCGGCCGGGTCCTTGGCCAGGCATGAGGCCACCAGCCCGCGCAGCGGCTCGCTCAGCTCGGGCAGCTCCGGCTCCTTGGTCAGGATCCGGTGGAAGATCGCGGGCACGCTGTCGCCGCCGAAGGCCGGTCGGCCCGTCGCGGCGAACACCATCGTCACCGCCCAGGTGAACAGGTCGGACGCCGCCCCGACGCTCTCCCCCGAGATCTGCTCGGGCGACATGTAGGCGGGGGTGCCGATCAGGCCGCTGGCACTGGCCGTGGTCGCGTCGAGGGCCTTGGCGATGCCGAAGTCGATGACTCGCGGCCCGTCCAGCCCGAGCAGCACGTTGCTGGGCTTGAAGTCGCGGTGGACGACGCCCGCCCGGTGGATGGCCGCCAGCGCGGCCATGGTGCCGACGGCGAGCCGTTCGAGCGCACCGGGCGCGCGCGGCCCGCTCTCCTTGACGAGTTCGTCGAGCGAGACCCCCTCGACGTACTCGCTGACGATGAACGGCCGGTCGCCGTCGGTGGAGGCGTCGAGCACCCGGGCGGTGGAGAACTCGGCCACGGACCTGGCCGCCGCCACCTCGCGCAGGAAGCGGTCGCGGGCCGCGGTGTCGCCGGAGAAGCGCGCGTGCAGCATCTTGACCGCCACCAGCTCGCCCGACGGCGCCCGGCCGAGGTAGACGACCCCTTGGCCGCCCTCGCCCAGCCGGCCGAGCAACTGGTAGTCGCCCGCCTCCGCCGCCTCATGAGGCAAGAGTGGCTGATGATTGTGCACAGATCCGACGATAGGCCATGATCAGGACAGTTGATCGGGACTTAGCCGGACGACCACTGACTCGGCGGCCCATCGCTCGGTCAGATGCGCGCTGTCGGCGGCGTTCAGCCGCTCCTTGGCCAGCACCGCGACGACCTCGCTCTCGGCCGCCTGGTCGACCACCGCGACGGCGGCGCCGAAGGTGACCAGCAGCCCGCCGTTGTCCTTGCTGCGCAGGCTCACCTGCACCCGGTCGAGCTGGGCCAGGCCGGGCAGCTCCTGCTCCCCGCCACCGCTCACCAGGTAGATCGCGCCCTCGTGCCAGGCGTGCCAGGCCAGCCGCGGCCGGTCGAGGGCCAGCCAGAGCACTCCGGACTTCTTGGCGCCCTCTTCGATCACGGTCATGCTCACATACCGACTCTAAAACCTGAAAGGGGTACGGCGTAGTGCCGTACCCCTTCCAGATGCCGGGTCAGCGGCGGGCGAGCTTCCAGGCCAGCGGGAGCAGGCCCGCCGCGGCCAGGATCTTGAGGCCGTCGACCAGGAGGAAGGGGGCGACGCCGTTGGACAGGGCCGTGCCGAGGTCCATGCCGGTGGCGACCATCAGCCACGGCACCCCGAAGGCGTAGATGAGGGCGGTGCCGAGCAGCATCGTGCCCGCCGTGCGCAGCGGGGTACGGTCGGCGCCCTTGCCGGCCAGGTGGCCGATCACGGTGGCGGCGACGACGAAGCCGACGATGTACCCGACCGTGGGGTTGCCGCCGTCGGGCGCGAACCACGGCAGGCCGAGCTGGCCGAGGGCGAGGTACAGGGCCATGCCGAGGAAGGCCCGGTGCAGACCCAGGGTGGCACCGGCGAGCAGGACGGCGAACGTCTGCAGGGTCATCGGGACGGGCGTGTTCGGCAGCACGAAGCTGACCTGCGCGGCGGCTCCGGTGAGACCGGCGGCGCCGATCACCAGCGCGGCGTCGCGCGCCCAGGCTCCGGGCAGCAGGTCGGACAGTACGGCGGGGCGGGTCGTCGCGGAAACGGATGCCATCGGTGCTTCACTCCCTTTACATGCGCTTGACCCCATTGTTGACGTTCGCCTGATGCGCGCCCTACGTCGGGTACACCAAGAAGCGGGCGCCGGGTTTGTATGGGCGCTATAGAAGGGTCCGGCCTGCCGTACGGGAAGGGGGCGGCGCTAGCGTGTCGGTCATGCGCTCTCGTCGATCGGTCCTGGCGGTGCCGGGCAGCAACCCCCGCTTCCTGGAGAAGGCCCAGACCCTGCCCGCCGACGAGGTCTTCCTCGACCTGGAGGACGCGGTCGCGCCGCTGGCCAAACCCGAGGCGCGGAAGAACATCGTGACCGCCCTGCGCGAGGGTGACTGGACGGGCAAGACCCGCGTGGTGCGGGTCAACGACCTGTCGACGCAGTGGACCTACCGCGATGTGATCGAGGTCGTGGAGGGGGCGGGGGAGTTCCTCGACTGCCTGATCCTGCCGAAGGTCCAGGACCCCACCGAGGTGATCTGGCTGGACACCCTGCTCACCCAGATCGAGCGGACGATGGGCTTCGAGGTGGGCCGGATCGGCATCGAGGCGCAGATCGAGACCGCCAGGGGCCTGGTCAACGTGGACGCGATCGCCGGGTCGTCCAGGCGGCTGGAGGCGCTGGTCTTCGGCCCCGCCGACTTCATGGCCTCGATCAACATGCGCACGCTGGTCGTGGGGGAGCAGCCGCCCGGCTACACCGAGGGCGACGCCTACCACTACATCCTGATGCGCATGCTGATGGCCGCCAGGATGCACGATCTGCAGGTTATCGACGGGCCGTACCTGCAGATCAAGGATGTGGAGGGGTATCGGAGGGTGGCCCGGCGGGCGGCCGCGCTGGGCTTCGACGGCAAGTGGGTGCTGCATCCGCTGCAGGTCGAGGCGGCCAACG
This sequence comes from Nonomuraea sp. NPDC046570, assembly GCF_040645915.1. Taxonomy (NCBI): domain Bacteria; kingdom Bacillati; phylum Actinomycetota; class Actinomycetes; order Streptosporangiales; family Streptosporangiaceae; genus Nonomuraea; species Nonomuraea sp. NPDC046570. The sequence goes on along the minus strand of NZ_JBEYZF010000007.1, from coordinate 71,116 downwards.
AGGTGTTCTCCCCGGCGCAGGAGGACTACGACCGGGCGGAGCTGATCCTGGAGGCGTACGAGTACTACACGACGGTCGAGAGGCGCGGCGCGGTCATGCTCGGCGACGAGATGATCGACGAGGCCTCGCGCAAGATGGCCCTGGCGGCGGCGGCCAAGGGCCGCGCCGCGGGACTCGAGAGGACCAGCACGTTCACACCTTGACGCCGAAGGTGGTGAAGAACCACAGCGACGAGGTCAGCCACAGGCCGACGAGCGCGACGAAGACCGCGCCGCCGAGCAGTGGGAACGTCCAGCCCGGCAGGCCCTTCCTGGGCAGCGCCAGCATCTTCGCGGTGAACACGCCGTAGAAGAAGCAGCCCAGCAACGAGTGGATCATCACCCGGAGCACGTCGTACTGCAGCCCGAGGGCGTACAGGCAGTGGAAGGCGACCGGGATGGTGAGCAGGAAGGCGAGCCGCCCCGACCAGCGGTGTACGGCGGGCGGGATAGTGACCCCGAGCCTGCCCCACATCGACAGCGCCGAGAGCACCTGGACGATCGCCAGGACCGCCGCGCCCGTGGTGAGCCACGCCTTCATGGCCAGCGCGCCGGAGAACCCGGCGATCCCGATCGCGAACCCGGTCGGGGTGTGCGCGCGGCCGTACACACCGAGCGCGATCATGACGAGGCCGCCGGCCAGCAGCGGGACGACCAGCAGCGAGCCGCGCGCGGGGGTGGTGGCGAGCGTCATGACATCTCCTCGATGAAGCCGTCGACGTCCTGGGGCTGGACCTGGGCGCCGTCGACGACGACCGGTTGCCCGGGGGTGAGGGTGGGGGTGGGGATCGGCCGGTCGTCCTGTGCCGCGACGCCCACCTGAACGAAGCCGTCGCCGTCGGGGCGCGGCAGCACGATCCAGCCCGCCCTGATCCGCGCGCCCCTGACCTGCGCGGTGGCGCGGTACAGTCCCGAGGGCTTCTTGACGACCGGCGCGCTGAAGGTCCACTTCCTGCCGCCGACGGCGAGCGTCCCGGTGGCCTTGCCGCCGCCGAGTGAGGCGGTCACGGAGGCGCCGCCGAACCCCTTCAGGCCGGCCTTCCCGTCGGCCGCCCTGCCCTTGAACCAGGCTTCGGTCTTGCCGTCGCAGAAGTAGCCGACGACCTTGCCGTCGCGGACGGAGATCGCGATGAGCCCGCCGTTGCCCTTGACGTAGCCGCCGTAGTCGGCCTTCACCGGCGTCGGCCGCTCCGGACGCGCGGACTTGATCGGGGTGGGTGTGGAGGTGGAGGTGGCCTCGGCCTGTACGGCGACGTCGGCCCCCGTGACGTCGCCCGCCGGTGCCGCGGCGACGCTGGCCACACCGAGCCCGGCGACGAGCACGGCGCCCGCCGACAGGGTGATGATCGGTCCCAGCCTTGACATGACTGCTCCCAGGGAATCGGAATACCTGCCCCCGAGAATCCGCCGGATCGGCCTCGCCGTCTGTGAACTAATGCTCACCCAGCGGACAGAATGAGGGAATGCACGAGAACCAGCCCCACGACCCAGAACAGCCGCCGCTCTACCCCCCGGTCCGGTACGGCGCGCCGCGGCCCTGGTTCGCGCCCACGCCCCCGGGAGCGAGGTACGACCACCTGGCCAGGAACGCCGCCAACAACTGGTGGCGGCCCGTGGTCGGCTCGGTCATCGTCGGCATGGGCTTCTTCGTCATCGGCCTGTTCGTCATCCTGGTCGGCGCGTTCGTGGCCGCGATCGTGGGCATCCCCGCCACGCTGCGGCCCGACCGGCTCTTCGGTGATCCGGTGTTCTCGCTGGCGGTGCTGCTGCTGTCGATCGCCGCGGTGCTGCCCCTGGTGTACGGCGTCGCCGCGCTGGTGCAGCGCAGGCGGCCCGGCACGCTGTCCTCGGTGGCGGGCAGGCTGCGCTGGTCGTGGCTGTGGCAGTGCGTCGGGGTGGCCGTGGTGGCGATGCTGCTCGGCCAGACCGCGCTGGTCGTCACCTATGTGGTCACGGGGGTGGACACCTCCACGCTGTTCGGCTGGAAGGGGTGGTCGCAGTTCGTGCCCGGACTGGTGGTGATCGCGCTGCTGGTGCCGTTCCAGGCGGCGGCCGAGGAGTACGTCTTCCGGGGGTGGGTGCTGCAGGCTTTCGGCGCCTACCTGAACAGTCCGTGGCCGGGCATCCTGCTCGGGTCGGCCGGGTTCGCCGCGCTGCACGCGTACACGGACTGGGGGATCGTGGACGTCTTCGGCTTCGGCGTGCTGATGGGGTGGCTGACGATTCGCTCGGGCGGGCTGGAGGCGGCGATCGCGATGCACGTGGTGAACAACACGGTCGCGTTCACCGCGGCGGCGGCGGCCGGGCAGGTCGAGAACGCGCTGAAGCAGGGGGCGGTGCCGTGGCAGTCCCTGGTGGGCACGCTGGTGCAGCTCTCGGTGTTCGCGCTGGGAGTGCTGTACCTCGCCAAAAAGCGGTCAGTTCGCGCTTTTTCGGGATAAGTCAGGCGTCGGTGTGGTGAATCTCGCTAGAGAGGTCTCGCCATCCTCGCCTCGGCATGCTGCTGTGGATGGTGTGAGCGCGCGGGGATTTTCCATAGGTGATCAATTCGGTTGGACGGGGTAGAAGTAGTCCCGTGCGCAATAATGCCGAAATCTGCGGTAAGTGCGCTCATAGGTGGAACGGTCCGGACCCTCGAGCCTGAAAGAGGAGGTGCGCGCGTGGCCTCCGGCCCCAGCGAACCGCGCTCACCACGGCGCCCGCCGGACGACGACGATCCGCGCGCCCCGCGTCAGGACCCGGAAACGGGCGAGGAGCCCCGGATCCGGCACACGCCGCCGGGGCCTGGCGACGACCGGGCCCGCGGGCTGCCGGTCGCCTCCCCCTGGGGCATGCCGCCCTTCGCCTCGCCCACGCCCGACGACGACATGCCCGAACCGCCCAAGGGGCGCAGGCCGTACAGCTCGCCGACGGCCCCTTCCGAAGCCGAGCCGCAGCGTCCGCCGCGCCGGATCGTCGACCGCCCGGACAAGCTGGTCGCCACCGGCCCGCCGCGCCCCGACCCGGAACCCATCCCGGTCCAGCCGGAGATCCCCGCCGAACCCGAACACTTACAGGACACCCAACCGGTACGGGTCCCCCGCGCGAGCCACCCGTACCGCAGGCCCCCCGAGCCCCGCGAGGAGGCGGAGGAGCAGCCCGCGCTTCGCTGGGGAGACGCGCCCCCTCCCGAGCCGGAGACCGGCGAGGCCGCCGGGCAGGACGACGGCGACGGCGAGGTGCGCCGGGTGGGCAGGCCGCCGGGCGGGCGGCCGACCAGGCCCGACCGGCTCGTGGCCGAAAGCCCGCCGCGCTCCGGAACGGGCGGCAGGCACCACAGGGGACCGGCCCCATCGGCCACCCGCAGGTCCAGCCCCATCAGGGGCCCCCGACGGCTGGCCGCGCCGCTGGCGGTCGCCCTGGCCCTGGCCATCGTGGCGGGCTTCTTCCTCTACCAGTGGTGGGACTCCGCCACCGAGACCGGCCTGCGCCTGGTCGCCGGAGCCGGACGCTCCGGAGACGAGCAGTTCATCGTGCCCTCGGCGGGCGACGGCTCCAACCAGATGCTGCTCGACATGACCTCGGTGGGCCGCACGGTGGTCGCCGTCGGCAGCGACACCACCAGCCCCGTACCCCGCCCGCTGTTCCTGTTCTCCCCCGACAGCGGCCGGACCTGGCAGCTCGGCAAGGTCACCGACTCGGCCACCGCCATCGTGCAGCGGGTGGTCGGCGGCAACGGCCGCTGGCTGGCCATCGGCGGCGACGCCACCGGAGATCAGCGCGGCCTGTGGACCAGCACCGACGGCTTCGGCTGGGCGGCCGTCGAGCCGGGCGGACTGGCCGCGTTCAGGAAGGGCGACCTGATCCACGACATCGCCAGGACCGCCTCCGGCTTCGTCGCGGTCGGCAAGACGACCCTGCAGAACGGCAGCCCCGGGCCCGCCGCCTGGCACTCGCCCGACGGCAGGGCGTGGCAGCGGGTCGACAGCGGCGAGATCGGCACCCCGGACAAGGTCCGCGAGTTCAGGGCCGTGGTGGCCAGGGGCGACGCCGTGGTGGTGCTCGCCCAGCCCGCCGAGGGCGACTCGTCGGTCATCATGCGCTCCCCCGACGGCGGCAAGACCTGGGTGCGCACCGCCGCCCAGCTCCAGAACGTGACGCCGCGGCCCGGCGCGCTCGCCGTACTGCCCGACACGTTCGTCCTGGTGCCCACCCGGCAGCGCGCCGGCACCGGGGACGTGCGCGTCTACTGCTCGGCCGTCGGCGCCGAGTGGAGCCAGTGCGGCTCCATCGGCGGCATCCCCGCGCAGAGCACCGGCATCACCACCGTGGTCTCGCACAGCTCCGGCATCGCCGCGCTCAGCCAGTCGGGGCTCGACAGCTTCGCGGTCTTCAGCAGCACCGACGGCCGGGTCTGGGCCAAACGCGACCTCGGCCGGCTGGCCGGGGCCACCGTGCGCGGCCTGACCGTCTCCGACACCGGCACGCTCGTCCTCGGCGGCGACCAGGCCGCCGCGGAGGTCGACAACCAGCTCGTGCTGATGACCGCCGCCCAGGGCGGGCCGGCCGCGCGGGTCCCGCTCGGCGGCATCGAGGGGCTGAGCAGAAGCGCCCGCGAGACGGCCAGGGTGGCCGCCGCCGGTGGGCGCTACGTCGCCGTCGGCTCCGCCTCGGGCGACGCGGCCATCTGGACCAGCTCGAACGGCCAGTCCTGGAAGCCCTTCCCGTTGGCCGCCCCCCGCCACCAGGCGCTCACCGACGTGGCGCACGGCCGCCGCGGCTGGCTCGCGGTCGGCAGCACCATGCCCGACCCGTCCTCCACCGACCCGCTGCTGGTCACCGGCTCCAACGACGCCCGCACCTGGAAGAAGGCGGGCGGGAACGGCGCGCTGGCCCGCGCGGACGGCCAGCCGTACCTCGCGGCCCAGGCGGTGGCGGCGGGCGCGAAGGGCTACGTGATCGCCGGCCAGGAACGCCGCTCCACCGGTACGGCCGGCGCCGTCATGTGGTTCACCGCCGACCTCGACAAGTACACCCGCGCCAAGAAGCTCCCCCAGAACGGCACCGAGGTGACCATCCACGACGTGGCCGCCACCGCGAAGGGCTACCTGGCGGTCGGCGGGTCGGGCGCGGGCGAGCGCGAGAGCGGCGTCGTCTGGTTCTCACCCGACGGCGTGAACTGGAAGTCCCGCGAACGCCTCGTCCCCTCCGGCGCCACCGCCGCCGGACTGCGCGATGTCGTGGTGCACGGCGAGCGGATCGTCGCCATCGGCTCGGCCCTGGTGCCCGGCGGCAGGAAGGTGTTCGCCGCGGTGTCGGCCGACGACGGCGACTCCTGGCAGATCTCCTGGCTCCCCGCCGAGCAGGCCGCGGCCGTCCACGACCTGGCCGCGGCCGGACAGGGCCTGGTGGCCGTCGGCTGGCACGGCCCGCCCGGCGGCGGCGACAGCGCGGCCTGGACCTCCGAGGACGGCCTGACCTGGGCACGCCAGGACCTGACCACCGACAGCCTCGGCGGCGAGGGCCTGCAGTGGCTGGGCGCGGTCGCCGTGGACGGGACCAAGGTGCTCGCCCTCGGCCGCTCCACCACCTACCAGGCCGACCACCTCATCCTGTGGACCTCCACCCTCGCGGTCGACCGCTGACCGACTCGCTCAGGAGAAGGCGGCGGCGTGGTCGCGGGCCCACGCCTCGAAGGTGCCGGGGGCGCGACCGAGGACCTCGGCCACGTCGTCCGTCACGATCGCGTTGCGGCCCGCCCTGACGAACGCCAGGCCGCTCAGCGCCACCTCGACGACCGACGGGTCCATGCCGCCCGCCCGCATGCCCTCCTCGGCAACCTCCGCGGAGACCTCGACTGTCTCCAGGGACCGGCCGACCGCCGCCGCCAGCGCCGCCACCTGGTCGGGGGTGCTCAGCAGCTCGGGCCCGGTGAGCGTGTACGTCCGGCCGTCGAGCGCCGAACCGGTCAGCGCCTCCGCCGCCACCGCCGACACGTCTCGCGGGTCGACCACGCCCTGCGTGCCCGTACCCGTCATGTTCGGGATCGGCGCGCCCGAGCGGACGGCCGCAACCCACTGCAGCGCGTTGGAGGCGAAGGTCGTCGGCCGCAGCACCGTCCAGTCCAGGCCGCTCTCCCTGACCGCCTCCTCACCGGGCTCGTGCCACCGCATGGAGAAGTTCGTGGCGGCGTGCTCGGAGCCGGTGCCGATCGCCGACAGCTTCACCAGTTTGCCCACCCCCGCCGCCTTGGCCGCCTCGACCATGGCGAGGTCGTGTGCCGCGACCGTGTCCCCGGGGGCGCTGAGCAGGAAGACGGCCTTGACGCCGCCGGCCGCCCGCGCGAGGGAGCCGGGGTCGCCGAAGTCGCCCGCCACCAGCTCGACCCCGGCTGGGACCCGCGCCCGGGACGGGTCCCTGGTCAGCGCCCTGACCTGCGCGCCACGCCGGGCCAGTAGACGGACGAGCTCGCTGCCGATGGTGCCCGTGGCACCCGTGATGAGGATCATGCGACCCACGCTGCCAGCACACCCACCCGCTCCTATAGGAAGTTTCGGCACTACCGCCCAGCCTTCACACCGAGGCCGGGCGGCATGCCGCTCAGCCCTTCTCGTCGGGCTACCGTGGAGCGGGTGAGTGTGAGGATCGATGCCACCCTGCCGGTGTCCGGGCCGTTGCGGCCGTGGATCACCGACATCGGCGTGGGCGCCGTGGACGCCGACGGTGTCAGCGTGCACCTGCCCGACACGGCCGCCGCCCTCGTCTACCGCCCCACCCCGGCGGGGCGCGACGACCTGATGGTGCTGGGGCCGAGCACGCGCGCCACCTACTTCGCCGCCAAGCGGGTGCCGTTCAGCCTGCGCTTCCGGATCAGGCCGGGGCGGGCGGGCGCGCTGCTGGGCGTGCCGGTGAACGAGCTGGTCGACACCTGTGTGCCGCTCAGCGGCCTCTGGGGCACCTCTGGCGACCGCCTGGAGCGGGAGCTGGCCGACCTGGGGGCGAACCCCGAGAGTGTGGCCGCGAGGGTGGAGGCGGCGCTGCTGGCGCGCCTTGCCGAGCGGGTCCCGCGCGACCTGTCCCGCACGGTCCTGCTGCAGGCCGCGGCCGAGAGCCTGCACACGCCCGAGCCGGTGCCCTCCATCGCCCGCCGGCTCAGCATCAGCGAGCGGCAGCTCCGTAACCTGTTCGCCGGCGGGGTCGGCGTGTCGCCCAAGCGGTTCGCGCGCATCGAGCGGGTGCGTAAGGTGCTGTCACTGGCCTCGGACGGCTCCTGGGCCGCGCTGGCGGCCACGGCGGGCTACTACGATCAGTCGCACATGACGGCCGACTTCCACGACGTGATGGGCGTGCCCCCCGGCGCGTACGCGGCCGGCCGCCTCCCCGCCGCCCGCCCCTGCGGCCTGCCGGCGTCCGCCTCCTGAGACTCACGCGGGGCGGGGCACGACGCCCCAGTCGACGAGTACGGCCAGCAGGCCGTCGGTGAGCGGGAGCCGTACCAGGTCGTCGGGGGTGCACCAGCGGGCGTCGGCGGCGTCGTCGCCGGGGGACAGCGCGCCGCCGACGACGGTGGCGCGGTAGTCGCGGATCGCGTACACCGAGCCGCCCGGAGCCGGGCGGTCGACCGAGCCCACCAGCGGGCCGTCCTCGACCAGCAGGCCGGTCTCCTCGCGCACCTCGCGGCGCACCGCGGCCGCGTCCGTCTCGCCCGCCTCGACCCGGCCGCCGGGCAGCGACCAGAGCCCCTCGCCGGGCGGATGCCCCCGCCTGACGAGCAGCAGCCGCCCGGAATCATCGACCATGATCGCGCCGACGCACTTGATACGCACATGGTCAAGATTACGACGGGATAACGGAATACACCCTTGACGGATGCGTCCAGGACGAAGCACCGTGGGTAGCTGTGAGAGCGGCACCAACCTGTCCACGATGTTTTGGCCCACTTCATGCGCCGAGTGTGTGGACCAGTGCCTGGCGCTGCGCGGCGCACGGAGACGTCGTGCCCTACCAGCCCCCGTGGCAGCCGTCCGCGTCGGCCCTCGACGCGGTACGGCGGAGCGCGGTGGTGCCCATCTGGCTGCCCTGGCCGCTGCCGCCGGGCTGGCTGGTGACGGGCTTCGGCGAGGCGGGCGACGAACGCGGCGGAGCCAAAGCGACCGTGGTCGCGCTGTCCGGCCCTTCGGTGAACCAGGGCCCGGCCGACCTGTTGATCATCGCCGAGGAGCCGGGCGTCGGCCTCGGCGCCGGATTCGCGGGGCTCGACGGGCCCGACCCCGGCGAGGGGTTCGACGAGGGACCGCCCAACGCGAAGATCGACGTACTCGGCCACCCGACCGCGCTGTGGTTCGTCGACGGGCCAGACGACCGCGCGGTCTACGCCGGGGAGGCGCTCGGCAGCTGGCTGTGGGCGATCGGCTGGCCCGCTGACGCCGGATGCGTGATCGCGCTGGGCTCGCTCAGCCTGCGCGACCTGCGGGAGCAGATCCAGGACTTCGACCTGCCCTACGGCGCGTTCTCGCCACGGCTCAACGACTAGGATCGGCACATCTCCCCCATGGTCGTATGGGGGAGCGGTGTTCGACCTCAGGTTCTTCGTCGAGGCGTTCGTCACCATGTTCGTGATCATGGATCCGCCCGGCGTCATCCCGCTCTTCCTCGCCTACACCAGCGGGCGCACTCCCGCGGAGCGCCGGCGCATCGCCTGGCAGGCCGCGGTCACCGCCTGCTGCCTCATCGTCGTCTTCGCCGTCTTCGGCCAGGTGATCCTGAGCTACCTGCACGTCGAGGTGGCGGCCATGCAGATCGCCGGTGGGCTGCTGCTGCTCCTGGTCGCGCTGGAACTGCTGCGCGGGACCACCGCCGAACCCCAGTCGGGCACCGTGCGCTCCAACGTGAATGTGGCGCTGGTGCCGCTCGGCACGCCCCTGCTGGCCGGGCCGGGCGCGATCGTGGCCACCATCGTGTTCGCCCAGCAGGCCGGGAACAAGCACGGCGGCATCCTGGCGCTCGGCCTGGCCATCGCGGCCGTGCACCTGGTGTTGTGGCTGTTCATGCGCTTCTCGGTGAGCATCATCCGGGTCATCAAGGAGAACGGCGTCGAACTGGTCACCAGGATCGCCGGTCTGCTGCTCTCCGCGCTGGCCGTGCAGTTGATCATCAACGCGATCCGGGCACTGACCGCGAGCGGTTAGAAGGCGCAAAGCCGTACACGTGAACGCATCGACTACTAGCAGTAGAGTGCACGCGTGACAGCGCGTATCGAGCGAGTGGTGACCGAGGGCGTCGTCGACATCGACGGCACCGAACACAAGGTCGAGAACAACACCTGGATCATCGGTGACGACGACGAGGTCATCGTCATCGACCCGGCGCGTGACGCCGAGGCGATCCTGGAGCAGGTCGGCGAGCGCGAGGTGCTCGCGGTGATCTGCACTCACGGCCTGCCCGACCACGTCGGCGCGGCCATCGAGGTGGCCAGCAGGGACGAGGCGGTGATCGCCCTGCACCCGAAGGACAAGCCGATCTGGCGGGAGACCTGGTCGGAGACCTGGCCCGACATCGACATGGAGGACGACGGCGCCTTCGGCGTGGCCGATGTGACCCTGGAGGTCATGGAGACCCCCGGCATCACCATGGGCGGCGTCTCCCTCTACGTCGAGGGCCTGAACGCGGTCTTCACCGGCAAGTCGCTGCTGGCCGACGGGCCCGGCAAGCTCGGCGGGGAGTACCCGGCGCTGGCCGACCAGCTCACCGCGATCGGCGGGCGGCTGTTCACGCTGCCGCACCGGACCCGCGTGCTGGCCGCCCACGGCGACGAGGTGACGATCGGCGACCTGGAGCCGCACTTCGACGACTGGATCTCCGGCTCGCTGACCCGGCCCGGCGGTGGCGCCGCCGCCGAGGAGGAGGGGCCGCTGGCCGACGGCACGCGGGCCGCGGGGATCAGGCTCAACCTGGGCGACGACTAGGTGGAGCAGCTCCCGCTCGAAGGGATGCCGCGGCGGCTCTACTCGTGCACTCCGTCGCGGCTGAACACCTGGCTGGACTGCCGCAGGCGGTATCGCTTCACCTATCTCGACCGGCCGCAGCCCGCCAAGGGGCCGGCCTGGGCGCACAACAGCGTGGGCGCGAGCGTGCACAACGCGCTGGCCGGGTGGTGGCGGGAGCCGTACGACCGGCGGACGCCGGCGACCGCGAGCCTGCTGCTCGGCCGGGGGTGGATCGGCGAGGGGTTCAAGGACGGGGAGCAGTCGGCGCGGCAGCTCGACCGCGCCCGCGACATGGTGTCCGGATATGTCGGGACACTGGATCCGTCTGATGATCCTGTCGGCGTGGAGCGCACGGTCGCCACGCGGACCTCGCTGATCGCCGTGTCGGGCCGGATCGACCGTCTCGACCGGCGGGGCGACGAGCTGGTGGTGGTCGACTACAAGACCGGCCGGCGCCCGCTCACCACCGACGACGCCCGCTCGTCGCTGGCCCTGGCCATCTACGCGATCGCCGCCTCGCGGATGATGCGCACGCCCTGCCACACGGTCGAGCTGCACCACCTGCCGACCGGGGAGATCGTCGAGTGGGAGCACACCGACGAGTCCCTCGGACGGCACCTGCGCAGGGCCGAGGAGGTGGCCATGGAGGCCGCCGAGGCCGACGAGCGCTACAAGGCCGTGATCGCCCCGCGCAAGCGGGCCAAGCCGGGCGCCTCGGAGCCGCCCGCGGTGCCCGCCCAGGTGCCGCCGGAGGTCGACGCCCACTTCGCGCCGAGCCCCGGGCCCGTGTGCTCGTGGTGCGACTTCCGCCGCCACTGCCCCGAGGGGCGCGCGGTGGCCCCCGAACGGCTCCCGTGGGACGCCCTCGCCGACTGACTAGGCGGGCCAGCGGCGGGGGTCGATGAGCCCCCTGAGGCCCTTGCTCACGTCGTAGCCCGCCGCGTCCAGGCGTCGGCGGGAGGCGGTCAGCATGTCCCTGGTGGCGGGCATGAACGCGCGGTCGTGGACGGGCTCGGGCAGCGTGTTCATGGCGTACCTGAAGGCTCTGAGCGCGGCGGTGACCGTGGTCTGGGGGATCTCGGGCAGCGTGCCGTACATGCGTCTGGCCCAGGTTGGAAGGGTGTAGTAGCAGAGGGCGCCGAAGGGGAAGTAGGCCGGTTTGCCCGGGGTGAGCTTCCGTAGCTCCTTCGGCAGCCGGGGCCACAGCAGGAAGCGTACGGTCGCCAGCGACTCCGGGGTCGGCCTGAGCGTGGGCAGCATGTGCCGGAAGTAGGCGTCCATCTCCGCCCGTGAGCCGGGTACGTCCTCGGCGTGCAGGCCCACGTAGGTCGCGCTCTTCCGCTGCTCGGCCAGGTAGCGGTCCGCCTGCCGGTCGCCCAGCCGGAGCCCGCCGCGCCTGGCCGTCTCCAGGTAGGACGAGACCTCCGCGCAGTGCACCCAGAGCAGCAACTCCGGGTCGTCCACCCGATGGGTCCGCCCCGCGTCCCTGATGCGCAGCCCCTTGTGGATCCCCCGCACCCGCCTGCCCACCTCGTCCGCCTCGGCGGCACTGCCGAACGTCACCCTCCCCACGAAGTCCGCGGTACGGCGCAGCCGCCCGAACGGATCGTCCTGGAAGGAGGAGTTCTGCCAGACCCCGCGCATCGCCAGCGGATGCAGCGCCTGCAGCATGAGACCCCGGACCCCGCCCACCCACATGGTGCGGTCGAGATGCACCAGCCAGGTCACGGTCTGCGGCGGTTGAACGACGTCGATGCCTGTCATTCTAGGGCGTTCAGGACGCCAGGCTCCTGGCCTCGGCCGCGTTCCAGAAGCGGACCAGCGCCGACGCGGTCGTCTCGGGCGCCTCCACGGCCGGAGAGTGCACCGCGCCGGGCACCACCACGCAGTCCGCGCCGAGCCGCCTGGCCGTCTCCACCTGGACGAGCGGCGGCCAGCCGTCGTCGTGCTCGCCGAACAACACCAGCGTCGGTACCTCGACCTGGGTCAGCTCGTCGGTACGGTCCGGCTGGTCCAGGGTCTGGGCCGCCATCGTGGCCAGCGCGGTCGGCGAGTTGGCGAACAGCCGCTTGCGCACGAACGCGACGATCTCGTCAGGGACCCTGCTCGCCAGCAACTCCGGCTCGTACCTGGTGCTCCAGACGTATTCGAGGCCGTGTACGGGCAGGTCACGCATGATCTCCCGGCCGTTCACCGCCCGTGGGCCGACGATGCCGGACGGGCCCGAACTCATCAGCGTGTACGAGGCGAACTTGGTGCGCCCGTCGATCACCGCCTCCCGGGTGACCAGCCCGCCGAAGGAGTGCCCCACCAGGTGGACCGGCTCGCCCCCGCCGACCACCTGGGCCAGCGCGTCCACGTCGTTGCCGAGCGCGGCGCAGGTGTAGGCGGCGGGGTCCTCGGGGCCCGGCGTCTCGTACTGGCCACGCAGGTCGATGGCGATGACCCGGCGGCCCGAGTGGGCCAGGGTCTGCAGCACCGCGATGAAGTCTTCCTTGCTTCCGGTGAGCCCCGGCACCATCAACGCCGGCCACCGCTCGACCACACCGCTCACCGGAAGGGCTTCGAGAGCCGCGAACGCGCCCTGGGCCGTTTCGAGGTGCACGGGGGAAACGCCAGGTGGCAGGGTCAGGAATCGCGGCGTACTCACGTAAGTCAACAATACCCAGAGGTCAGCGCACCGACACCGCCGAACGCTGTACGACGGTGCTAGATCTACGCAGCCCATAACATTCCGAAAGCCCCGAATGCCTCGGGGGAGGCTGCCGTACAGCATGCGAAAGGCGCAGGTCTGGGAGACCTGCGCCTCTCGGTGGGTGCGGGGGGACCCGCGGGTGTCAGCTCGCGCGGCGGGGCGTGCGGCCTCGCTGCTGCTGGGGGCGGCGGCGCTGCTGCTGGCGTTCCGTCGCGGCGGACGGGGCGATCTCGTCGTCGTCCGTCGCCAGGTCGGGTGACTGGAAGATCACCATGAACGGCGACGCCGGGATGATCCGCTCCGGCTCCTGGCGGGCCGGCGGCGGCGGGGTGGACAGGAAGCTGAGCTCACGCTCGGCCTCCTGGTGGCGCGGCCGCGTCTCGACGACCTCGTGAAGCGGCGACTCCACCTCGGCCTCGCGAACCGTCTCGCGCACGGCCTGGGGCTCGGTCCTGCGGCTGGCTGCCGCGGGGGCCTCGGGAGCCTGCGAGTCGGCCTGCGGCTCGATGAGAGCCCGCTCGACCGCCTCGGTCGCCGCCCCGGCACCCCTGCGGGTACGTCGGGCGGTGGGCGCGGCGGCTGCCTGGAGCTCGTCGGTGGAGATGATGGCGGGTGTCTCCTCTGGCCTGCGGGTACGTCGGCGCTTGTCCATGGGCTCGACCTCCTGCTCGGCGGCGGCGGGCGGCGTGATCTCGGTCGTCTCCTCGGCGAGCCGACCGCTTCTGGTACGGCGGCGCTGGCGCGGCGTGCGCTCGGGACGCTGCTCCTCGCGGCGGCGGCTGCCCCCGCGTGAACGCGACCTGCCGGTCTCGCCCAGATCCTCGAGCTGCTCGGCGGCCAGCCCCGCCCTGGACCGGTTGGCGTGCGGGAGCACGCCCTTGGTCCCCTGGGGGATGCTGAGCTCGGTGAACAGGTGCTGCGAGGTGGAGTACGTCTCCTCGGGCTCGGCGAAGTCGAGCCCGAGCATGTTGTTGATCATCTTCCAGCGGGTCAGCTCCTCCCATTCGACGAAGGTGACCGCGATGCCCGTACGCCCGGCCCGGCCGGTACGGCCGATGCGGTGCACGTAGGTCTTGTCGTCGGTGGGAGCGTCGTAGTTGACCACGTGGGTGACGTCGTCGATGTCGATGCCGCGCGCCGCCACGTCGGTGGCGACGAGCACGTCGACCTTGCCGTTGCGGAAGGCCCGGAGTGCCTGCTCGCGCTGGCCCTGACCGAGGTCTCCGTGCACGGCCGCCGCCGCGAAGCCCCGGGTCTGGAGCTGCTCGGAGACCATGTCGCAGGCCCGCTTGGTCTCGCAGAAGACCATGGTGAGCCCGCGGCCGTCGGCCTGGAGCAGCCTGGACAGGATCTCGATCTTGTCCATCCGGTGCACGCGCCACACGAGCTGACGAACCTGAGGAGTGATCTCGGCCTCGTCGACGTCGCTGTTCTCGGCGCGGATGTGAGTGGGACGGTTGAGGTACTTGCGGGAGAGCGCGACGATCTCACCCGGCATGGTGGCGGAGAACAGCATGGTCTGCCGCTCGGCCGGGATGAGCTTGAAGATGCGCTCGATGTCGGGCAGGAAGCCCAGGTCCATCATGCGGTCGGCTTCGTCGAGCACGAGCATGGTGATCTGGCTCAGGTCGAGGTGCTTCTGCTTGACCAGGTCGAGCAGACGTCCGGGGGTGCCGACGATGACGTCGACGCCGGACTTGAGCGCCTCGATCTGCGGCTCGTAGGCCCGGCCGCCGTAGACGGTCAGGACTCGGGAGCCGAGCTTGCCGGCGGCGGTGACGAGGTCCTCGCTCACCTGCACAGCCAGCTCGCGGGTCGGTACGACGACCAGCCCGCGAGGCTTCTTGCGGTTCTTGCGCGGCTTGCCGATGCTCTGCAGCATGGCGATGCCGAACGCGTAGGTCTTGCCCGTGCCGGTGCGTGCCTGACCGATGAGGTCCTGGCCGCTCAGCGCGAGCGGGAGTGCCATCTCCTGAATCGGAAACGGCGTGATGATGCCCTCGGTCTCGAGGGCATCGGCGATCTCTGGTGTGACTCCGAGGTCTCGGAAAGTCGTCAGCGTGGCCTGCCTCAGTCTCAAATGAAGGCGGGCCTGCCGGGACCATCGGGCAAAAAGATCATTCCCCGTTGCCTGGGTCCTCGCGGTAGAGCCAGCCCTCTCGCGTCATCAGCGACCGCAGGCCCGGAAGTGGGGGTTATCGGGAGCGAGTCTCCCGGATTAACACAGTGCGGTCGCACTTTCACAGAGCAGTGTACTCGATAGCACAACGGCGAGCCGATGTCTGTTTGTTCCTTCCGAGTTCTTCGAGGGAGTTCTCGTACTCTTCCTGCATGAGTGATTCCCCTTCCGAGCCCGGAGTAGTCGACCTTCTGGGCGTTCTGGCCTACGCCGAGCTCTCCGCTTTTCTCCAGTTGGCGGAGGACGCCGCCGAGCTCGCGCCCACCCTCACCGACCGGGCGGCGCTCGGCGAGCTGGCGGTCGCGGAGTACGCCCACTTCAGCCTGCTGGGCGAGCGGCTGGCCGCGCTCGGCGCCGATCCCGAGCGGGCGATGGAGCCGTTCGTCGAGGCGCTGGACGCCTGGCACGCCCAGACCAGGCCGGGTGACTGGCTGGAGGCGCTGGTCAAGGCGTATGTGGGTACGGGGATCGCACTCGACTTCTACCGGGAGGCGGCCCGCCACCTGGACCCGTCGATCGCCGACCTGGTGGACGAGGTGCTGGTGGACGAGGGGCGCTCGCAGTTCGCGGTGGAGCGGGTGCGGGCGGCGGTGAAGGCCGATCCGGCGGTGAGCGGGCGGCTGGCGCTGTGGGCGCGGCGGCTGGTCGGGGAGGCGCTGAGCCAGGGGCAGCGGGTCGCGGCGGCCCGTCCGGAGCTGGCCCGCCTGCTGGTGGAGGCGGTGGCCGACGACCAGGCGGAGATCTCGCGGATGTTCGCCAGGCTGACCGAGGAGCACGGCAAGCGGATGGTGGCCCTCGGCATCTGACCGCGGGCACAGCGCCCCGCAGACGACTCGGGTACGGCACGCGACGCGAGCCGTACCCGGAATGTCAGGTCAGAGAGTGCCGCCGAAGCCCACGGGCCGAGCCTCGTCCTCGCCGATCTCCACGAAGCCGAGCGAGGAGACCGGCACCAGCACGCGCCTGCCCTTCGTGTCGGTCACGGAGAAGACGCCTCGATCGACGGCCAGCGCGTTTCTGATCTCTTCCTCGACCTGCTCGGCCGACAGGTCGGTCTCGACAATGAGCTCACGGTGTACGGACCGCACGCCGATCTTGATTTCCATCGTGCTCCCTCTTCGACGGGTTGCTCACCCCATCGTCGCTGCCCAGAGCCCCGGAAGCCGGGGTGATCGCGCCAAGCGAACAGCATTCCGCTCTCAGCTTGTGCGCGGGAATCCGCTGATGCCCCGCCAGGCGAGCCTGGCCATGAGTTGCTCGGCCGCGTCCTTGGGGATCGAACCGTGCGTGGTGTTCCAGTAGCGGGCACTGACCTCGGCCATGCCGACCAGGCCGACGCCGAGCAGGTGCGCCTCCTCGCTGGAGCAGCCGGTGTCCTCCTGGATGACCGCGCTGACCATCTCGGCGCACTCCTGCAGGGAGCGCTCGACCCGCTGCCGGACGGGCGCCACGTTCCGCAGGTCGGACTCGAAGACCAGGCGGAACGCCTCGCCCTGGCTGGAGACGAAGTCGAAGAAGGCCCGGAAGGTGGCCTGCACGCGGAGCTTGTTCTCGTGGGTGGAGGCCAGCGCCTCCCGGCAGCGGTTGACCATGTCGTCGACGTGCAGGTCGAGCAGCGCCAGATAGAGCTCCAGCTTGCCGGGGAAGTGCTGGTACAGCACCGGCTTGCTGACACCGGCCCGGTCCGCGATCTCGTCCATCGCGGCCGCGTGGTAACCGTTCTCCACGAACACTTCCTGCGCCGCGCTCAGTAGCTGGCGGCGGCGGGCCAGCCGGGGCAGCCGGGTGCCCCGGGGCTTGGCGTCCGGGGTAGCGGTCACGCGGGTCTCCTAGACAGCGGGTCGGGTCGGGTGAGCCATCCTACGTGCGGGTAACCACGCCCGACGATAGTCAGCGATAGTCGTCGTCGTCGCCGAACTCCACCGTTCGATCCTGGTCAGCGGCATCGGCCGGGTCGACCTCGATGGGCAGCTCCTGCCGCAGCAGGCCCTCCTCGCGCAGCAGGCGGTGCTGCTCGGCCGCGTCGGCCTCCGGCGCCTCGATCGACAGCTCGTCGTCCTCGAACGGACGCTCGTCCCCACGCGTGTCCATCTCCGACATCTGGGTCCCCTCCCCTTGTGGACGATCCCCACACTACGCCTGGGCGAACAGGTCGCCGTGTTCATCCACTCGGGCCAGTACGTCGGGGGCGGTGAACACCAGTTCGTCCGGTCTGCGGCACCCCTCGACCTCCGTCCACAGCAGCGGGGTGGAGACGGTGGGGCGCTGCCGGGCCCGCAGGGAGTAGGGGGCGATCGTGGTCTTGGCCGGGTTGTTCTGGCTCCAGTCGATGAACACCTTGCCGGGCCTGGCCGACCTGGTCATCACACTGACGACGAGCTTGGGATGCTCCTTCTCCAGGCGTTGGGCCAGCTCCTTGGCGTACGCCGAGGTGTCGGGGCCGCGGTTCCACGCGGCGTACAGCTGCATGCCCTTGCTGCCGCTCGTCTTCGGGCGGGCGGTGAGGCCGTCGGCGGCGAGCTCGTCGCGGAGCAGGCAGGCGACCTCGCAGCAGTCGACGATCGTGGCGGGCGGGCCGGGGTCGAGGTCGAAGACCAGCGTGTCGGGCCGCCGCGCCTCGCCCTTCGCAGTGACCCGCCACATGGGGACGTGTAGTTCCAGCGCGGCCAGGTTGGCGTAGTAGACCAGCCCCGGCAGGTCCTCGATGACGGCGAAGTCGATGCTGTCGCGGTCCTTGGTGCTGCCCGGGACGGGGAGGTTCACCCTGCGCATCCAGTCGGGGGTGTGCCGGGGGGCGTTCTTCTCGAAGAAGAACGTGCCGTCCACGCCGTTCGGGTAGCGCTTGACCGTCAGCGGCCGGCCGCGCAGGTGCGGCAGCAGCACGGGGGCGACGCGGGTGTAGTAGTCGATGACCTCGGCCTTGGCGAATCCCACCTCCGGATAGAGGACCTTGTCGAGATTGCTCAGCGTCAGCGCACGCCCGTCCACCCGGACCTGAACCTTCACAGCGCCACCTCTCCCCGCCCTCCACATCGTGTAGGCCACCTCCCCGACGAGATCGGGTCTAATCCCTCCTGGTACGGCAGGCAGCGCTTCGTCCGGGTATGGCATCGGATCCGGCCTTGACGGGTATGTGCCCCTGTGGTGAGCCCGCTAGTGATTGGGAGTGCTCATGCGCAGCATCTGGAAGGGTGCGATCTCCTTCGGGCTGGTGACGATCCCGGTGAAGCTCTACTCGGCCACCGAGCAGAAGGACGTCACCTTCCACCAGGTGCATCGCCAGGACGGCGGGCGGATCCGCTACAAGCGCGTGTGCACGGCCGACGGCGAGGAGGTGGCCTACTCCGACATCGCCAAGGGCTACGAGCTGGCCGGCGGCGAGATCGTGGTGCTCACCGACGAGGACTTCGAGGGCCTGCCGCTGACCACCTCGCGCAGGATCGACGTGCTGCAGTTCAGCCCCGCCGACCAGATCGACCCGATCTACTTCGCCAAGTCCTACTACCTGGAGCCCGACGGGCAGGGCGGTAAGCCGTACGTGCTGCTGCGGGACGCGCTGGAGAGTTCGGGGCAGGTCGCCGTCGTCAAGGTGGCGCTGCGGCAGCGCGAGTCGCTGGCCACGCTGCGGGTGCGCGACGGGGTGTTCGTGCTGGAGACGATGCTCTGGCCCGACGAGATCCGCACGCCCGACTTCGGCTTCCTGGAGGAGGACGTCGAGGTGCGGGCGCAGGAGCTGACGATGGCCGAGTCGCTGATCAACACGATGGTGGCCGACTTCGACCCGACGGCGTATCGCGACAGCTACCGCGAGGCGCTGCAGGAGGTCATCGAGGCCAAGGTGGCGGGCAAGGAGGTCATCGCACCGCCCGCCGGCGAGGAGGAGGCCGGTCCCGCGGTCGACCTGATGGCGGCCCTGCGGGCCAGCGTGGCGGCGGCGAAGAAGGAACGCGGCGCGAAGCCCGAGAAGGCGGCGGCTAAGAAAGGCGCGGCGGCGGCCGGAAAGAAGGACGAGGAGAAGGCCGCACCCAAGCGTAAGACGCGTAAGTCAGCCTGATTTCCGTGCTATTCATATAATTCGCAGCATAGGGCGGGGGCTCCGATTTCGGAGCCCCCGCCTTGACCGTTTCTCAGACCGCTAGAGCGGATGGATACCGGTCATCGGTTGAGTGTCGTGTTTCTTCCGATTTACGGGGTGCCGCTGTTCCTGATCCGGAGGCAGCCGCGCTCCTGGTGGTAGCGCACCCGTCCAGTGCGCTGGTTGACGCGGATCTTGAACCGGCTGATGCGCTCCCCGATGCGGGTGCGGTGGTGCCAGGGACCGGTCCGGAAGCGGAACTTGCAGAGGTCGCTTCCCCCGAAGCCGGCCTGAACGCCCTGGGGGGCGGCGCTGACAGAGGCGGCGGACGCGGTGGCGGTGGTGGTCGCCGCGCCAAGGCCGACAACGCCACCCGCCAGGGCGGTGCTCATCGCTACTGCGGCGAGCGTGGTCTTGAGCTTGAACATGTTTCCCCCGTGATTCGCCTATTGGCATTTAAGGCATTTTGTTTCCCTAGGTGGCCCGACGGGACCTAGGAGTAGAACGCCCTAGATGGTCCGTTGTAGGTCCATCCTGGTTTGGTTGATTTCCGATCATTGGGTCCTATAAACGGCGAGTCGTCGCTTTTGCATCAAGATGAGGATGATATTGCGCCGCTTAGAAACTTATAGAGCGAAAAAGGCTGCTATGTAGGGATATGTCCGATTTAGAGGGTCGGGGGGTGGGGGTCTGGAGGCGGGTTCGGGGGATACGGGCGGGTCGGGTTATCGTCGAGCGAACCGAGCGAGCAGCAGGAGGAGGACGCATGGCGGACATGCCCATCCCGCACTGGCCAGGACGCATGGTGGGTCCCGTGTACGTGCGGTCGACGCCCGGCGACGCGCCCGAGCAGGCTGTCTTCGTGCACGGCCTGGCCGGCTCGGCCACCAACTGGACCGACCTCATGGACGAGCTGCGCGACCAGGTCACCGGGCACGCCGTCGACCTCCCGGGCGCCGGCTACTCGCCCATGCCGCCCGACGGCGACTACACGATCCCCGCGCACGCCCGCGCCGTCATCGGCCTGCTGGAGGAGACCGGCCCCGCCCACCTGTTCGGCAACTCCCTCGGCGGCGCCGTCTCGGTCCGGGTCGCCGCGACCCGCCCCGACCTGGTCCTCTCGCTCACCCTCATCTCCCCGGCCCTGCCCGACCTGATGCCGAGGTACGGCCCGGCCCGGGTGGCCGCCGCCGCGACCCCCTGGGCGGGGGAGTGGGTGGCCGAACGGCTCCGCCTGCTGCCCGCCGAACAGCGCATCAACGCCTCGCTCGGCATGTGCTACGCCGACGTGGGCTGCGTGCACCCGGACAGGATCCGCGACGCGGTGGAGGAACTGCGCCGCCGCGACGGCCTGCCGTACGCGGGGAGGGCATTGATCGGGTCGGCGCGGGGGATCGTCGCAGAGTACTTCCGCAGGGGGCAGGAGAACCTCTGGCGGCAGGCGGCCCTGGTGACCGCGCCCACCCTGATCGTGCACGGCCGGCGCGACCGGCTGGTCCGGCCCGCGCTGGCGATCAAGGCGGGCCGTACGTTCCCGCAGGTCAGGCTGGTGCTGCTGGCCAACGCCGGGCATGTGGCGCAGATGGAGCTGCCGCGCGTCGTGGCCGCCGAGGCGCGCCGTCTCATCCTTGAGACGCGATTGGGGAATGCCCCACTGCCGGGCTAGGTTTCACACTGAGAGAAGACCCCCTGAAACGGGAGCGTAGAAAAGTGTCGTTGCCACCGCTGGTAGAGCCGGCTGCTGAGCTGACCGTAGAAGAAGTGCGCCGCTACTCGCGGCACCTGATCATTCCGGACGTCGGGATGGCCGGGCAGAAGCGGCTCAAGAACGCCAAGGTGCTCTGTGTGGGCGCCGGCGGTCTCGGCTCGCCCGGACTGATGTACCTGGCCGCGGCGGGCGTCGGCACGCTGGGCATCATCGACTTCGACGTGGTCGACGAGTCCAACCTGCAGCGCCAGATCATCCATGGTCAGTCCGACATCGGCCGTCCGAAGGCCGAGAGCGCGGCCGCGACGGTCCGCGAGATCAACCCGCTGGTCGACGTGATCGTGCACAACACCACGCTGACCACCGAGAACGTGATGGAGATCTTCTCGGGCTACGACCTCATCGTCGACGGCACCGACAACTTCGCCACCCGCTACATGGTGAACGACGCCGCGGTGCTGCTCGGCAAGCCGTACATCTGGGGCTCGATCTACCGCTTCGACGGGCAGGCGAGTGTGTTCTGGGCCGAGCACGGGCCCTGCTACCGCTGCCTCTACCCCGAGCCCCCGCCGCCCGGCATGGTGCCCTCGTGCGCCGAGGGCGGCGTGCTCGGCGTGCTGTGCGCCTCGATCGGCTCCATCCAGGTCAACGAGGCCATCAAGCTGCTCACGGGCATCGGCGACCCGCTGGTCGGGCGGCTGATGATCTATGACGCCCTGGAGATGAAGTACCGCGACCTCAAGGTCCGCAAGGACCCCGAGTGCGTGCTGTGCGGCAAGAACCCGACGGTCACCCAGCTCCTGGAGGACTACGAGGCGTTCTGCGGCGCGATCTCCGACGAGGCGGCCGAGGCGGTCACCGGCTCGACGATCACCGCCCGGGAGCTCAAGGCGATGCAGGACTCCGGAGAGGACATCTTCCTCATCGACGTCCGCGAGCCGAACGAGTACGAGATCGTGTCGATCCCGGGCGCCACGCTGATCCCCAAGGGCGAGTTCCTGAACGGCTCGGCCCTGGAGAAGCTGCCCCAGGACAAGCGCATCGTGCTGCACTGCAAGTCCGGAGCCCGCTCGGCCGAGGCCCTGGCCGTGGTGAAGAACGCCGGGTTCAACGACGCCGTGCACGTCGGCGGCGGCGTGCTGAGCTGGGTCAAGACCGTCGACCCCAGCCTGCCCAGCTACTGAGATGACCAGGCGGGCGTACGGCATGGCCGTGCGCCCGCTTCGTCGTACGCCGGTCGGTGCCCCGCATTAAGGTCGATGGCGTGAGCGAGTCCTGCCGCAGGCCGTCGCGCGCGTGGCCGGCCCTGGTGGTGACCTCCGCGCTGACGCTGCTGTGCGCGGTGACGGCGGGCGTCGCGGCCAGTACGGCGGGCTCCGAGCTCACCAGGGGACCGAACCGGACCGAGCTCGAACAGGCGGCCAGGCAGGAGATCGCCCAGCGCTGGCGCACCTGGCCGGCGGGCAGGCTGTTCCCCGCCACGCTGGGCTACTCCGCCGAGCAGGGCGGCGAGGAGAAGGCCCGCCGGGTCGGTATCTCGCCGAAGACCGGCTGCTCGGCCGCGGTGGACGCGAAGGTGGTCAAGGCGCTGCGCAAGGCGGGCTGCCAGGCGGTGCTGCGGGCCACCTACATCGACGCCCTGCAAGGGGTGGTCGTCACGATCGGCGTGGTGGCGCTGCCCGACGAGTTCCGGGCCCTGCGCGCCAAGCGGTCCTTCCCGCTGGCCGGCGGGCCGGTGCCGGGGCTGCGCCCGCTGGCGTTCGCCGGCACGGTCTCCGAGCGCTTCACCGCCGGGGTCAGGCAGGCCGGTTCGGTGCGGCAGAGCGGGCCGTACCTGGTGCTGACCACCGCGGGGCAGGTCGACGGGCGTCCGGCGCGCGCGGTCGGCGAGCAGCGGCCCTCGATCTTCTCCTTCACCGCCGACCTGGCCGACCGGGTGCTCGCCGAGCTGAGCACGCCGCGGCTGCCCGACTGCGCCGCCAAGGAGTGGCGGTGCTGAGGCGGGCGCTGATCGCGCCGGTGGCCGCGGCGATCCTGCTGCCGTGCGCGCCCGGGTACGCCGACGACGTGCGGGGCAGTCAGCGGGTCGTGCTGGAGACGCTGCAACTGTCCAAGGCGTGGCAGGTCAGCCGGGGCGCGGGGGTGACCGTGGCGGTGCTGGACTCGGGCGTCGACCCGGGGCACCGCGACCTGGCCGGGTCGGTGGTCGAGGGCAAGGACTTCACCGAGGGCGCCAACCCGCCGGGCGTGCCGCCGAGCCGGTTGCACGGCACCTACATGGCCTCGCTCATCGTCGGCCACGGCCACGGGCC
Source organism: Nonomuraea sp. NPDC046570 (assembly GCF_040645915.1). NCBI lineage: Bacteria > Bacillati > Actinomycetota > Actinomycetes > Streptosporangiales > Streptosporangiaceae > Nonomuraea > Nonomuraea sp. NPDC046570. The sequence continues at coordinate 48,144 of NZ_JBEYZF010000007.1, read as the reverse complement.
CGGGGGCCACATGGGGGTCATCGGGGTGGCGCCGAAGGCCAGGGTGCTGTCGGTCCGGGTGATCCTGGAGGACGAGGAGCCGGGCTTCAAGCAGTTCAGCTCGGCGGAGAAGTACGAGGCCGTCGTCGCCAAGGGCATCCGGCACGCGGTCGACAGGGGCGCGACGGTCATCAACATGTCGATCTCCAAGGAACTGGCCACGCGGGAGGAGCGGGCGGCGATCCGCTACGCGATCTCCAAGGGGGTCGTGCTGGTCGCGGCGGCGGGCAACGACGGCGCCCGCAAGCCCGACGCCAGCGGTTTCGCGCCCTACTCCTACCCGGCGGCCTTCCCCGGGGTGGTCTCGGTGGCCGCGATCGACCGGGGGCTGCGGCGGGCGTCGTTCTCCAACTGGAACCCGTCGGTGATGGTCGCCGCGCCCGGCGTCGACATCCCGGGCGCGGGTCCGGGCAACGCGTACTGGGTCGGCAGGGGCACCTCGCAGGCCACCGCGCTGGTGTCCGGAGTAGCCGCCCTCATTAAAGCCAAATATCCGGATATGTCGCCTGCGTTGGTCGTGCAGGCGCTCACCGCGGGGGCCACCCGGCGGCCCACCGGCGGTTACAACACCGGCACCGGGTTCGGCGTCGTCAACGCCGCGGGCGCGCTCGCCGAGGCGGGCAGGCTGGCCCGGCACACGCACACCGCCGCGGGCGCGGGCGTCCACGACCCCGACCGCCCGCTGGGCACCCCCGCGGAGCCCATCCAGGTGATCCACCGCGACGAGCGGCGCATCACCGTCTACAGCGCGATCGCCATCGCCGCGGCACTGGCCGCGCTCGCCACCGTGGGCCTCCTGGCGGCCCTGGTCAGGCGGGTACGGCGGACCGAGACCCCGCAGGACGCATGATCCGTCCCCAGAGGGGGACGAAATAGACATCAGACGCGAACCTAGCGAGGAGTGGTGAGCGACAAGCCAGGCAGGGCCCGTCGCCGTCCGATCTCCGGACCGCCGCGCGCCGAGCACGTGGGAGACGAAGCGAAGCGACGGGAGCTGCCTCTCGGGTCGGCCGTCCGCCGCCGGACACCCGTGCGCGCCTGGCCCGCCGCCACCCGCCAGGGCCGCACCGCGCTCCTCGCCGCCGAGCGCGCCGAGCAGGCCGCCCTCGCCCAGGGCGTGCGCAGGCGCACCCACTTCCTCGCCCTGCTCTGCGTCATCGTCGCTGTCTCCGCCGTCGTCGCCCTGCTGGGCACCGTCGGGCTGCTCGCCGAGTCCCGGTCGCGCCCGCTCACCCCGGCCGAGCAGCAGCGCTACAAGCAGGAGGAGATCGCCCGCCGCTGGCAGGCCTGGCCCGCCGCCACCGTCTTCCCCGAAGAGGTGCAGTACGTCGGCCTCGACCGCGCCCAGCAGTACGCCAGAAGGGTCGGCATCGCCCCCGAGACCAGGTGCGGGCAGGCGGCCGACACCGCCGTGGGCGGAGTCCTGGAGGAGCACGGCTGCGTCACCATGCTGCGCGCCACCTACATCGACCAGACGGCCACCTTCGTCATCACCGTGGGCGTCGCGGTGCTGAAGGACGAGGAGTCGCGGGTGTCGGCGGCCGAACAGCTCTCCGTCGACGACAGGGTCGGCGTGCACCCCGTGGCCTTCCCCGGCACCGTGGCCGAGCGGTTCGGGCCGGAGCAGCGGCAGCGCAACAGTTGGGTGGGCGCCGGGCCGTACATCGTCTTCTCCACCGCGGGTTACGCCGACGGGCGCACCCGCGCCGCCGTACCGCCTGAGGAGATCCTGCACAGCGAGCTGTGGCCGGCGGCCAGGTCGGTCGGCGGACAGATCGCCTACTTCCTCGCCGAGCCGCCCAAGGTCCCGCGCTGCACCCAGGGGAACGTGTGCTGAGCGCCCTGCGGACCCTGGCCGCGACCGCCGCCTCAGCCTCCCTCCTGCTGTACGGCCCGACCGCGCCCCCCATCAGGGACCGGCAGCAATGGGTGCTCAACGCGATCAACGCCGAACAGGCCTGGACCGTGAGCAAGGGCAAGGGCGTCATCGTCGCCGTCATCGACAGCGCCGTCGACACCAGGACGCCCGAACTGCGGAACAAGGTGACCGTGGCGCCGGACATGTCCACGGCGCTGTTCGACCGTGACGGCGTCACCCCGGGCGCCCACGGCACCGCCATGGCCTCGCTCATCGCGGGCTCCGGCGCGGACCAGGGCCTGATCGGCGTGGCGCCCGAAGCCCGCGTCCTGTCCGTGCCGGTGGCCGTGGAGCAGGAGCCCGGCCGCAACATGGTCGCCCCGGAGGAGGACCTGCTGACCAGCCGCGACAGCCCCCTGGCCAGGGCCATCCGGTACGCCGCCAACCACGGCGCCAAGGTCATCAGCATGTCGATCGGCACCTACGGCCCGCACCTGTCGGAGCGCGAGGCCGTCGCCTACGCGCTCGAACGCGGCGTCGTGCTGGTCGCCGCCGTGGGCAACGACGGCCAGACCAAGTACGCCAAGGAGAAGGACACCTCCTACTGGAGCTTCCCCGCCGGGTACTCGGGCGTCATCGGCGTCTCGGCCGTGGACCGGCGCGGCAAGCGGGCCCCATTCAGCAGTGACAACCTCTCGGTCCAGGTGGCCGCGCCCGGCGTGGACGTGCCGGTGGCCAGGATGGGCGGCGGGTACGCCCTCGCCGAGGGCACCAGCGGCGCCGCGGCCCTGGTCGCGGGCGTGGCCGCGCTGATCAAGGCGCGCCATCCCGCTCTCGCGCCCGACGAGGTCGCGCTGGCGCTGTCCGCCAGTGCCCGGGGCAGGCCCGCGGCGGGCTACGACGACCAGATCGGGTTCGGCGTGGTCGACGCCGCGGCGGCGCTGAACAAGGCCGAGACGCTGGAGGGGGTGGGCCGACAGGTGGACGTGCCCGAGGGCAGGCACTTCGGCGCGGGCGAGGACTCGCCCCAGCCCTCGCGGCCGGGCCCCGAGCCGTGGAAGCTGTGGGTGTACACCGCGGGCGCGCTGGCCGGGCTCGCCGCGTTCGGCGGCTCGGTCGCCGTGCTCAGCCGCCGCGACCGGAGAAGTTGATCACGCGGCGGGATCGATTTCGCCGCGATTCAGCACTGTTCGGAAGGCTGCCGGGCAATGCCCGCACGAGTCTCGGCAAAGGTTCGCTATGGTCGCGCGTCATGGGGTACGAGCTGCGCGTGGAGCGCGAGTCGCCGCTGGCTTTCGCCGAGGTCGCGAAGGCCATCACGCCCGCCGGCTTCGAGCTGCGCGACACGGGCGAGATCGTGGCGCGCCATGTGGACGGCGCGCGTCCGGTGGCGAACTGGCGCGACCGGGTGGTCGGCGAGCCAGGGTCCGACTGGGAGGTGGCGCAGCTGGTGCGTCTCTCGGCGGTGCTCGGCGGGCGCCTGATGGGTGAGGACGGCGAGCTCTACACCCTGCGCGACGGTGTGATCGAGCTGGTCAGCGGCGGTGACGCGATGGTCATCGGGAAGTTCGACGAGATCATCCAGGCGGGGCCGGCCGCATGGAGCCGGTGAGCCCGTACGCCGAACGGGTTCTCGACCTGGTCGAGCGGATTCCGCCGGGCCGGGTGATGGCCTACGGCGACATCGCCGACTATCTCGGCGAGGGCGGCCCCCGGCAGGTCGGCCGGGTCATGTCCACCTGGGGCGGTGGCGTGCCGTGGTGGCGGGTGGTGCACGCCGACGGCACCCCGGCTCCGGGCCACGAGCGGCGCAGCCTGGCGCACTGGCACGACGAGGGCACGCCGCTGCGCGGAGAGCGCGTCGACATGCGGCTCGCCCGCTGGGACGGAGGATCTCCTTCAGCGAACTTTCAGGAATCAGGCTGAGCAGGCATGACCCGCTTCATGCGAATTCGGGCCATGTGATTCGCATTACCATAGCGAGGGACAGTGGATGCGCGATCCGGGTCCGAAAGGCGGTGCCTCCTCCATGGCCACCGGCACCACAGCCCCGAGCTTGACCGGCGACCCCGTCGCCGAACGACTGAGGGCTGTTCAGGACCTCTGCGATCGGGGGGAACCGCTCGACTCGATCATGCGGACCGTCCGGTCGGACGGTCTCACCCCGCAGCAGCGTCGAACGCTCGACGCCGAAGCGCTGGCGGGCCCCCTGGGCCTGCGCATGGACCAGGCGGTCAAACGCGGCGTCGCCCGCAGACGCGAGCTCGTCGCCGAGTTCCGCCCCTACCTCGCCACCGTCGATCCGGCGGTCAAGCGTGACCTGCCGGTCGCCAGGCGGCTGGCCTACCACCTCATCGAGCACCGCGACGTCGGGGAACTCGTCGAAGGCGACGCCCTGACCAAGGTCGTCACCGCCGCGGCCGAGCCGTCCAAGCGCCTGCGCAAGGGCCTGCGCTGGTACGCCGACCTGCCCTTCGCCGACGAGCTGCCTCACGACCTCTACCGCCTGCGCAGGTCCGACCTGGTGCCGGTCACCCAGATCGACGACATCTCCTGGACCGGCGGGCGGCTGCGGATCAGCGGCCACGCCTACCTGGCCGGGCTCTCGGTGCGCAGCCGCCGCTTCAACACGGCGACCGTGGTGCTGCGCGGGCCGCGCTGGCTGCCGCCGGTGCGCATGCGCACCCGCAGGGTGCTGGCCCCCGAGGCGACGCACGGCGCGCGCGAGCCCGGGTGCAACTACGACTGGTCGGGCTTCAGCGCCGAGCTGAGCCCGTGGGCGCTGCGCTGGCGTTCCGCCGTGCGGGCGCTGGCCAGGGGCGGGCGCCGGCTGCTGCGCCGCAGGCCCGCCGTGCGCGACACCACCACGTGGCGCGCCGAGATCGTGTTCTGGAGCCGCGGCGCCAGGGCCACCGGGCTGCTGCGCGGCGCGGCCGTCGGGCGCACCGAGCGGCCGGTGGGGTTGAAGATCCGTCCCGGGTGGTGGGTGCGTCCGGTCTGGACCTCCGACCGGGCGCTGCAGGTCGTGCTGCAGCCCAACCGGGCCGAGCTGACCGGGGTGCGCCTCGACGGGGAACGGCTGGAGCTGACGGTCTTCCTGCCGGGGCGGAGCGTGACCAAGGGGCACGCGCGGCTCGGCGGGCATCGGATGGCGGCCGACTTCGTGCCGGTCGAGGGTGGCAGCAGTGTCACCGTGGGCCTGGCCGTACCGGCGTTGCTGCAGGAGAAGGACGGGCGGCGGCTCTGGGTGGAGCCGAAGGGCGACCCGGCGGCCTCCGTCATGCTCGGCTCCGCCGAGGAGACCCGGACGCCGGTGGGCGACCGGGAGATCACCGTGCTCGCCGACCGGCGGGACCGCGTCGTCGTCTCCGCGCACCGGATCCGCCCGGTGATCACCTCGGTCGCCTGGGAGGGCGACGAGCTGGTCCTGCGCGGGCGCTACCCCGACACCGCGGGGGCGCGCACGCTGTCGCTGCGGCACCGCACCGGCCTCATGTACTCCGTCGCCATGGAGCGGTCCGGGGACGACTTCACCGCCAGGCTGGTGCCCTCGCGGATGGACCGGTTCGGCGAGGCCGTACCGCTGGCCGCCGGAAGCTGGAACCTGACGGTCCGGCACACCACGGGCGAGATCGTGCCCGTGCGGGTGGACCACGCCGCGCTGCCCGGCCTCGACGAGGATGTCCGCACCGCGGCGGGCCGCGACTACCGCCTGGTCTCGACCAGGTACGACGTGCCCGTGCTGATGGTCGAAGAGGTACGGCCCGCCGACGAGAAGGGCGTGGCGGGCACGCACGTGCTGCGCCGGGTCTTCTACCCCGCCCAGCGTTCGGAGCCGCTCACCGACGCGACCGTGTACGTGGTCAACGACGGCCGCCAGTTCTCCGACAGCGTCCGCGCCGTCTACCAGGAGCGGGTGCGGCGGGGCGACGAGCGCGAGCACATCTGGATCGTCAAGGACGGCGCGTTCACGCCGCCCGACGGGGCCACCGCCGTGCGCGCGGGCAGCCGCGAGCACCACGCCGCCCTGGCCAGGTCCCGCTACATCGTGACCAACTCCTTCCTGCCCGCCTGGTTCCGCGCCCGTGAGGACCAGGTCGTCGTGCAGGCCTGGCACGGCACGCCCGCCAAGCGGATCGGCAACGACCTGCCGCACATGTCGCGCGACCCGCGACCGCCGGTGTACCACCGCCAGGCGGCCGAGGTGCGCGGTTGGGACGTGCTGCTGTCGCAGAGCCCGTGGGCGACGCCGGTCCTGCGCAAGGCGTTCGGCTACCAGGGGGAGATCCTGGAGAGCGGGCTGCCGCGCAACGACGTGCTCAGCTCGCCGGACCGGGAGGAGCTCGCCGCCGAGATCAGGCGCAGGCTCGGCCTGGTCGAGGGCAAGCGGGTGGTGCTGTACGCGCCGACGTGGCGGGACTACGACCGTAAGAACAGCGCCGTGAAGCTCGACCTCGGGCTGGCCCGTGCCGAGCTGGGCGCCGACCACGAGCTGCTGGTGCGGGCGCATCCGATGCAGTCGATGCCGCTGGTCCCCGACCTGGCACACGACGTCACGACTTATCCGGATATGGCGGATTTGTTGCTGGTTGCGGATGTGCTGGTCACCGACTACTCGTCGTCGATGTTCGACTTCGTGGCCACCGGGCGGCCGATCGTCTTCTTCGCCCACGACCTCGACAAGTACACCGCCAAGCGCGGCCTCTACCTCGACCTGCGGGAGCAGGCCCCCGGGCCGGTCCTGTCCACGTCGAAGGAGGTCGTGAAGGCGCTCCGCTCGATCGACGCGGTCGCCGCCGAGCACGCCGACCGCTACGAGGCCTTCCGCGCCACCTTCGCCCCCCGCGACGACGGCAAGGCCACGGCCCGCGTCGTGGACCACGTCTTCTCGTAGCCGTTTCCCGCCCCCCGCTGCCTCGAAGGCGCGGCGGGCGGGAGCCCGCTGTTCTGCGGTGTGTCGCCGGGATTGGGGGGATTTCTCCCGCTAGCGTGGGCGGATTGCCGGGGAGACGGGTCAACCCGGCACGATCTACCCGTGTGATCTGGTGGAATCAAGGGTTGTGAGTGCTCAGACCTGGCGGTTGGTACGACGTGGGATCGGGGGACCGGGTGCGGCCCCTGTGCTCGACGAGCACCAGCGTGCCGTGGTGGAGCATCCAGGCGGCCCGCTACTCGTCCTGGCGGGACCCGGCACCGGCAAGACCACGACGATCGTCGAGACCGTCGTGGACCGGATCCAGCGGCGCGGGGTGGATCCCGAACGCGTCCTGGTGCTGACGTTCAGCCGCAAGGCCGCGGGCGAGTTGCGCGAGCGGATCACCGGGCGGCTGCGCCGTACCACCCGGACGCCGCTGGCGCTCACCTTCCACAGTTATGCCTACGCCCTGCTGCGCCGTGAGGCCGTGCTGGCGGGGCGGGTGCCGCCGCGCCTGCTCACCGGGCCCGAGCAACTGCTGGAGATCCGGCGGCTGCTGCACGGCGAGCTGCAGGACGGCGCGCTCGACTGGCCGTTGGCGCTGCGCGAGGCGCTCAAGACGCGAGGGTTCGCCGAGGAGCTGCGCGACTTCCTGTCCCGCGCGGGCGAGCGCGGGCTGGACGGGGAGCGACTGGTCGCCCTCGGCCGCCAGTACGGCAGAGCCGACTGGGCCGCCGCGGGCCGCTTCTCCGACCGCTACCAGGCCCGCTTCGACCTCGACCCCGAGCCCTCCCTCGACTACGCCGAGCTGATCAGGGCGGCGGCGGCGCTGCTGGGCGACCCGGAGGTCAGGCGGCGCGAACGGGCCGCCTACGACGTCGTGTTCGTCGACGAGTACCAGGACACCGACCCGGCCCAGGAACTGCTGCTCCAGCAGCTCGCCGGAGACGGCCGGGACCTGATCGCGGTGGGCGACCCCGACCAGTCGATCTACGGCTTCCGCGGCGCCGACGTGGACGGGATCATGAAGTTCCCGGAGCGCTTCCGCGACCGTGAGGGCCGGGAGGCCCCCGTGGTGGCGCTGCGGGTGTGCCGCAGGAGCGGGCCGGAGCTGCTGGGTGCGTCCCGGCGGCTGGCCGCCCGCCTGCCCGCCGCGCCCTCGGGCCGGGCCAAGGGGCATCGCGAGCTGCTGCCCGTGGCCGACGCGGAGTCCGGCGAGGTCCGGGTGCTGCTGGCCGACAGCACCAGCCAGGAGGCGGCGGTGGTCGCCGACACGCTGCGCAGGGCGCACCTCGTGGACGGGGTGCCCTGGCACCGGATGGCGGTGCTGGTGCGCTCGGCCGCCCGGCAGGTGCCGTTGCTGCGCCGGGCGCTGGTAAGCGCGGGCGTGCCGATCATGGTGGCGGGCGACGAGGTGCCCCTGGCCCAGGAGCCCGGGGTCAGGCCGCTGCTCACGGTCCTGGGGGTGGCCCTGGATCCCGGCGCGCTGGACGAGGGCGTCGCCGAGGAACTGCTGACCGGCCCGTTCGGCGGCACCGACATGATCGGCGTCCGCCGCCTCCGCCGAGCCCTCAAGATCGCCGAGAACGAGGCCGTCCAGGCCATCGGAGACGAGACCCTCACCTCCGGGCCACGCGGGCCTGCGGATGGCCTCGAACGTGACGACGCCCTGCTCGACGAGGGGGAGCGGGAGTTGTCCGCGCCCCGGACCTCGGGGGAGTTGCTGGTGGCGGCGCTCGGGGACGCGCGGGAGTTGGTGCGGATCGAGCCGCATGTGGCCGTGCCCGCTGAGCGGGTGGCCAGGCTGCTGGCCATCGCGCGGGAGGCGGTGCGCGAGGGAGGCACCGCCGAGGAGGTCATCTGGGCCGTGTGGCATGCCGCGGGGCTGGCCGAGCGGTGGACCGAGGTGAGCCTGGCGGGCGGGGCCCGGGGGGCGCAGGCCGACCGGGATCTCGACGCCGTGGTGGCGCTGTTCGACTACGCGGCCAGGTTCGTGGACCGGATGCCGAAGGCGGGGCCCGAGGTGTTCCTCGACGATCTGGCCTCCCAGGAGATCCCCGGCGACACGCTGGCCGAGCGGGCCCCCGACGGCGACGCGGTCAGGCTGCTGACCGCCCATCGGGCCAAGGGCCTGGAGTGGGACGTCGTGGTCGTCGCGGGCGTGCAGGAGGGCGTCTGGCCGGATCTGCGGCTGCGCGGGTCCATGCTCGGCGTCGAGGACCTGGTCGAGCTGGCCCACGGGACGCCGCTGGACTCCACGGCGGCGACCGCCGCGACCCTGGCCGCCAAACTGCTGGCCGAGGAGCGCCGCCTGTTCTACGTGGCGGCCACCAGGGCGAGGAAGCGGCTGGTCGTCACGGCGGTGGGCGGCGAGGACACCGACGAGCGCCCCTCCAGGTTCCTCACCGAGCTGCTGCCCGGCGCGGTCGAGGAGGCGGGCGGGGACGACCGGGCCCGCTGGCTGAACATGTCCGCCCTGGTCGCCGACCTCAGAAGCGCAGTCACCGATCCCACTAAATCGGGAAAAATGCGGCAAAAGGCGGCGGAGCAGTTGGCCAGGCTGGCCGCCGCGGGCGTTCAAGGGGCGCACCCCAACGACTGGTACGCCCTCACCCCCATCTCCGACGACCGCCCCCTGAGCTGGCCCGACGGCGTCGTCCGGATCTCCCCGAGCGCGGTGGAGAGCTTCACCAAGTGCGGCCTGCGCTGGCTGCTGGAGACGGCCGTCGGGGCCGCGGGCACCAGCTCGGCGCAGGGTCTGGGCACGGTCATCCACGCGCTCGCCGTCCTCGCCGCCCAGGACCTGCCGTCGGAGGAGACGCTGAGCAAGCGCCTGGACGAGATCTGGGGCGAGCTCGACTTCGGCGGCGTGTGGTTCAACCGCAAGCAGCGCAAGGTCGCCGAGCAGATGATCGGCAGATTCCTGCGCTGGCAGCAGGACAACCCGCGCGAACTGGTCAGCCTGGAGGAGGCGTTCGTGGCGAACTTCTCCGCCGAGGTGCAGATCAAGGGCCAGGTCGACCGGGTCGAACGAGACGAACAGGGCCGAGCGGTGATCATCGACCTCAAGACCGGCGGCACCAAGCCGTCACCCGGCGACCTCGACCGGCACCCGCAGCTCGGCGTCTACCAGCTCGCCGTGCTGCTCGGCGCCTTCGCCCGGCACGGCATGGCCGAGCCCGGCGGCGCCGCGCTGGTCCAGGTGGGCAAGGCGGCCGGGAAGGAGGCCAAGGAGCAGGGCCAGCGGGCGCTGGCGGACGACCCCGACCCGGCGTGGGCGCACGACCTGGTCGGCACCGTGGCGACCGGCATGTCCCAGGCGACCTTCCAGGCCAGGGTGAACGACGGCTGCCGCACCTGCGCGGCCAAGGGCAGCTGCCCGGTCAACGACGGCGGGGGGCAGGTGTGCTGAACCCGGTCGAGCTGGCCGAGAAGCTCGGCATCCTGCCGCCCACCTCCGAACAGGCCACGGTGATCGAGGCGCCTCTCGAACCGATGGTGGTCATGGCCGGAGCGGGCTCGGGCAAGAGCGAGACGATGGCCGGGCGGGTGGTCTGGCTGGTGGCCAACGGCTTCGTCAGGCCGGAACGGGTGCTGGGCCTGACCTTCACCCGCAAGGCCGCCGCCGAGCTGGCCGTACGCGTGCGCGAGCGGCTGGCGGGCCTGGCCGAGGCCGGCCTGGTGGAGCCCGAGGTGCTCGACAACGAGCCGACCGTGTCCACCTACCACGCCTACGCCGCCCGCCTGGTCACCGACCACGCCGTACGCGAGGCGCTGGAGCCGACCATGCGGCTGGTCACCCCCGCGGTGTCCTGGCAGCTCGCCTCGCGGGTGGTCGGCATGTACGACGGGCCGATGGACCGGATCGAGCTGGGCCCGCCCTCGGTGACCGCGGCCGTGCTGGACCTGGCCGGAGAGCTGTCCGAGCACCTGCGCTCGGCCGGCGACGTCCGGCGGACGGGCGAATGGCTGCGCCGCGAGTACGGCGAGCTGACCGGCAGGACCACGCTCGCCCAGAAGAGGCCGCTGTCCGTCCAGGAGGCACGCGAACAGCTCCTCCCCCTCGTCGAAGCCTACGAACGACTCAAACGCGGCCGCGAAGTGATCGACTACGGCGACCAGATGTCGCTGGCCGCGCGCATCGCCTCCCGCCACCCCGAGGTCGGCGAGATCGAACGCTCCCGCTTCTCGGTGGTCCTCCTCGACGAGTACCAGGACACCAGCCACGCCCAGCTCGTCCTGCTGCGCAGCCTGTACGGCGGCGGCCACCCCGTCACCGCCGTCGGCGACCCCTGCCAGTCCATCTACGGCTGGCGCGGCGCCTCCTCCGGCAACCTGCGCAGGTTCGTCACCGACTTCCCCACGGCCAAGGGCGACCCGGCCCCCGTGCGTCAGCTCTCGGTCAGCTTCCGCAACGGCGACCGGGTCCTCGACGTGGCCGCCCGCATCCAGCTCCCGCTCCGCATGGAGGCCCGCGAGGTGCCCGTCCTGGTCCCCGGCCCCAACCGGGTCGACCGGGGGCGGGTCACCTGCGCCTGGCACGAGACCGCCGAGGACGAGGCCCGCTGGATCGCCGACGGCCTGAGCAAGGTGCTGGGCCGGGAGGAGGCCCCGGACGGGATGCCGTGGGGGGAGCGGGAGCGGAAGAAGACGCTGGCCGTACAGCCGCAGGATGTCGCGATCCTGGCGCGGAAGCGGTCGCAGTTCCCGGCGTTGCGCAGGGCGCTCGAAGAGCGCGACATCCCCGTCGAGGTGGTCGGCCTGGGCGGGCTGCTGACCGTGCCCGAGGTCAGCGACATCGTGGCCACGCTCAGAGTCCTGTACGACCCGACCGCCGGTGACGCGCTGGCCAGGCTGCTGGGCGGGCCGCGCTGGCGGCTCGGGGCCGCCGACCTGCGGGTGCTGGGAGAGTACGCCAGGGAGCTGACCCGCGAGGCCCGCCAGGGGGCCAGGCGGGCGCCCGACCCGCTCGACCAGGTGGTGGCCGACCTGGCCGAGGAGCGCGGCAGCCTGGTGGACGCGCTGGACGAGCTGCCCGACCGCGAGGAGTGGCTGGAGTCGTTCTCGCCGCTGGCCAGGACCAGGCTGGTGGCGCTGGCGCAGGAGCTGCGGCTGCTGCGGGCGCACACCGGGCAGCCTCTGCCCGACCTGATCACCGAGGTGGAGCGCCGGCTGGGGCTCGACATCGAGGTGGCCGCGCGGGGCGGCACGGTGAGCGCGTTCGCCGCCCGCGCCGACCTCGACGCGTTCATCGACGCGGCCTCCCGGTTCGCGGGCGACGCCGAGGACCCGACGCTGGGCGCGTTCCTGGCGTACCTGAAGGCCGCCGAGAGCGAGGAGTTCGGCCTGGAGGCCGGGCGGGTGGGCGAGAGCAACAGCGTGAAGCTGATGACCGTGCACGCCTCCAAGGGGCTGGAGTGGCCGATCGTGGTCGTGCCGGGGCTGTCGCAGGTCGTCGGCAGGAGCGGGCTGGCCAAGGGCAGCGTCTTCCCGGCCACGCCGGTGGCCAACAGCCGGTGGACCGACAACCCGCGCAAGCTGCCGTACCCGCTGCGCGGCGACGTCGCCGACCTGCCCAGGCTGGCCGGGCTGGCGAAGGACGAGCTGGCCGACTTCGACGATCGTTGCCGCGAGCGCGACCTGATGGAGGAGCGGCGCCTGGCCTATGTGGCCGTCACCCGCGCCCACTACCAGCTCATCGCCTCCGGCTACCGCTGGGGCACCGCGGCCAAGCCGCTGGAGCCGTCCGACTTCCTGCTGGAGATCCGCGACACCTGCGGGCGGGTCGCGACCTGGGCGCCGGAACCGGAGGAGGGGGCGACCAACCCGCTGCTGGCCGAGCCCGCCGCTGCCGTCTGGCCGGTGACGCCCGAGGGGCTGCGCCAGGAGTCGGTGGAGGAGGGCTCCCGCCTGGTCAAGGAGGCGCTGGCCGGTCTGCTCGAACCGGCCGAGGGGGCGGTCCGCCCGTTCGAGGAGGAGCGCATGCGGGCCTGGGAGCGCGACACCGACCTGCTGCTGCGCGAGCGGGCCACGCAGCGCGGGCCGAACGCGCGCACTGTCGACCTGCCGTCCAAGCTGACCGTCTCGTCGCTGGTCACGCTGGCCGCCGACGCCAAGGACCTGGCCCGCAGGATCCGCCGCCCGGTCCCGGTCAAGCCCGCGCCGCTGGCCCGCCGCGGCACGTCCTTCCACCGGTGGCTGGAGTCGCGCTGGGGCCAGCAGCGGCTGATCGACGACTTCGAGCTGCCCGGCGCCTACGACGAGCCGGAGGAGGCCGACGTACGGCTGGCCGAGCTGCAGGAGCGGTTCGAGGAGAGCGAGTGGGCCGCCCGCGAGCCGCTCGACCTGGAGGTGCCGTTCGAGACGATGATCGCCGACCGGCTGGTGCGCGGCCGGATGGACGCCGTCTTCGAGCTGCCCGACGGCTCCTACGAGGTCGTCGACTGGAAGACCGGCCTGCCGCCCACCGGCAAGGCGGCGCGGGCCGCCTCGGTGCAGCTCGCCGCCTACCGGCTGGCCTGGGCGCACCTGGCGGGCGTGCCGGTCGAGCGGGTGACCGCGGCCTTCCACTACGTGCGCGGCAACCAGACCGTCAGGCCGGTGGACCTGCTCGACGCCGACGGCCTGGTCGCGCTGGTGGAGTCGGTGCCCGAGGCGCCCTGATCAGGCGAACGGGTTGCCGATCGGGACGTACCCGGCGTGCCGGTCGGCGCTCCTGGACCAGCGCACGCCCAGGTTCGCCTTGGCCGGCAGCGGCGCGCCGGCCAGCAGGTCCGACAGCGGCAGCGGCGAGCCCGCCCGCTCGGCGTACCCGGCCAGCACCTGCCTGGCGACCGCCCACAGCGCCCGCTGCTCCGGCTCGCCCGGCGCGAGCGTGGCGGCGATCTCGGTGAGGTGGTTGACCATCAGGCAGTACACGACCCGCGCCCAGCCGCGTTCGGCGTCGTAGGTCAGCGCCTCGCCCACCTTGGCCGGCAGCTCGGACAGGTCGTGCCGCCCGGCGATCAGCTTGGTGCCCTCCAGGTCGCGGAAGACCGCCTCCACCGGCATGCCCGCGGCGTCGAGGCCGACGAGCACGTTCTGCAGGTGCGCCTCCAGCACGACGCCGTGCCGCAGGTAGGCGTCCAGGACCGGGGGCGCGACCGCCGAGACGTACGCCGCCCACCAGGCGTGCGGGTCGGCGGCCCGCGCCGAGGTGGCGAGCGCGCCCGCCAGCACCGGGGTCACCCCCGGGGAGACGACCGACCACGGCCCCGACCGGACGATCACGCCCAGCCCTTCGAGCAGGCGTCCGCCGAGGGCGGCCGAGCGGTAGCCGGGCTCGGGCAGCCAGCGGGTGCCGGGGAAGCGGCTCGCCAGGTCCGCGAAGACCGGGGCCAGCCTGGAGTTCAGCGCGACCGCGCCGGACAGCTCGTACCAGGCGTTCTTGCGGACGCAGTTGGTGATCCGGACGTCCAGGCTGAACTTCAGGCAGATCCCGCCGACCGGGTCGTACACCGTGCGCACCGACGAGGTGGGCGCGACCGGCCAGGCGCTGTCGCCGAGGTCGATCAGGCGGTCGTCCAGCGCGGGGCGTAGCAGGTCGAGCTGCCATGGGTGGGCGGGCAGCAGTGTGTAGCCGGGCGGGGCCTGGCCGAGGTGGTCGAGCGCCGAGGTGTCGCCCTCCTGCGCCAGCGCGTCCTCCCGGACGGCCAGCAGGCGCAGCGGGAAGGCGGCGTGCGCCTCCGGGGCGTAGCGCAGCCAGCCCGCCCCGCCGCGCGCCTTGGGGCTCGGGTGGAAGGGGTGGCCGAAGACCAGCGCCTGTTCCGAGGCCAGCCACGGGTCGGCGGGCGGTTCGGCCTCGGTCCGGGCCTTGACGATCAGCTCGATCGCGTCCCGGCTGGCGGCGACCTGCCCGGCGAACTCGGGGTTGGCGCGATCCAGGTCGGTGCCGTAGGTGAGCTCGGTCTCGGCCAGCCGTACCAGTTCGGCGCTGGTCAGCGGGCGCCACGCGCCCTGCTCCAGCCGCTCGGGCGCGCCCTCGAAGCGCAGCGCGGCGCCGCCGCCCGTGCGCACCCTGATCAGGGTGCCGGCCACCCGCAGCAGCAGGTACGGCGAGGCCGGCCACACATGGCCGCGCGGCCCCGCCACCTCGCGCACGCAGCACCGCAGCAGCGCCGCCAGGGTGGCTTCCTCGGCGATCGCCGCGGGCGAGTCGAGGACCAGGCTTTCCATGATCGAGTTCTCCTCAACGTCGCAGGTAGTTGGGGCCGCTGGTGCCGTAGAACTTGTTGACGTCGCGCGCGCCGGACCGTTCCTTGGCCATGAGCGTCCCCGCGGTGATCATCGACTTGCCGGTCAGCCGGGCCGCGTCGAGCGTGCGCGCGCGCAGCAGCCTGGCCATCGGGTCGTCGCCGTGCTCGGCCAGCGCGGTCGCGAGGGTGTCGCGCAGCAGCTCGGCCGCCTCGGCTCTGGGCAGCGCGCCGAAGACGATCGCGGCGGCGGCCAGGTGCAGGGTGACCGTGACGAACAGGTCGGCCAGCGCGTGCGGGTCGTCGGTGAGCATCCGCGCGTCGGCGAACGCGGGCGCCTCGATCCCGGCCGCCGCCAGCCTCACGGGGGAGGCGAGCAGGCCGTCGTTGTCCTTGACCAGCAGCTTGAGGCCGTCGTCGGAGAGGACGACGGAGAGGTTCTGCTGGTGGGCCTCCAGCGCGACGCCGTAGCGGACGAAGAGGGTGACGTTCCATTCCAGCAGCAGCCGGAGGTAGTCCTCCAGCGTTCCCGGGGGCAGCCGGTCCAGGAGCATCGGCAGCGCGGCCACCGGCACGATCTCGCCCTCGGGCAGCTCGCGGACCAGCCAGCCGAGGTACTCGTCCCCGGCGTGCCCGAAGAGCTGCTCCCCGGCGACCAGCACCCGGGGCCCGGCCAGGCGGCGCAGCAGCAGCTCGGCCCTGGCGCCGTCCTCCAGCGTCGAGGGCTTGATCGAGCGCCGGTTGAGCCGTCCCAGCGTGCTGGTCGGCAGCGGCAGCTTGAGATGGGTGCGCGGGGCGACCTCGACGGTCCGCATCGACAGCGTGGGCCGGACCGTCAGGTACGGCAGGGGCGCGACCGGCACCTCCAGCCGTCCCACGGTCAGCGGATGCACCGGGAACAGCGTCACCCCCGGCCGCTCCTCCAGCCCCACCCGCTCGAAGGACGGCCACCACGGCGGCGTCTCGAACGTGCCGGGCACCAGCGCCCAGCGCAGCTCGAAGGAGGGGGCGAACTCGGGCGCGTAGGCGAGCAGCTCGGCCTCCGTCAGCCCCGCCCTGGCGCGGGCGGTCGGGTACACGGGATGGTCGCCGAAGGCCGCCAGCGACTCGTAGGCGATCAGCGTCCGCTCGCCCGCCAGCCTGGCCAGCACCGCCTCCCGGTGGGCGTCGTGCAGCTCCAGCGCGTGCAGCGCCTGCACGCACTCCTCGAAGAAGGCGCGCACCCCGTCGGTGTCGGCCGGGTCGGCGATCTCCGCCAGCGTGCCGAGGACCTGTTCCAGGCCCAGCCGCTCCTCGGGGGCGACGACGAAGTCCTGGAACAGCGTGCCGGGCACCAGACGCACCGACCGCCCGTCGGCCAGCTCCAGCGCCACCCCCTGGCGGCTCCGGCTCACCTGGGCGGCCAGGCCGCCGTAGTTCTCGCGCAGCAGCGCGTCCAGCACCCTGGCGGCGAGGTACGGCTCGCGCGAGCCGGCCGTACGCCACACCGGGGACCCGCTCACGCGATCACCCACGGCCGCTCGGCGCGGAACGTGGCGATGACCGCGTCGACGCTCCTCCGGTCGGGCCCGACCGCGCGCACCACGCCCAGGTAGTCGCGGTTGGTGTGCGTCCGCTCGACCCGGTCGCCCACCGCGCGCAGGGGGCGATGCCACAGCGTGAGATCCCCGTGCGACACCTCGCTCACCCCGGGCCCGGCGGTGATCGTCCCGGACCGGTCGGCGACGATGCTGACGGCGCTGCCGTACCGGGTGGGCGAGGGCAGGTCGGGCAGCCGCTCGCCCAGGTGGACCCGGAGGATCAGCTCGAACAGCGGCACCCCGAGCACGTCGGCCAGCAGGAAGTCGCAGTGGTCGCCGATCACCCGGTAGTTGACCTCGACGATCCTCGGCCCCGAAGGCGTCACCACGTACTCCGTGTGGCAGGCGCCGAACCCGGCGCCGAGCGCGCCGAGCGCGGCCAGCACATGCTCGTGCGGCCCGTCGGGCGCCCAGTCGAGCCGCTCCTCGACGAAGTACGGCAGCGGCCCGAGCGTCGTGCTGAACCCGCCGAGCACCCGCGTCGTCTCCCCGTCGCCGAGCGTCTCCAGCGTGCGCAACGGCCCTTCGAGGTACTCCTCCACCACCAGCGCCGCCCCCGGCCGCCGCCTCCGCACCGCCGCGACAGCCCCCGCCAGATCCTTCTCGACCAGCACCACATCCTCACTGGCCACCCCCTCCCGGGGCTTCACGACCAGCGGGTACGGCAGGCCCTCCGGCACCGGGTCACCCGGCGCGAGCCGGACCGAGGCGACCCGCTCCACTCCCGCCTCGGCCAGCCGCTCGCGCATCAGGTACTTGTTCTTGGCCGCCAGGCAGGCCCGCCAGTCCTTGCCGGGCAGCCCGAAGTAGTCGGCGGCCAGCGCGGTCTCGGCCTGCAGGTGGTCGGAGTTGGAGAAGATCGCGTCCGGGCGGCCCAGGGAGGCGATGGCGTCGATCAGCGCCCGGGGGTCGCGCACGTCGCAGCCGACCGCGCCGGGATGCCGCTCGGGCCGGTCGGTGAGGACGGTCACCTCGCAGCCCAGGGCGCGGGCGGCGGGAAGGAACCCGTCGGTCACCGAGTCAGTCGGTTTGAGCGCGGTCAGGTAGAGCCGCAACGCGTGGACACCCCCGAATCAGGTAAGGCTAACCTAACTCACCGGATCCTAGCTTGATAGAGATCATCACGTTGCCGGGACGGAGTAATCGACCGATAAATGAGAGCCTTCTCATCCTGCTCTCACCGGGGTCTCCCGCAAGCGATTCTAAAGTGGGAGTCATGACCCGCCAGACCTGCGCCGCCTCGGCGAGGGCGCCCGGATCCTGGTGGACAGGGCCGACGGCAGCACGATCGCCTTCCGGGTCTCCAAGATCGCCCGCTACCCGAAGCGACAGCTCCCGGACAGGCAGGTGTACGGCCCGACCCCCGACGCCGAGCTGCGGCTGATCACCTGCGGCGGCACCTTCGACACCCGGCGGCGCAGCTACCGGGACAACATCGTGGTCTTCGCCCGCTGACACCAGCGCGCTGCGTGACGGTGGAGACGGCTCTCCGCCGTCACGCAGCGGGCATAGGATGTCACAGGAAATCCGGGGAGGACATGGCGCGTGGAGACAACGGCCGAAGAACAACTGCTGGGCCCCCTGCTTCTCGCACGTGGCACGATCGACCGCTCGTCGATGCTGCGCGGCAACAACGCGTGGCTGGAGCGCTCCTGGGCCGACCCGGCCGCCAGGGTCCTGCTCATCGACGAGGGCCGCACCCTGGTCAGACGGGTGGGTGACGAGGTCGAGGTGGTGCTCTTCGCCACCCGCGACGCCCCCAAGGGCGAGCGCTACCTGCTCGGCGTGGAGGACGACGTCCCCTACTTCGCCGTCGCCGCCCCGCTGCCCGGCACCGCCCTGGCCGACCTCAACGGCCGGACCGTGGCGCCGATGCGGCTCGACGAGACCGCCGAGGGCGAGGAGTTCTCCGCCGGGCTGCGCCAGGTGGGCGCACTGCTGGGCGATCGCGACGCGGGGCTCCTGGTGTACGCGGTGGCCCTGGAGGCCTGGCACAGCACGCACGAGTTCTGCCCGCGCTGCGGCAGCCGTACCGACGTGCGGGCCGGGGGGCACATCCGGGTCTGCCCGCGGGACGCCAGCCAGCACTTCCCGCGCGTCGACCCCGCGGTCATCATGCTCGTCCGCGACGAGGACGACCGCTGTCTGCTCGCCCGCGGCCCCCAGTGGCCCGAGGGGCGGCTGTCCATCCTTGCCGGGTTCGTAGAGCCGGGGGAGTCGCTGGAGCACGCCGTGGTGCGCGAGGTGGCCGAGGAGGTGGGTCTGCATGTGGTCAGCCCCCGCTATCTCGGCAGCCAGCCCTGGCCGTTCCCGCGCAGTCTGATGCTGGGCTTCTTCGCCCGCTCCCTGACCACCGAGCTCACCCTCGACCTCGACGAGATCGCCGAGGCCCGCTGGTTCTCCCGCGCCGAGCTCCTGAACGCCCTCGAAACCGGCGAGGTGCGACTCCCGCCCCCGGTCTCGATCGCCCGCCGCCTCATCGAGACGTGGTACGGCGACCACCTGACCGGCGACTGGTGAACCCAGGCGAACGGGAGCCCCGGCCACCTCGTGGTGCCGGGGCTCCTGTGTTCGCCGTCTAGGCGCTGACTCGGGCGAGCAGGGCCTTGACCTCGATCACGGAGGGGTTCGTGCGGACGACACGGCCGTTCGGGGATTCCACGACGACCGTGGGCACCGTCTGGTTACCGTTGTTGACGCTCATCACGAACTCCGCCGCACCGGGGTTCGCGTTGATGTCGATCTCCTTGTAGGTGATGCCTTCGCGGCTGAGCTGGCTCTTGAGCCGCTTGCAAGGACCACACCAGGTGGTGGTGTAGATCGTGAGCGCCATATGAGTCTTCCCTCCGGGATCAGGAACAGGCGCTCGGTGCAACAACGTGAGAGGCGTTCGTAATCCCTGGGTGAAGGGACGGTGATGGCGAGGCGACGATCGGCGCCCGCGTCACTGGGTCCGGTCGGCGACCCAGTTCTGGACGCGCTCGGCCACGCCGGGCTCGCGGTACAGGGCCGAGCTGTGCTGGATGCCGGGCGAGGTGAAGATCGTCACCGGGACGCCGACCTGGCCCAGCATCTCTTTCAGCACCTGGCTCTGCGCGGGCGGCACGAACTCGTCCTTCGAGTGGACCGCCAGCATCGGCGCGTCCTTGCGGCTGGCGTGCCAGGACACCTCCATGCTCGCCCAGATCCGCGAGCACTTGCCCTTGGGCTCGCAGCCGCCGGCCAGCGTGATCGCCGACTCGCGCAGCCTGCGCTTGGCCACGTCGGTCGTGTTCGCGCCGTCGTGGTAGGCGCGCAGCGGCGAGGTCACGGGGGAGACGCCCACGACGCCCTTGAGGCCCTGCAGGCCGTTGCCGTACGTGCCGACCGACGCGGCCAGGTGGCCTCCGGCGGAGAAGCCGACGACGACGTAGTTCTTCGGGTCGAAGGACCAGCGGGCGGCGTGCCTGCGCGCGGTGGCGATGGCGTCGAGCACGTCGGTGCGCTGCGCCGGCCAGGCCGCGTCGGTGGACAGGCGGTAGTTGAGGTTGAAGACCGTGTAGCCGAGTTCGGCGTAGCCGCGGGTGATCTCGGCCATGTACTTCTTGTCGCCGCTGGACCACCAGCCGCCGTGGACGAGGAAGACACCGGGGCGTTCCATGCCGTCGGCGGTCCACCACACGTCCATGGTCTGGCGGTTGTGCGGGCCGTAGGAGACGGTCTCGACCGGGATGCCGCCGACGCCGTTCTCGTTGAACATGTGCGTGGGGGTGGGGGACGGGGTCGGGTCCTTGGTCGCGTGCGCCGTCACAGGTGTGAGCGCTACGGCAGCGAGCGCGAGAGCACTCACGATTACCGCTGGTCGCACAGGCCTTCCCTTCCCCCGGAGTACGGTCGGGCCCCATTGTGGGGGAAATGACCTACTTCTCGCATCTCGGCGAGGATGAAACAAGGTGACGGCGGCATGTTGCCAGAATGGAGCGGTCCCCGCCACCTGCTGCGAAGATGTTCGCCTACGAGAGGAGGGCCGCGTGGAGGTCGACGATGTTCTGGCCGGGCTCGATCCCGAACAGCGCGAGGTGGCTGAGGCCGTACGCGGCCCGGTCTGCGTGCTGGCCGGGGCGGGCACGGGCAAGACCAGAGCGATCACCCACCGCATCGCGCACGCCGTGCGCAGCGGAGTCGTCGAGCCCTCCGGCGTGCTGGCCGTGACGTTCACCACCCGCGCCGCCGGAGAGCTGCGGCAGCGGCTACGCGCTCTCGGCGCGCCCGGCGTGCAGGCGCGCACCTTCCACGCGGCGGCGCTGCGCCAGCTCACCTACTTCTGGCCGAGGGTGATCGGTGGCTCGGCGCCGGCCGTCATCGAGTCCAAGCTGCCGCTGATCGTCGAAGCCTGCCGGTCGATCAGGCGCAACCCGGAGCGGTCGGAGCTGAGGGACATCGCCGCCGAGGTCGAATGGGCCAAGGTCACCCAGGTCGGCCCCGAGGACTACGTCGCCGCCGCGGCCAAGGCGCACCGCACGCCCCCGGTGCCCGCCGAGGAGGTGGCCAGGCTCTACGACGCGTACGAGCGGATCCGCCGTGAGCGGCACCTGGTCGACTTCGAGACCATCCTGGAGCTGACCGCCGCGGTGATGACCGAGCACCGCGAGGTGGCCGCGCAGATCCGCCAGCAGTACCGCTACTTCGTCGTCGACGAGTTCCAGGACGTCAACCCGCTGCAGAAGCTGCTGCTCGACACCTGGCTCGGCGGCCGGGACGACCTGTGCGTGGTCGGCGACCCCAACCAGACCATCTACTCCTTCACCGGCGCCACCCCGCGCTACCTGACCGGCTTCGCCGTCGAGTACCCCAAGGCCGCGGTGATCAAGCTGGTCCGCGACTACCGCTCGACCCCCCAGGTGGTGAACCTGGCCAACATGACGCTGGCCAAGGGCCGCAGCCCGCACCGCCTGGAGCTGATCGCCCAGCGCCCCGACGGGCCCGCCCCCGCCTTCACCGAGTACGACGACGAGCCCGCCGAGGCGGCCGGCGTCGCCCGCGCCATCCGCAAGCTCATCGACCAGGGCGTGTCCAGCCGCGAGATCGCCGTGCTGTTCCGCGTCAACGCCCAGTCGGAGGCGTACGAGGAGGCCTTCACCAAGGCCGAGATCCCCTACGTCCTGCGCGGCGCCGAGCGCTTCTTCGAACGCCCCGAGGTACGGCAGGCGGTGGTGCTGCTGCGCGGCGCCGCCCGCTCCGCCTCCGGCGAGCCGATGGCCTCCGAGGTCCACCACATCCTGGCCGGCGTCGGCCTCACCCCGCAGCCGCCCGGCGGGGGCAAGGCCCGCGAGAAGTGGGAGTCGCTGAAGGCGCTCGCCGACCTGGCCGAGGACATGGCCGCCGAGGGCGCCGCGCTGCCCGACTTCATCGTCGAACTGGAGCGCCGCGCCGCCGAGCAGCACGCGCCGCCCGTCGAGGGCGTGACCCTGGCCTCGCTGCACGCCGCCAAGGGCCTGGAGTGGGACGCCGTCTTCCTGGTCGGGCTCACCGACGGGATGATGCCGATCGTCTACGCCGAGACGCCCGAGCAGATCGAGGAGGAGCGCCGGCTGCTCTACGTCGGCATCACCCGCGCCCGCGCGCACCTCGGCCTGTCGTGGGCGCTGGCCCGCGCTCCCGGCGGGCGCAAGGGCAGGCGCCCCTCCCGCTTCCTCGACGGCCTCACCGGCCGCCCGGCGGCCGCCATCCGCTCCGCCGCGCCCCGGGAGCGCCGGGCCGTGGCCGCCCCCGTGCACTGCCGGGTGTGCGGCAGGACGCTGGTGATCGCCGCCGAGCAGAAGCTCGGCCGCTGCTCGACCTGCCCCGCCGACTACGACGAGTCCATGCTGGAGAGCCTCAAGGCCTGGCGCACCGCCACCGCCAAGGAGGCCAAGGTCCCGCCGTACGTGATCTTCACCGACGTCACCCTCCAGGCCATCGCCGAACGAGCGCCCACGACCGAGCAGGACCTGCTGTCCATCACCGGCATCGGCCGCGTCAAACTGGACAAGTACGGCGACGCCGTGCTGACCATCTGCCGCGGAGGAGAACCGGCGTGAACGAAGCGCTCAAGGAGTTGCTCGACCTGCTCGACCTGGAGCAGATCGAGCTGGACATCTTCCGGGGACGCAGCCCCGAGGAGCGCCACCAGCGGGTGTTCGGCGGCCAGGTGGCGGCCCAGGCACTCGTGGCGGCCGGCCGTACCGTGCCGTCCGATCGTGACGTGCACTCGCTGCACGCCTACTTCATCCGCCCCGGCGACCCGTCGATCCCGATCGTGTACAACGTCGAGCGGCTGCGGGACGGGCGCTCCTTCACCACCCGCAGAGTCGTGGCGGTGCAGCACGGCAAGGCCATCTTCACCATGTCGGCCTCCTTCCACATCCACGAGGAGGGGGTGCACCACCAGGCGGCGGCGATGCCCGAGGTCCCCGGCCCCGACTCCGTGCCGACGTATGCCGAGCGCATGCAGCCGCTCCTCGGCGAGGACCCGGCGTGGCAGGACTGGCTGGCCAAGCCCAGGCCGGTCGACCTGCGCTACGTCTCGCCGCTCACCTGGGAGGCGGAGCGGGACCCGGCGCTGCGCAGCGCCGAGACCAACGTGTGGTTCCGCTGCGCGGGCGAGCTGCCCGACGACCGGCTGCTGCACGTGGTGCTGGCCGCCTACGCCTCCGACTACACGCTGGTCGACACGGTTCTGCTGGCCAACGGGCTGGCCTGGGGAGCCTCCAACATCATGGGCGCCTCGCTGGATCACGCGATGTGGTTCCACCGCCCGTTCAGGGCCGACGAGTGGTTGCTCTATGCTCAGGAGTCCCCCTGGGCAGGGGGAGCGCGCGGGCTCGCGCGCGGACAGATGTTCACGCCCTCCGGAGACCTCGCGGTGTCCGTGGTGCAGGAGTGCATGATCCGCGTGACGAACCCGTAAATCTGCAGGTAGAAAATATGTTGCCCCTTCCCGGCTTCCCGGTTTAGGGTCATGGACAAGCGAGTCGGACGGTCCTGTCCGACGATCCAGAGAGTGGAGGTGACCATTGTGATCAGCATGAACCTGTCGACCACGCGGGTCGCCTTCGCATGCCCTGACGTCGCCGTCGTCATCAGGCTCGCCGATGGCCCGGCCAAGCTCCGCCAGGAGCAGTTTGCCCCGAGCCAGAAGTCCGCCTACTTCGGCGCCTTTGGCTTCCACGCAAGCGCTGCAGCAGCGCCGACCCAGCAGATCACCAACGGTGGACTGCGCGGTCCGCATCCCTGGAGGGATGAACCGGTCATAACCTGACCGGCAACATCAGCCTCCAGGCCGCGGATCCGCAGACAGGATCCGCGGCCTCTTTGTTTGTCCGTGATCCCCCTACCACCACTTGAGGTAAACGAACAAGATCAACAAGAAGGAGAAGCAGATGGGGGCCAAGACGATCATGGACCTGATCGACGAAGCCAAGATCCCCTGCCGTACCGACCCCGACCTGTGGTTCGCCGAATCGCCGGAAGACGTCGAGTTCGCCAAGACGCTCTGCGGTGGCTGTCCGATCCAGCAGGCCTGCCTGGCCCGCGCGCTCGAGCGCGAGGAGCCGTGGGGCGTCTGGGGCGGCGAGCTCATCCTGCGCGGGACCGTCGTTCCCCGCAAGAGGCCCCGCGGCCGTCCTCGCAAGACCCCCGTAGCCGCCTGATCCACCCGCCCCTTCGAGAGCAAGAACGGAACCCCTCACATGAACAGCATCGCTGGTAGGAGCTTTGAAATGTCGTATCTGCACCAAGAACTGATCAACGACCGAATACATACCCTTCACCGCGAGGCGGAGGAGTATCGCCTGGCGTCCCGCGTGCTGCGCCTCGAGCGCGCCCGCCGCGACGTCCAGAAGGCGACCGACCGCCTGCGCCGCGCCCTGCTAGCCCAGGCATGAGCGGAGCGCCACCACCCGCCTGGTGAGGTCCTGCCGCCGGCGCAGGACCTCACCCCCGGGTGAACCCCCAAGGCCGGGTGCCCCACGCGCACCCGGCCTTCCGCTTACCCACCCCGCCCCGACCTCACGCGCCCCCAAGCCAGTCATCCAGTACGGCTTCCGCCCGGGCCAGGTGATCGGGGAATCGGATCGCCTTCGCCATCATCCACAACGTGGCCTGCAGATCCCGCGCCTCCGCCATGACCTTGAGACCGGGATCGTCCGGGTCCACGCCGTACTCCCTCAGCGCCTGCCGCCCATCAAGTCGGCTGGTCCTGCGCAGGCACGCCAGATCCCAGCCCACCGGCGGCGAGCAGTTCAACAAGGGCAAGCGCAGAGGAGTCGTCCAGTTCGCCCCAGACGGCGTCACCGGCTTCGACTACTCCATGAGCACGAACCTCATGGACAAACCCATCCGCACCCTCTCCATCGGCCCGTACACCTACCAGTCCGGCGGCGCGATCGCCGAAGCCCTGCCCAAGGGCATGAAGTGGCTCAGGCTCCCGAGCAAGCCCGGCGCCAGAAGCCCGTTCTTCACCCCCGTCTTCATCCTGGAGCCCGCGACCCTCAAGGCCGTCCTCTCCACCACGAGCGGTACGGCCGCCGGCGTACGCAAGGGAGCCATCACCCTCGGCGCCCTGTTCAAGGTCTCACCCGCCTACCGGGCCGCCAACTTCAAGGCCCTGAGCGCCAAAACCGCGGCGGTCAAGGTGTCGTGGAAGCTGTGGACCGCCAAGAACGGTCTGCCCACCCGCCTGGTCACCGCCTGGACCGACGACGGCGCCCTCGGCCCCAGCAAGAAGACCAGCGACATCCGCTTCACCTCCTGGGGCACCCGGTCCACCCTCGCCGCCCCACCGGCGGCTCAAACCGCCTCCTGACCTCACCGCCAGGCCGGCCCTGTGGGTGCAAGCCGCCCACCCTCAGGCCAGAGCTGCGTCAGGGAACGGGGAGGGGCTCGTCGTCGGCGAAGCCGGGGACCCAGCGGATGACCTCGTCGCGAAAACGAGCCGTGGCCCCGAGCTGGCACAGGACGCCTACGCCTGCCGCGTGCACCCGGTGGATGAGCACGTAGGTGACCGGAAGATTGAGCTGGCGCACCACGTTCGTGGGGCGGAGGTCGGCGACGCTGGCGGCCTGGGCCTGGAGCCATTCGCGGGTGAAGGTGAACTCCTCCACGGCGGTCGGCTCCACATAGGGCGCCAGGAATCCACGCAGCGCGTCAGGATCGATCTCGATGTGCGGCTGGATGAACCCTTCCTTCCGCAGCCCCTCGACCACGGTCCCCATGTCACCCTGGTTGAAGATCCTGGTCAGGATGCCGAAGGCCTTCGGGTACCCGTCCGGCAGCCGGTTGACCGCGCCGAAGTCGAGCACCCCGAGCCGCCCGTCCGCCAGCATGCGGAAGTTGCCGGGGTGTGGGTCGGCGTGCAGCATGGCCACCCGGGCGGGGGAGCAGAACAAGAAGCGGACGAGCAGCAGCCCGGCCCGGTCACGCTCCTCCTGGGAGCCCTCGGTGATGATGCGGGACAGCGGGGTGCCGTCCATCCACTCGGTGACCAGCACCTGCTCGTTGGCCGCGATGACGCCGGGGATGTGGAAGTCGGGGTCGTCCTGGAACTCCAGGGCGAAGGCGTGCTGCGCCTCGGCCTCCCGGAGGTAGTCGAGCTCTTCGGCGATGCGCTCGCGCAGCTCGGCGAGCACTGCCTTCATGTCGAGGCCCGGCAGCAGCGCCCCGAACAGCTTGCTCAGGCGGGAGAGCTGGTTGAAGTCGCCGAGCAGGGCCTTGCCCGCGCCCGGATACTGGATCTTCACCGCCACGGTCCTGCCGTCGTGCCAGACGGCCTTGTGCACCTGGCCGATGGAGGCGGCGGCGGTCGGCCGATCCTCGAAGGACAGGAAGTTTTCCCGCCAGTCGTCGCCCAGTTGCTCGGTCAGCACACGGTGCACGGTGGCCGAGGGCAGCGGGGGAGCGGAGTCCTGCAACTTGGTGAGTGTGGCGCGGTAGGGCCCGGCGATCTCCGGGGGCAGCGCGGCCTCGAAGATGGACAGCGCCTGGCCGACCTTCATCGCCCCGCCCTTGAGCTCGCCGAGCACCTTGAAGATCTGCTCGGCGGTGCGCTGCTGGATCTCCTGCGCGACGAGTTCGGCGGACTTGCCACCGATGCGCTTGCCCAGGCCGAGAGCGGTACGCCCGGCGAAACTGAGGGGAAGCGTGGCCAGTTTGGCGGACCGCGTGACGGCACGGCGTGGAAGATCACTCACCATGATTACGCGGAGTCTCGCCGAGACACCGCTTTCCCCCCTTCGCGGTCGGACCCATGGGCTCCAAGCCCGTTAGCTGCACGAACCTGACGTGACCATTGTTATCGCACCAAACAAGTTTCGGAAGCAACGACAATGCGGATGTACCGCCCACGACCGGCGTCTCCACTGCCAATCAGGCATGACGTCAATTGTGCCGTTTGTCACAGGAGTGCCCTGGCCTTCCAAATGAGCGAGCGCGTGACCGACGGACAGAGACGCGACCAGTGTCGCGAGAGTGGTGTCGCAGGCTATTTCTCCCGCAGGGTAGCCGCCGAGCCGCGCGGTGACGATCGGCCAGTCGGGGTCGCGGTCGCGCCTGGTGAGATCCAGGCAGTGCAGGCACGCCGTCTCCCCCGGCACGACCAGCGGCCCCACCGAGCCGTACCCCTCGAACGCGCTCACCAGCAGATGCGGGATGCGCAGCGAGACCAGTTCGTTCACCAGCAGGTTGTCGAGCGGGCCGACTGGGGCGAGGATCACGAGGTCCGGGCGTTGCGAACCGTCGCCCAGTTGAGCTCCGCCGCCCACGGCGACCGAGGACGGCCGAGGCCCGGGAAGAGCCGCGGCCCGAGGACGCCGAGACGACCCGGCCGCGCGACTGGGAGGCACGGCCGGATGAGGCGGGGTGGCCGGGTGAGGCGGACCGATCAGGCGGCGGGCCACGACGGCCGCACCGTCCTGGCGCGGCATGCCCACCTCGCTCCAGCCCAGGCCGCCGGGCATGAGGTCCTCCGCCCTGGCGAGGCCGGGATCGATCACCCGGATCTCCCCGACTCCGCAGGCGGCGAGCATCGCGACGATCGGCGCGCCGACCCGTCCCGCGCCGTAGACCCGCACCCGCGCCGCCTGCCTTCGGGGAAAGGCCGAGGCGAGCGGCTGCGCGAGAGCACGGCTGGACGGCACGGCCCCTTGGTCCGCCACCCGGCACTCCAGCGCCTCCAGCTCAGGCCGAAGGCGATCGCTCTCGGCCAGGCTGAGACCTCGTAACGCGGGCGCGGGCACGGAGGCGTCGTCGAGCAACCCCCTCCCGGTGAGCTCGCCGAGCAGCGACAACGCCGCCCGCTCGGAGAGCCCGACCCGGCGCGCCCGCTCCATCACCTCCCGCAGATCCCGAGTCCCGTCCAGGCTGCCGACCCACTCCCGCACCGGGGGAGCGAGGTCGGTGAGCAGGACGGCACGCCGAGGATGCACGCCGAACTGCAGTGTCCGTTCATCACGGGTGATCCGCCGCAGGGCCGGCTTCAGACGGGGTCTCATGGCGGGCAGATTTCCATGCGAACCCAAGATCCGCAGCGGCTTCCCGCGGGGCTGTGGATAACCGCGAATCCCCGCCCCTGCCCTGTGGACTACCCTCTCCGCATGAACGAGCTCCTGGTCGACCACCAAGCAGACGGCGTAGTAGTGCTCACCCTCGACAACCCGGACCGGCGTAACTCGATGTCCGACACCATGACCGCCGAATGGCGCCAGGCCATCGCCGATCTCAAGGCCGACCAGGATGTCCGCTGCGTGGTGGTCACCGGAGCGGGCAGCGCGTTCTGCTCGGGCGGCGACCTGTCCTGGCTCGCCGAGCGAGGTGTGGAGTCCGTCCCCGCCCTCCGCGACCGGATGCTCGCCTTCTACCGCACCTGGCTGGCGATCACCGACCTGGAGGTCCCCACGATCGCCGCCGTGAACGGCCCGGCCGTGGGCGCGGGCCTCTGCCTGGCACTGGCCTGCGACCTCGTCTACGCCGCCGACGACGCCAAACTGCTGGTCCCGTTCACGTCCCTGGGCCTGCACCCCGGCATGGCCGCCACCTACCTGCTCCCGATCAGAGCGGGCGTCAACGTGGCAAGAGAGATGATTCTCACAGGCAGGACGATCCTGGGCGAAGAGGCGGCACGACAGGGCCTGGTCACCCGCTCGTTCCCCAGGCAGGTGCTGCTGGACGAGGCCATGGAGATCGCCAGAGGCGTCGCGGGCAACGCCCCGGTCGCCACCAGGCTCGCCAAAGTGGCGCTGAACCAGCATCACACGGACCTCGAAGCCGCGCTCCGCTGGGAGGCACTGGCCCAGCCGGTGACGATGGCCTCGGCTGACATGCGGGAAGGACTCGCCGCCCATCGGGAAAGGCGGGTGCCCAGATTCACCGGGTCTTAATCATCCTGACCAGGGAAAACAGCGGCCACCCCCTGTGGATTTCCGTCAGTCTCGGCTAACGTGCATATGTGCCCCCCGAGACAGTCGAGGTCCGTCGAAGTTCTCGTCGCCGGCGTACGGTCTCCGCCTACCGCGACGGTGACAAGACGATCGTGCTCCTGCCCGCCTGGTTGAGCGGTGAAGACGCGGATGAATGGGTGAGCCGGATGCTCGATCGGCTGGCAGCCAAGGAACAACGACGGCGACCAACCGACGAGGGCCTGCTCACCCGGGCCAACGAGCTCTCCGCCCGCTACCTCGACGGCAAGGCCCGCCCCGCGAGCGTCCGCTGGGTCGACAACCAACAGCATCGCTGGGGGTCATGCACCCCCGACACAGGCACGATCCGAATCTCCACCCGTCTCAAGGGCCTGCCCGAGTGGGTGATCAGCTATGTGATCATCCATGAGCTCGTGCACCTGCTGGTGCCGAGCCACGGCCCGGACTTCTGGACCCTGGTCGAACAGTATCCCAAGGCGGAGCGGGCGCGCGGGTTCCTCGAAGGATTCTCCTCCGCGGCGCAGAGCCCCCCGGAGGAGTGTTGAACAGGATCGTAGCGGTCCTGGTGCGCGAAAGCATGTCGGCGGCGGCACCCGAGGGCGTCGACCCGCGCGAGTTCCTGGAAGCGATCGCCGAGGACACCTACGAGATGGTCGCGGGCCTCGAACTCGTCACCCCGGTCCTGGTGACCAGCGTGCCCGGCCTGGACGACCTCGTCTGGCCCGGCACCGAGATCGTGGAGATCGACGAGAAGGCGACGCTGAGAGAGATACTCGCCCGCCTCGGCGGCGACCAGGCCGCGGTGGTCGGTGCCGACGCCCCCGACCTGCCACCGCTGCTGATCGGCAAGATGTTCCGCGAACTCGGCCGCGCCCGGGTCGTGGTCTGCCCCGCCGAGTACGGCGGAGCCGTGGCCCTCGCCACCGCCCTCCCCCTGCCGGAGTGGGCCGACCCCGACCTCGACGACCCCGACCTCGTGGCCACCCTGCGCGCTCAGGCGCCGGGCCGCCGCATGGTCGCCACCAGCCCCGGCTGGCACCGGCTGCGCACCCCCGGTGACCTGGCCAGGCTCGACCCCGGCCTCGAAGGCTGGGACAACACCAGGGTCCTCACCTCGGCACGATGAGCTCGGCGAAGACCGCCCGATGGTCGGTGCCGGGCACGTCGTGCACGCTGACCGCCCGGACGCCCACCCGGGAGTCGACCACCACGTGGTCGATCGTGATGATCGGCGGAATGCGCTTGTTCGCCGGCCAGGTCGGCGTCAGCCCCTGCCCGACCTGGTCGGCGGCGTCCTTGTAGCCGCGGCGGAGCAGGCGGCGCATCGCGGCGTGGTCGAGGCTGGCGTTGAAGTCCCCGGCCAGGATCCGGATGGTGTCGCCGGAGGCGGAGGGAAAGGACTCCAGGGCCGCGTTCCAGTTGTGCACCTGCGCGCCCAGCGGCGGGTACGGGTGCACGTCCACCACCTCGACCGGCCTGCCGCCGGGCAGCGCCAGCACCCCCGCGGGCATCTTGTGCCCGACCGGCGGGATCAGATCCCACAGAGCGGTCAGCGGATACTTGGCGAACAGCCCACTGCCACCCGCGCTCCACTCGTCCTGCAGCACCCGGTGGGGCATCAGATCCTTCAGCCCCGCCTCGTCCAGGTCGATCACCGCGCCGGGGGTCAGCTCCTGGGTGCTCAGCACATCCGGATCGAACCTCCTGACCAGTTCCATGATGGCCGACACGTCCGCCCTGCCGAACAGCATGTTGATGGTGAGCACTTTGAGCGGCCGGCCGGTGCCGGCTTCCGCCGTACCGAAGGCTCGGGGGAGGACGCTGAGGCCGAGGGCCGCGGTCGTGACCACGGCCAGCGCGGTGGCCGCGCGGTTGCGCGTCAGCGCGGCGAGCAGCAGGGGGAGCAGCGAACCGGCAGCCGCGTACGGCGTGACGGTCATGATCTGGGTGGGCAGCGAGCCCCGTTCGAGGCCCGCGACTCGGGCGGCGGCCCAGGCCGCGAACGGTGTCACGGCCAGCCACGGCAGCGCCTTGGTGAATCGGCCGCGTCGGCGCGGAGGCGTCACGATCGTGCCGCCGACCGGGTTCTCCTCCACGTACCCCCCAAGCTAGCCAAGCACGGGTGAATCCATCGCGAAATGGCCGCGCCTGGCGAGCCGGCGGGTGGCCTCGTCGGTCGGCTGCGGGATCTCCCCGATGGGGAACCAGCGCAGGTCGAGCGACTCGTCACTGATCACCGCCTGCGCCCCTTCGGGCGCCACCGCGGCGTACTCGACGTCGAAGTGCCAGCATCGGGGCGGGTGGCACCAGACCTCGTGACGGTCGAGCGCCAGCGGCCCCGGCAGTAGCCGAAGTCCTGAGATGCCGGACTCTTCGGTGGCCTCGCGCAGCGCCACCTCGGCGAGCGAGATGTCCGACGCCTCGCAGTGCCCGCCCATCGGCAGCCACTTCCCCGCCTTGGGATGCAAAGTCAGCAGGACCATGGCGCCGTCGTGCGACAGCACCGCGGTCGTGGCCGTGAGGTGGCCGGGCACGCACTCGCGCAGCATCGCGTCCTCGTGCCCGTCCAGATGCGCCAGGAACTCCTCGCGCAGAACCTCTTCCTCGGCGCTCGGCGCCACCCACCCCTTGAGTACGGCTACCGCGTCACCGTGCAGCGTCACTCATCCTCCGAATCCTGCGGACCCTCGGCGTCGAGCTTGGAGATGTCCCACGAGGTGTCGCCCTTGACGAAGGCGTCGGGCGCGTCCAGGTCATCGGCCGTCGGCATCAGGTCGGGGTGCGACCACACCGCGTCCCGCCCGTCGATCCCGCGGTCGGCCTTCAGGGCCTGCCACAGCGTCGCGGCCTCCCTGAGCCGGCGCGGGCGCAGCTCCAGGCCGACGAGCGTGCCGAAGGTCAGCTCGGCGGGACCGCCGGTGGCGCGGCGGCGCCGTACCGTCTCCGACAGGGCGCCCGCCGACGGCAGCTTGCCCTCGGCCGCGTCTCCGACCACCGTGGCCACCCAGCCTTCGACCAGCGCGAGCATGGTCTCCAGGCGGGCCAGGGCGGCCTTCTGCCGCTCGGTCTCCTCGGGCTTGAGCAGCGCGCCGCCGCTCAGCGCCTCCTGGAGCGCCTCCGGGTTGTTGATGTCGAGGCCGCGCAGCTGCTCCTCGAGCGCCGAGGTGTCCACCGTGATGCCCTTGGCGTACTCCTCGACCGCGCCCAGCAGGTTCGCCCGCAGCCACGGGACGTGCTGGAACAGCCGGTGATGGGCGGCCTCGCGCAGCGCCAGGTAGAGCCTGATCTCCTCGGCGGGCAGCTCCAGGCCGTCGCTGAAGGAGGCGATGCCGCCGGGCAGCAGCGCCGCCGTGTCGGACAGCGGCAGGCCGATGTCGGTCGTGCCCATCACCTCACGGGCCAGCGAACCGAGGGCCTGGCCGATCTGCTGGCCGACCATCATGCCGCCCATCTGCCGCAGCATGCCCATCAGCGGCCCGGCCATCTGCTGGGCCTCCGGCGGCAGTCCCGCGCCGCCGAGCGTGCCGCCCATGGTCTCGACCATGCGCGCGGCAATCGGCTCGCAAAGTTTCCGCCAGACCGGAACCGTGTTCTCGATCCACTCGGACCTGCTCCAGGCCTGCGGATTGTTCACGCCGCTGGGCAGCGAGGTCGCCTCGTTCAGCCAGAGGTCGGCCAGTTGCAGCGCGTCGACTATCTGTCGGCGCTCGCCCTCCATCACGCTCGGATCGCCCTCGGCGACCACCGCGTGCCGGGCGATGTTCTTCGCCATGTCCCAGTTGACAGGGCCTGAACCCTGCGGCGCCGACAGCATGTCGGCGAACTGGCGCATCGCCTGAGCCATCTGCTCAGGGTCGCCGAACATGGCGAACGGGTTTTCGTTAGGGTCGTTTTCGCGACCTGGCAGGTCAGTCACCGCTCTACCTCGTGCAGGATGGAGGAGTCCACATCCGCCACGTTAGTCGTCCTACGGCGGATCAGTGCAAAGTGAGGACCCGGTGCCTACCTCGAAACGACCGCGCCAACCAGTCGTCGCCGTGACCGGCGCCTCCTCGGGCATCGGCCGCGAACTACTCGCAAGGCTGGCCACGTCGGCGGATTTCCGCAGGGTGGTGGCCATCGACGAGCAGCGCGGCGACGTCCAGGACGTCACCTGGCGGGTGATCGACGTCCGGGATCCGCTCTTGGCGAACCGGATCTCCGACATCGACGTGCTGGTCCACCTGGCCGGTGACTACGCCCTCGACTCCGATCCGGCCGAACGCCGCGCCTACAACCTGCGCGCCGCCCAGACCGTCCTCACCGCGAGCGCCGCCGCGCGCGTCCGGCGCGTGGTGCTCGTCACCAGCGCCATGGTGTACGGCGCGGTCGCCGAGAACGAGGTCCCGCTCCCGGAGAACTCCGACGTGGCCGCCGAACCCGACACCGGGGTGGTCGGCGACTACCTGGAGATCGAGGCCCTGGTCCGCAGAGCCGCCCGCAGCCACCCCGGCCTGGACGTGACCGTGCTGCGCCCGGCCGCCCTGGTGGGTCCCGGCATGGACACCGTGGTCACCAGGCACTTCGAGGCCCCCCGCCTGCTCACCGTCAAAGGCTGCTCGCCGCGCTGGCAGTTCTGCCACATCGACGACCTGGTCTCGGCCCTCGAGCTGGCCGCCCGCGGCGCGATCACCGGCGTCGCGGCCGTCGGCAGCGACGGCTGGCTGGAGCAGGACCAGGTCGAGGAGCTGTCCGGCATCCGCCGCTTCGAGCTGCCCGCCGGCCTCACCTTCGGTACGGCACAGCGCCTGCACCGGCTCGGCATCACCCCCGCCCCCGCCACCGACCTGCACTACGTCGTCTATCCGTGGGTGGTCGACTGCACGGCGCTGCGCGAGGCGGGCTGGAAGCCGGCGTGGACCAACGAAGCGGCCTTCGAGCAGCTCCTGGAGCTGCGTGAGGGCAGGCACGCGGTGGTCGGCAGGCGGCTGTCCGGCAAGGACGCCACGCTCACCGCGGCCGGCGCCACCGTCGCGGTGATCGGCACCGCCGCCATCGTGCGGCAGGTCCGCAAGAAGCGCCGGTTGTAGGCTTTGTTCGTGGACGTCATCCGGTTGCTGGGGATTCGCGACACTTCGCTCTCCGTCGAGGAGGTGCTCGCCGCCGTGGGCGACCATGCGGCGGGCGGCACGACGCTGTTCGTCGGCACCGTCCGCGAGCAGGACCAGGGCAAGGCGGTGACCCGTCTGGCCTACTCGGCGCATCCGAGCGCGGCCGACGAGCTGCGCGCGGTGGCCGAGAAGGTGGCCGCCGAGTACCCGATCACCGCGCTCGCCGCCGTGCACCGGGTGGGAGAGCTGGCCCTAGGGGAGATCGCGGTCATCGTGGCCGTGGCCGGCCCACATCGGGGAGAGGCCTTCGAGGCCTCCCGAAAGCTGATCGACACGCTCAAGGCCGAGGTGCCCATCTGGAAACACCAGGAGTTCGCCGACGGGTCCACGGAGTGGGTCGGCGCCTGCGATTAGGCTCATGACCATGTCGCGACGCGCACTGACCTTGATGGTTTCGGGCTTCCTCGTGCTCGCCCTCGGCGTCACGGGGGCGTGGCTGCCCGTGCCGTACGTCGTGCTGAGTCCTGGGCCCACCGAGAACACCATCGGCACCGTCGACGACAAGCCCGTGATCACCATCGTCGGGCACAAGACCTACCCCACCGACGGCAAGCTGAGCCTGGTCACGGTCGCCTACCAGGGCGGGCCGAGCAGCAGGATCGACCTCATGACGGCGCTGCGCGGCTGGGTCGACCCGACCGTCGCGGTGGTGCCGGAGGAGACCATCTTCCCGCGTACCAGCACCGCGGAGGAGGTCGAGCAGGAGAACACCGCGGAGATGACCAACTCCCAGGACAGCGCGACCGCGGCGGCGCTGACCGAGCTCAAGATCCCCTACAGCACCGTCGTCTCGGTCATCGCGACCGAGAAGGGCATGCCCGCCGACGGCAAGCTGAAGCCGGGCGACGAGATCAACTCGGTGGACGGCAGGCTCGCCACGGACGTCGACATGGTCTCCAACACGGTCAAGGCGCACAAGCCGGGCGACCTCGTCGACTTCGGGATCACCAGGGGCGAGGAGCGGATCGACGTCTCGCTGAAGACCATCGCCTCGCCGCACGGCAAGCCCATGGTCGGGGTGACCATGCAGGCCAAGTACAAGTTCCCGTTCACCGTCAAGATCAATGTCGGGGACGTGGGCGGGCCCAGCGCGGGCATGATGTTCTCGCTCGGCATCATGGACAAGCTCACCCCTGGGGCGATGACGGGTGGCAAGGCGGTCGCCGGGACCGGCACCATCACCCCCGAGGGCAAGGTGGGGCCGATCGGCGGCATCGCGCAGAAGATGGTGGGGGCGCAGAAGTCGGGCGCGACCTTCTTCCTGTCCCCCGCCGAGAACTGCCCGGAGGCGCTCGGCGCGGTTCCGGACGGGCTGCGGCTGGTCAAGGTGGGTACCCTGCACGAGGCCGCCAAGGCGGTGGACGTCATCCGTACGGGAAAGGGTTCGCTGGCTTCCTGCTCGGCGAGTTGAAACTTCCGCGCACGCTCGTCCGTTAGCCGTACCGCAGCCTTCGTAGCCGGACCGTGCCCGAGCGGCGTCTCACGACCGCCGGGCCACCGGTGTAGGTTTTCAAACACGGACCGTTTGTTCTTCACGACGAGGGGTTGGCCTTGAGCTTCCGGACCCCAGGAGCCGGTCGGGCGATGCGCTTGCCTCGTCGCCCGCGACTGCTTCTCCCTGTCGCGATCGTCCTCGTGGCGATCGTGGCGTTCTTCTTCCTGTTCGCCGGGATATTCACTGATTACTTGTGGTTCGACTCCGTCGACTACACCCCTGTCTTCTCCGGCGTGCTGCTGACCGAGATCGTGCTGTTCCTGGTGGGAGCGGTGGTGATGGTCGGCGTCGTCGGCGGCAACATGCTGCTGGCGTTCCGCATGCGCCCGATGTTCGGGCCGGCGATGTTCGGCGGCGGCAGCGGCGCCGACCGCTACCGGATGGCGCTCGACCCGCACCGCAAACTGATCTTCCTGGTCGGCATGGGCATGCTCGCGCTGTTCGCGGGCTCGTCCTTCGCCGGGCAGTGGAAGACCTGGATGCAGTTCGTCAACGGCACGCCGTTCAACAAGAAGGACGCCGAGTTCGGCCTGGACATCTCCTTCTTCATGTTCGACTACCCGTTCATCCGGATGGTGCTGAACTTCCTGTTCATCGCGGTGATCGTGGCGATCATCATGGCCGCGATCACGCACTATCTGTACGGCGGATTCCGGCTGCAGTCGCCCGGCGTGCACGCCTCCCGCGCCGCACGGGCCCACCTGTCGGTGCTGCTCGGCGTGTTCGTGCTGCTCAAGGCCATCGCCTACTACTTCGACCGATTCGGCCTGGTCTTCTCCGACCGAGGGTTCGTCGACGGCGCGTCCTACACCGACGTGAACGCGGTGCTCCCGGCCAAGACCATCCTCGCCATCATCGCGCTGATCTGCGCGGTGCTGTTCTTCGCGGGCGTCGTACGGCCGGGCGGCATGCTCCCGGGCGTCGCCTTCGGCCTGCTGGTCCTGTCGGCCGTGCTGATCGGCGGCGTCTACCCGGCGCTGGTCGAGCAGTTCCAGGTCAAGCCCAACCAGCAGGGCAAGGAGGAGGAGTACATCAAGCGGAACATCGAGGCGACCAGAGACGCCTTCGACGTGTCCGACAGCGAGGTCATCCCGTACTCCGCCGAGGCCGACCCGACCAAGGTCAAGGCCGACGGCGACACCTCCGTCTCCGGCGTGCGGCTGCTCGACCCCAACCTGGTGGCCAAGACCTACCAGCAGAAGCAGCGCATCCGAGGCTTCTACGACTTCCCCGACCAGCTCGACGTCGACCGCTACAAGGACGGCACCGGCGCCACCCCGCGCGACCACGTCGTGGCGGTGCGCGAGCTGACCGGCCCGCCCGCCCAGCAGGACAACTGGATCAACCGCCACCTCATCTACACCCACGGGTACGGCTTCGTCGCCGCCCCCGGCAACGAGGTCGACTCCGAGGGCCTGCCGAACTTCGACGCCAAGGACATGCCGGTCACCGGCCCCCTGGCGACGGCGACAAGCCTGAAGGAGGCGCGGATCTACTTCGGTGAGCACCCGGCCGCGGCCGAGTACGTCATCGCCGGAGGCGACCCGAACAAGGCCACCCAGGAGCTCGACTACCCGGAGAGCGGCGGCACCGGCCAGAAGAACACCACCTACGAGGGCAAGGGCGGCGTGCCCATCGGCTCGTTCTTCAACCGGCTGATCTACTCGGCGAAGTACGGCGAGAAGAACCTGCTGCTCTCGGGTGACATCAACGACAAGTCGAAGATCCTCTACGAGCGCAACCCGCGTGACCGGATCGAGAAGGTCGCGCCGTTCCTCACCATGGACGGCAACCCCTACCCGGCCATCGTCGACGGCCGCGTCACCTGGATCGTCGACGGCTACACCACGTCGAACGGCTACCCGTACTCGCAGAGCAAGAGCCTCGACGAGATGACCAGGGATCTCGCGACGGTCCGCGGCGCGGTCGCGCAGCAGCCGCGGGACAAGATCAACTACATCCGCAACTCGGTCAAGGCCACGGTCGACGCCTACGACGGCACCGTCACCCTGTACGCCTGGGACGACAAGGACCCGCTGCTGCAGACGTGGATGAAGGCGTTCCCCACGATCATCAAGCCGGCCAGCGCGATGAGCCAGGGCCTGCTCGACCACGTGCGCTACCCCGAGGACCTGTTCAAGGTGCAGCGTGACGTCCTGTCGCAGTACCACATCAAGGACGCCGACTCCTTCTACGGCGGCCAGGACTTCTGGAACGTCCCCAACGACCCCTCCCAGGGCGACAAGGACATCAAGCAGCCGCCGTACTACCTGACCACCACCATGCCGGGTGACACGCCGTCGTTCTCGCTGACCACGACGTTCGTCCCGCGCCAGGGCCCCAACCTGGCGGCCTTCATGGCGGTCGACGCCACGGCCGGCCCCGACTACGGCAAGTTGCGCATCCTGCGCATGCCGTCCAACACCCCGATCCCGGGCCCCGGACAGGCGCAGAACGCCTTCCAGAGCAAGTTCGCCGGTGAGCTCAACCTGCTCGGCGTGGGCGCGTCCGCGGTGCGCTACGGCAACCTGCTGACCCTGCCGTACGCCGGAGGGCTCGTCTACATCGAGCCCGTCTACATCCAGGTGGCGGCCGGCACCGGCCAGGAGCCGTACCCGATCCTGCAGCGGGTGCTCGTCTCCTTCGGCAGCAAGATCGGATCGGCGAACACCCTGGAGGCCGCCCTCGAACAGGTCTTCAGCGGCAAGGACACCACGGTGACCGAGCCGGGCAAGACCCAGCCGAACCAGCAGACCTCCGAGCTGGCCACCGCGATCAAGAACGCTCAGAAGGCGTACACCGACGCCCAGGATGCGCTCAAGGCCACCCCGCCGGACTGGGTGAAGTACGGCGAGGCGCAGAAGCGCCTGCAGGACGCGCTGGGCGTCCTGGACAAGGCCGCGGTGGCCCCGCCCCAGGTCACGCCCACGTCGGCCCCCACCGCGACCCCCACGGGGACCGCCACACCGGCCCCCACCGCACCCGCGTCACCGACCCCGACCACCTCGCCCACCGGAGGGCCTTAGCCGTTTGATTTGCAAGACCCCCGCGTCTCCGATAATCTTTGGATACACACCGACGCGGGGTGGAGCAGTTCGGTAGCTCGCTGGGCTCATAACCCAGAGGTCGCAGGTTCAAATCCTGCCCCCGCTACTTGAAGAAGTCCCTGATCACCGGGTAACCGGAGATCAGGGACTTTCTCGTTTACGCATTTCATGCGTATTTCGGCCGAGGTGAAGATCTCTGGCATCGTCCATCGCCGGAGAACTCGACGATGACCAGCCCTCGGACGCTGCTCGCTAAAGGTTGGAGATGACTTGGTAGGCCCACACGGCCTGCAGCCCCATCAGGGCGAGCGCCGAGAAGAATAGGCCCAGCGCGGCCCCGAAAAGACGGTTGCCGCGTCCCTGCGCGCGAATGGCGATCCTGCCGAGGGCGACCCCGAGAAGGGGAGTGCCGAAGAGGATGAGAACAGGGATCGCCGATTCGACGAGGCCGTACTGCTGAACCTCAAATGCCACCCGCCGAACCGGCATAACGGCCAGAACCGCGCTCATCGCGATAAGAATCCAGGCGAATGCTACGAAGTCGGGTTCTGTCGCGCTCACCTTCATGTCACCAAGACTCGTGACATTCACGGACCGCTGTCAAGATCACTGAAGGCGGGATCGGAGCAGGCGGGCCGCGGTCAGGGCGGCCTCGGTCTGGACCGTCACCAGGCGGCGTAGCGGGGTGGCCGGTTGCGGGACCTCGCGCTCCGCGGATGCGCACAGGCCGCCGAACAGCACCTCCAGGTCGGCCAGGGTCGCCACCAGCGCCGGATCGCGGTTCCCCGCCGAAGCCTCGTTCGACAGCAGGCCGAGCAGCATGCCCGCGAGCCTCAGCGGCATCCGCCACACCGTCCCCCGCACCCCGATCGCCTCCGCGACGCTCACCCGGTCCGACGTCGCCGACGCCTCGGCGCGGGCGGCGTCCATCACCCCGATGAGCGTGGAGGCGATCTGGATCGTGTCGTCCACGGCCGCGAACCTCGGCGTCACCCGGGTGGTGGCGGGCAGGGCGCGGGCGCGCAGCCCGGCCAGCGCGCCGATGTCGTCGCGGAGCCGGTCGGCGGCCCAGCGCAGCAGGTCGGCGCGGGTGGTGTCGGTCTCGCCGGGGTCGTCGCTGCCCTGGATGTTCCACAGTGGGACCTCGGTGAGGAGGCTGAGCGTGCCGTACCGCTGGGCGTACTGCCAGCTCGTCGCGGCGCGGATGGCGGGGGCGGCCACGTCGTGGGAGGTCTCGCCGTACGGCGGGATCACGAAGACGCCGGGGCCGGCCACCTCGTAGCCGAGGGTGTCGATGGGGGCGAGGTCGAGCGGCATCCCGTGCTCGGTGGCCACCCCGGCCAGCGCCGGGGCGAGTCCGGGCAGGTTGGCGCCGATCTGGAAGTGGGTGCCGCCGAAGTCGGCGTTGTGCAGGGAGTACAGGAACCGGGGACGCAGCTCGTCGATGGTCTCCTTGAGCGCCAGCGTCTCGGGTAGCGGCCGGTCGAAGCGGCTGGTCGGGAACGCCCATTCGGGCTGGTCGTGCAGCGCGGGCCGGTAGAGGTGGCGGTAGTGGTGGGCGATGGTGAACGGGCCCTCGAACCAGCCCTCGTTCAGCCGGGCGCCGTCGGGGTCGATGCACGGGATGAGGTTCCAGGTGAAACCCAGGTCGCCCGTCTCGACCAGGTGGCGGGCCAGCTGCAGCACGGTCAGCAGGCCGATCGGCTCGTTGGCGTGCGGCCCGCCGATCACCAGCGCCTGGTCCGCGCCCGCGCCGACGGACAGCATCCACAGTGGCTCCCCGTCGCGTGAGGTGCCGATCCGCCGGAACGCGGACCTGCCGGGGTGCGCCGCGTGCAGGCCGCGCAGCGACCGGTTCACCTCGTCGAGGTGCGGGATGGTGGTCAGCTCGGCAACATCTGGTAACACGGAGCCTCCCGATGGCCAGGGACTCCCGGAATGTAACCGCTCGATCGCCCCTTGGCCAGACGCCGGAGAACTGATTACATCATTACATGATTGTGAAATGCATGCGATACCGGACGGAGTCGACCAGATGACCGAGAAGGCGGAGCCCACCCTGTTCGAGTGGGCGGGCGGCGCGGAGGCGCTGGAACGGCTCACCGAGACCTTCTACGGCCATGTCAAGAAGGACGACCTGATCGGCCCGCTGTTCGCGCACATGGACCCCAGCCACCCCGCGTACGTCGCGATGTGGCTGGGCGAGGTCTTCGGCGGGCCCGACCGCTACACCAGGGAGCGCGGCGGCTACCCGCACATGCTCTCCCAGCACCTCGGCAAGGGCATCACCGAGCCGCAGCGCCGCCGCTGGGTGAGCCTGCTGCTGGACGCCGCCGACGAGGTGGGCCTGCCGGACGACCCCGAGTTCAGGGCCGCCTTCGTCGGCTACATCGAATGGGGCACCCGCCTGGCGCTGGCCAACTCGCAGCCCGGCGCCACGCCGCCGCCCAAGGCGCCGGTGCCGCGCTGGGGATGGGGGGTCGCCCCGCCGTACCAGCCCTGAGGTGCTGTGATCTGATGGACCCGTAAATCGGGACATCTCCAAGGGACAGGACGCATGGGCAGGGGCAGGTTGCGCGTCTACCTGGGCGCCGCGCCCGGAGTGGGCAAGACCTACGCGATGCTCGGCGAGGGCAGGCGCAGGCTCGAACGCGGCACGGACGTCGTCGCGGGCCTGGTCGAGACCCATGACCGTCCCCGCACCGCCGAGCTCCTGGAGGGCCTGGAGCTCATCCCCCGCAAGACCATGGTCCACCGGGGGGTGGGCTTCACCGAGCTCGACACCGACGCGCTGATCGCCAGACGGCCCAAGGTCGCCATCGTGGACGAACTCGCCCACACCAACGTGCCGGGCTCGCGCAACGCCAAGCGATGGCAGGACATCGAGGAGATCCTCGACGCCGGCATCGACGTGCTGTCCACGGTCAACATCCAGCACCTGGAGTCGCTGAACGACGTCGTCGAGCAGATCACCGGCGTGCCGCAGCGCGAGACCGTCCCCGACGAGGTGGTACGGCGCGCCGACCAGATCGAGCTCGTCGACATGTCGCCCGAGGCCCTGCGCCGCCGGATGGCCCACGGCAACGTCTACCAGCCGGAGAAGATCGACGCCGCGCTGTCCAACTACTTCAGGGTCGGCAATCTGACCGCGCTGCGCGAGCTCGCGCTGCTGTGGCTGGCGGGCAAGGTCGACGAGCAGCTCGACCGCTACCGCGCCGAGCACGG
This sequence comes from Nonomuraea sp. NPDC046570, assembly GCF_040645915.1. Taxonomy (NCBI): domain Bacteria; kingdom Bacillati; phylum Actinomycetota; class Actinomycetes; order Streptosporangiales; family Streptosporangiaceae; genus Nonomuraea; species Nonomuraea sp. NPDC046570. Next base: position 6,173 of record NZ_JBEYZF010000007.1, on the reverse strand, counting down.
CATCGCCGGCACCTGGGAGGCGCGCGAACGCGTGGTCGTGGCCCTGACCGGCGGCCCCGAAGGAGACACCCTGGTACGGCGCGCCGCCCGCATCGCCGCCAGGTCCAAGGGCGCCGACCTGCTCGCCGTCCACGTCACCAGCGCCGACGGCCTGACCACCGGCGCCGACCCCGCCGCCCTGATCCGCCAGCGCACGCTGGTGGAGAGCCTCGGCGGCACCTACCACCAGGTGGTCGGCGACGACGTGTCCAGGGCGCTGCTCGACTTCGCCGGCGGCGTCAACGCCACCCAGCTCGTCCTCGGCGCCTCCCGGCGCGGGCGGTTCGCGCGGATCTTCTCCCGTGGGGTCAGCCTCACCACCACCGTGCACGCGGGCTCCATCGACGTGCACATGATCACCCACGAGCACGTCAGCAAGGGGCTGCGCCGACCGGCTTCGAGGGCGGCGCTGACCCTGCGGCGCAGGGCGGCCGGGTGGGCGATGGCGCTGCTCGCGGTCCCGCTGCTCGCGCTCGGCCTGCTGCCGTTCCGGGGCACGCTCAGGCTGCCCAGCGAGATCCTGCTGTTCCTGCTGCTGGTCGTGGGGGTGGCGCTGGTCGGCGGGATGTGGCCGGCGGTCACCGCGGCGGTGCTCTCGTTCGGGCTGCTCAACTGGTTCTTCACGCCGCCGCTGCACACCTGGACGATCGACGAGCCGCAGAGCCTGCTCGCTCTGATGATCTTCGTGCTGGTGGCGGCGATGGTGAGCGCGGTGGTGGACCTGGCGGCCCGCCGTACCCGGGAGGCGGCGCGGTCCAGTGCGGACGCCGAGGTGCTGTCCACGCTCGCCGGGCATGTGCTGCGCGGCGAGTCGGCGCTGCCGTCGTTGCTGGCCAGGCTCAAGGAGACCTTCGGGGTGGCCTCGGTGACGCTGCTGGAGCGGAGGGACGGCGAGTGGCGGATCGCCGCCACGGCGGGCGGGCCGCCCTGCACGAGTCCGGGCACGGCCGACACCGACGTGCGGATCGAGGAGGATCTGGTGCTCGCCGTACGCGGAAAGCCGCTGGACGCCGCCGACCGGCGGGTGCTGGAGGCGTTCGCCGCCGAGGCGGCGGTGGCGCTGCGCCAGGAGCGGCTGCGCGAGGCGGCCGAGCGGGCCCGCCCGCTGGCCGAGGCGGACCGGATGCGGACGGCCCTGCTCGCCGCCGTCAGCCACGATCTCCGCTCGCCGCTCGCCTCGGCGAAGGCCGCGGTCGACAGCCTGGGCAGCACCGAGATCGAGTGGAGCGCGGAGGACCGGCGGGAACTGCTGGACACGGCTTCGGAGTCGCTGACCACACTGGAACGCCTGGTGGTGAACCTGCTCGACATGAGCCGCCTGCAGGCCGGGGCGCTCGGCCTGTCGATGCGGGCGGTGGCGCTGGACGAGGTCGTGCCGCGCGCGATCGACGAGCTGGGCGCGCTGCGCGACAAGGTCGACGGGGACATCCCGGTCGACCTGCCCGAGGTCGAGGCCGACCCCGCGCTGCTGGAGCGGGTGCTGGCCAACCTGATGAGCAACGCCGTGCGGTACAGCGACGTGCTGGTCACCGCGAGCTGGTACGCCGGCCGCGTCGAGGTGCGCGTCATCGACCGCGGCCCCGGCATCAGGCCCGAGGACTACGAGCGGGTCTTCATGCCGTTCCAGCGACTCGGGGACCGCGACAACCACACCGGAGTCGGCCTCGGCCTCGCGCTGTCGCGAGGACTGACCGAGGCGATGGGCGGCACACTCACTCCCGAGGAGACCCCAGGAGGAGGACTCACCATGATCGTCTCGCTGCGGATCGCCACATGACCCGCGTGCTGGTCGTCGACGACGAGCCCCAGATCCTGCGCGCCCTGCGGATCAACCTGGTCGCCCGGCAGTTCGAGGTGGAGACCGCCGCCGACGGCGGTTCCGCGCTGCGCCAGGCCGCCGACTGGCACCCCGACCTGATCGTCCTCGACCTCGGCCTGCCCGACCTGGACGGTGTGGACGTCATCCACGGGCTGCGCGGCTGGACCAAGGTGCCGATCATCGTGCTGTCCGGCCGGGCGGGCAGCGGCGACAAGGTCGAGGCGCTGGACGCGGGCGCCGACGACTACGTGACCAAGCCGTTCGGCATCGACGAACTGCTCGCCCGCATCCGCGCGGTCACCCGCCGCGCCTCCGCACACGAGCCCGAGCAGGCGTCGGTACGGCTGGGCGAGCACCTGGTGGACCTGACGAGCAAGACCATCTCAGGCGGGGTACGGCTGACGCCAACCGAGTGGCACTTCCTGGAGCTCCTGCTCCGCAACCCCGGCAAGCTGATCAGCCAGCGGCAGTTGCTGACCGAGGTGTGGGGCTCCGGCTACCTGAAGGAGACCCACTACCTGCGCCAGTACATGGCCCAGCTCCGCCGCAAGCTCGAACCCGACCCGGCACACCCGGTCCACCTGCTGACCGAACCCGGCATGGGGTATCGCTTCCAGCCCTGACCCTTACGCCTGCTCGTCGTTGAAGGAGGTCGGTTCCTCCAGCGGGTCGGCGTGGGTGTCACTTTCGCGCGGGTCCTCTTCGCGTACCCAGTGAGAGATGCCCCGCTCCACATGGTCGTCGATCTCGTCGATGTGGTGCCGCTCAGGGAGCCTGTCCAGATACATGGCGATAGAGGATTCCTGCACGTCATCACCCATGTCACGGCTGATTTCGTACGGCTGATCGCTCATATGCCCACAATACTAACTTGAATGACAGTTAAGTACTTGTTACCTTTTTGAGTACATGAGCAGAGGAGGAGCGATGACCGCGGAAGGCGAACTGTCCGCCGCCGACGCGATCGCCGCGGCCGGCTGATGACGACCCACCCGAGACACGAGCTCGACGACGTCATACACGCGCCCGTGCGGCTGTCCATCATGGCCGCGCTCGCGGCGTCCGAGCAGGCCGACTTCAAGTTCCTCAAGGAGACGATCGAGGTGAGCGACTCCCTGCTGTCCAAGCACCTGCTCACCCTGGAGGAGGCGGGCTACGTGCACGTGCGCAAGGCATTCTCCGGCAAACGCCCCAGGACCTGGCTGTCCCTGACCCCCCAGGGCAGGGCCGCCTTCGACCACTACACCGAGGTACTACGAAGGATCACTGGTGCTTGAGATACACGACCTGCGCAAGACCTACGGCGACAAGACCGCCCTCGACGGCGTGAGCTTCGCCGTACGGCCGGGCGAGATGTTCGGTTTCGTCGGCGCCAACGGCGCGGGCAAGACGACCACGATGCGGATCGTCATGGGGGTGCTGCAGGCCGACTCCGGCTCCGTCACCTGGGACGGCACCCCGCTCGGCTTCCCGGAGCGGCGCACGTTCGGCTACATGCCGGAGGAACGCGGCCTCTACCAGAAGATGAAGGTCCAGGAGCAGATCGTCTACTTCGGCCGCCTGCACGGCCTGTCCGCCACCGCCGCCGCGCGCGCCGCCGGCGATCTCGTGGAGCGGCTCGGCCTGACCGAGCGCGCGGGCGACGCGGTCGAGGCGCTGTCGCTGGGCAACCAGCAGCGCGTCCAGCTCGCCGTCGCGCTCGTGCACGCGCCCACGGCGCTGGTGCTCGACGAGCCGTTCTCCGGGCTGGACCCGCTCGCCGTCGACGCCTTGGCCGAGGTGCTGGAGGAACGCTCGAACGCCGGGGTGCCGGTCATCTTCTCCAGCCACCAGCTTGAGCTCGTGGAGCGGATGTGCGACTCGGTCGGCATCATCTCCGCGGGCCGGATGGTGGCCAGCGGGCCCGTCGACGAACTGCGGTCCCGGGAGGGCAGGCGCACGCTCAGGGTCGTGGTCAGGGGAGCCGTCTCCGACTGGGCGGCGGGGCTGCCGGTCACCGTCGAGGGGGACCGCCAGGTGCTGATCACGTCCGAGGGCGACGAACAGGCCATCCTGCGCGCCGCCGTACAGGCCGGGCAGGTCGAGCACTTCGGCTGGGAGCAGCCGACGCTCACCGAGATCTTCAGGGAGGCCGTGGCATGAGCGACCTGTGGCTGGTGGCCCAGCGCGAGATCAACGTCAGGATCAGGACCCGCGGGTTCCTGATCAGCCTCGCCGTGAGCGCCGTCCTGGTGGCCGGCCTGGCGTTCCTGCCCAAGCTGTTCTCCGGACCCGACACCTACAGCGTCGGCGTCGTCGGTACGGCTCCGCAGTCGGCCGAACTGGAGGTCACCCCGTACCCCGACGAGGCGGCGGCCCGCCAGGCGGTGCTCGACGAGAAGGTCGACGCGGCGCTGGTCGGCCCCGGTAAGGTGATCGCCAACGGCGAGCTGAACCAGAAGCTCGGGCTCGTCCTCGACAACCTGCACCGCTCCGAGCAGCTCAAGGCCGCCGGCGTCACGCTGCAGCCGCTCCAGGTGGAGTCCGTCGGAGCCGACGCCCGCTACCAGGGCGTCCGGGCCGGCATCGCCTCACTGCTGGTGATGACGCTGTTCTTCCTGCTCATCTACTCCACGATGTACGTCGCGATGGGAGTGGTCGAGGAGAAGGGCAGCAGAATCGTCGAACTGCTGCTCACCTCGGTACGCCCCTGGCAGCTGCTCGGCGGCAAGATCGTGGGGCTCGGCCTGCTGGGCCTGATCAACCTGGTCGTGGTGATCGTGGCCGGACTCGGCACCTCGTACGCCGCGGGCCTGGCCGGCGACCTGCCGCCGGGGATGGCGGGCATCGCGGTCGGCACGGTGGTCTGGTTCCTGCTCGGCTACGCGTTCTTCGCCGCGATGGCCGCCGCGTTCGGCTCGCTGGTCTCCCGGCAGGAGGAGCTGAACTCGGTGCTGACGCCGATGACGATGACGCTGATGGTCACCTATCTCGTCGCGTTCCTGGCGGCGGCGCAGCCCACCGGCGTCCCGGCGCGGATCCTGTCGCTGGTGCCGCCGTTCTCGTCGATGGTGATGCCGGTCCGCTCGGCCGCCACCGAGGTGCCGCTGTGGGAGATCGGTCTGGCCGGGGTGCTCATGGTGGCCGCGGCGGCCGGGGTGCTGGTCGTGGGCGCGCGGATCTACGAGCGAGCGGTGCTGCGTACGGGCGCGCGGGTCAAGCTCGGCGAGGTCGTAGGGCGTCCCTGACCAGCCCGACGGCCTTGTGGCCGGCCCAGCCGGTGAGCATCACCCCGAAGGCCGTCTGGGCGAGCCGTACCCAGGTGGGCGTCGCCTCGACCGCGAAGATCACCACGCCCACCCATACAAGGCCGAATCCCCCGACCAGGGCGATTGCCGCCCAGTTACCCCACCTCTGCCACATAGCAGCAGTGTTCCAGCCTTCATTTCAAGACGGGGTATACGCCGCATCCTCATCGCATCATCGAGGCAGGGTGCGGCTGGTCCCCACGCAGCGGCGCATCCGCAGGCTGGTCCGCCTGGGCGGCGTCACCTGCTGCTGCTCCAGGCAGGCCAGCAGCGCGGCCGCCGTCCTGGCGTCGGACAGGATGCGCTGGACGGCCTCGCCGTCGGCGGGCAACTGCCCGCGCTCGGCCAGCTCGTGCCGGAGGAACACCAGGGGGTCGGGCGCTCCGGCGCACTCGGCCGCCGTCGTCGCGCGCGCGGCGGTCAGCAGGCGCAGGTAGTAGGTCCGCAGGGCCGCCTCACGCATCCGCGCCTGCTCCAGGTCGTCGAGCAGCGTACGGGCGATCCGCAGCAGGTCGCCTGCATGGGTGGTCGCGTCGGCGAGGTGGGCGCGGATGTCATCGAACTCCGAGCGGGTCATTGCGGACACCTCCAGGGTGCACTGAGCTCGTGTCTACTTCGTATCCCGGTCCGATTGCGGATGACTTGCCGTCCACTTGCGCACGCGGCAAGGTTTGGCAGCCTCGTGGAGCGGGAACGACTATCTGGTTACCTGAGTGGCACCGAGTGCCCCGGGAGTGCTGCTAGAGTCTCTGTCTGCGGGGCGGTCACGATCGCCCGGCAAATCCCACACCGATCTGGTCCATTCACTGTGAATGGGCTGGTAAGTTTGGGACCGGCTCGAACCGAAGAAAGTCAAATCACTGAATTTGACAGAGATCGGAACGGCTGAAAGAATTAAGACATAACGAAGCGAGCGCCGCCTGGTGGTTCTAGGGTGTACGCGTCCGTTTCTTGAGAACTCAACAGTGTGTTAAAAGCCAGTGCATGATGCACAACCCCGTCTTAATTGACGGATTCCTTTGGTTGGA